>JANQHG010000241.1 GCA_028277115.1 Azospirillaceae bacterium
GGCGGCGGTCGCGGCGCCTCGTCCGCCGCGGTGCGGGCCGGCGGCCCGAACGACCACGCGACGTCGCCGAGCGTCGAGGCGATTTCCGGGACCTGGACCCCGCCGGCCGCCTGCCGGACCGCCTCTTGCGCCGCGCTCAGCACCTGCCACGCCGGTGCGCCCGGGCGGGCCAGCATCGACCGCAACAGGTGTTCGGTGAAAAGCGAATGCGGCCGGTCGCCCTCACCCGCCGCCGCGCCGCTGGTGGTGGCATAGGCGATCAGGCTGCGCCGGCGGTCGGCCGGGACCGACACCGCTGGACGGTCGCCGTCGGCGACGCCTGTGGCCCGGTCGGTCCGGCAGGTGTCCAGGATCAGAACGTCGACGCCGCTGCGCACCTGGGCCATCCGGTGCAGGATATAGCGGGCCTCGATCGCCCGGGCATCGTCCGACCCATCGTCCGACCCATCGTCCGACCCGCCGATCGGCACCAGGTGCAGCGCGCCGCCGCGTTCGACGCCATGGCCGGAATAGTAAAACAGCCCGTCGTCGCCGGTGCGCGCAAGCGCCGCCGCGAACTCGTCAAGCGCGCGCTCGAGCCGGTCCGCCGTAGCGTTGACCACGACGGTCACCGCAAAGCCCAGGTGAGCGAGCGCCGCCGCCATCGACCGCGCATCCTGCTCGGCCTTGGCGAGCGGCAGCGCCCGATAGCCGGTGCCATTGCCCACGATCAAGGCGCGGGCCCCGCGCGGGGCTGCCGGCCGCGCCGGCAGGTCGATGCCGGGGATCGCAGGCTCGCCGGCCGCAAACCCCGGGGATGCCGACAGCAGACAGCCGGTCACGGCCAGGGCCGACAGAAACCGCATCATCCTCTCCACTTATCCCGTAGTGGACCTGGGAACCTCTTGCGCGACCGGCTACGGGACGGAGACGGGCGATGGAATGCGGCGATCTGGTCGTGTTTGACGATGGCCGGGCCTATCGGCTGGTCCCCGGGATCGGGTGTGGCAGCTTGGGCGCGCCCGGCGGCACCAGCGTGGTGTTCCGGGCCCGGCCGTGCCGCCGCGACGGGACCGCGCTTGGTCCGCCCGATGGCGACGTCGCGATCAAGCTGGTCAATCCGGAGCGGCTGCGCGACACCGCGCGCCGCATCGGCGACACCGCCGCCGCGCGCGACGACGCCGCCGACACCATGACCCGCGAGGCCGAGTTCCTGGCCGACGTCAAGGCCCGCCACCCGCGCCCGGCCGAGGTCAACGTGATCGCGCTGGTCCATCACGGCACCGTCGCGCGGCCAAGCGCGCACCGCGGCCTGCCCGCGATCGTCATGGAGCGCTGCGATTTCTCGCTGGCCGACGTGATCGACCAAAACCGCCGCCCGGCCGATGGCGCCGCGCACCTGGCGCGTCTGCGCCGCGCCTTCGGGACGCTCCACGGCGTGCTGGCACTGGTGCGCGACGTCGCCGACGCCCTGGACGCCATGACCCGGTTGACCCGGCCCTATGCCCGGGTCGCGCACCGCGACCTCAAACCCGCCAACCTTTTGTTCCGCGACGGCCGGCTCCGGGTGTCGGATTTCGGCACGGTCAAACTGTTCGAAGAGGCGACGCGCTCGGTCGGCGGCTTTACCGAGGACTACATGGCGCCGGAGTTGCGCCAGGCGATCTTCGCGGCGCGCCGCACCGGCGGCCGGGAGCTGCCCGCGACCCATGTGATCGACCCGAGCGCCGGCGACATCTATTCGCTCGGCGTGACCGTGTTCCAGGTCCTGATCGGGCGCGTGCCGGAGCTGCAGTCGTCCCAACGCCGACTGCGGCACGATCGCGAACCGACCCTGAGCGACGACGAACGCCGGGAGCTGCGGGCGCGCATCGGTGCCCTGCCGGCCGATCCCGGCGCGCCCGCAACCACCGACACCATCGATCTCGACCACGCGGCGGCCCTCCCGGCCAAAGGGTATGACGAACGGTCGCTGCCCGCGCTGGGCGCGCCGCGCCAGGCTTTGTGCGACCTCGCGGTTGCGATGCTCGCGGCCCCCCCTGAGGACCGCCCGGCCGCGGCCGCCCTGGCCGACCGGTCGCGGTCGATCCTGGACCAGCTCGACCGCAGGTTGGCGCCGCGGGCGGCGCTCAAGGTCAAGGACGCCGGCCGGCGCGGCGCGCTCCGGCTCGACCCCGACCGCCCGGCAGCGTTGCGCGTCCAGGTGTCGGGCACCGGTGTGCCGGACACTCACTGCCGCTGGCTGGTGCTGCGTTGGGACGGCGGCGAGATGCGCTGCGACCACGCACGGCCCGACGGCCACGGCCTGTGGCGGATCGACTGGCCGCGGGCGATCGCGGGTCGGTGCGGCCGGCACCGGGTCTCCCTGCGCGCCGAGACCTGCGGCACCCCGGAGCCGGCGTCGGTCACCCTGACCGTCGAGGTCGCCGCGCCGCGGCGCGCACCGGCCAGGTCCTCCGGGCTGAGCGCGCCACCGCGCCAGTCGTCCCGACGGCGCCAACCGCAACCATGGATTGCTGATCTGCCCAACCTGGCCCTGCTGGCCGGCGGGCTGGTGGTCGCGGTGCAAGCTTTTCCGGTGGCGGTGACGTGGCCGGGTCCGGACCCGGACCGCCCGGCCGCGGTGGTGCGCTGGTCGGGCGCGCCCGGTGACCTGCCCGAGCCGCTGTGCCGGCGCCCGGACGGCAGCCTCGCGCTCGAAGCCGGCGAACGGCTGCTGATCACGGCTGATGTCCACGATCCGATCTGGCCCGGACCGCTGCATCCGCTGGCCGTGCTTGAGGACCCGGGCCGCCGTGCCAGGGCGTACCCACCGCACCCGGTCGCGGGCCGGCCGTGCAGCCGGGCGGTGCTCGAAACCGGTGCGCGCTGGTGTCACGCCCTGATCGTGCCGCCGCACCCCGGCCGGGTGACGCTGGCGGTGCTGGTCCGCCGCGGCCTGCCGATCGACCTCGACGAACTGGACCGGCGCCTCGAACGCCAGAGCCTGGCCGAGGCTGCCGCCGCGCTCGCCGACGGTCATCTGCTGGTGCCCCTGCGCCAGCTGGCGGCACGCCGCTGTCCGCCCCCCGGCGCGGTCCGATCCGTCCCGTAGCCCTTCGCCAACCGACCGCACCCCCACCACAGGAGGAAGGCCCGATGAACCTGTTCGCCCGCAACCGTGACCGAACCCCGGACCCGGCCGCCGCACCCGCCGGACCCGAGCCGGCTCTGCCCAAGTCGCAGCTCATGGTCACGCAGGTTCTGTCGGGGATCGCCAATGTCCTGGCCGAAGACGCCGCGGACCGCATTTTTGACCGGCCGAGCTCTGTCTTCGCCCGCCGCGACGAGATTCGGGACGAACTGGGCAATCCGGACTACCGCCTGCGCCAAGCGCTTGAAGACCACACCCAGCCCGACCTGGCCGAGTTGGAAACCAGCCGGCGCGGTGCACCGCGTCCCTTGGTGTTTAACGACGTGATTGTCTGGATCAACCAGGAAATCTGGGAAAACGACCACGAGAGCGGCGGCATCTATACCCGCCAGCTGACCCGGCGGCTGGAGGCGATGCACACCGCGGCCTTCAGGCGCGACCTGTGGCAGAAGGGGCGCAAGGTCAGTTACGTCTGCGTGCCGCACCCCGGACTGCGCCGCGATCAGGGGATGATCGGCTTCGGCCGCGCCGTGTTCGTGCCGTCGGCCGCCGACCGGCTGATCGGTTCGGTCACGATCGAGAAGGTGGTGAACGGCGACCGGGCCAAGCTGAAACGCATGCCCTCGTGGAGCTTCCATGAGATCGGCCGCAGCAACCGGATGGTGCTGTGCCAGCGCGCGATCGGCGTCTATGACGAGCAGCTCTATCTGCTGCTGGGGCAGGACCTGAACGAGGCACCGATCCTGCCCGACCTGTGGTTCGATCACGGGCAGGGGCGGATCCTGATCGACCTCGAAGGCCAGACCGGCAGCGGCGACGGCCGGGTGATCCGCCGCCACGTCGAGGCGCAGCAGGACCAGAGCGACCCCAAGCTGCTGCATTGGACCTTCGAGGCGGTCGAACCGCCGAGCCGTCCGGGTGCCCAAGAACAGCTGGTGGTGTCGGTCCAGTTTGACACCGCGCGCGCCGACACGGTCGGGGCCGGACCGGCGGCGGCGGGAGCGGCGTCCCGGTGGGCCGGCCTGCGGGCCCGGCGCCCGGCCGACATGCCGCAGGTCGACCCGATCCCGCGCCGCCGCCGAGATGCCCCGGCAGCACCGCCGGAACCGCGCGCCGCCGACACCGTGGTCACACAACCGGGGCCGACGTGCCTGACCATCAGCCTCGACGACTACACCCGGATCGACGAACCGTCCGGTGATGGCAGACCGGCGCCCTGCCGGCTCGAAGCCACCGGCATCGCCTTGCCGCGCATCGACCGGCGCGCCAGCCCGGTCAACAAGTGGCACCTGCGGATCGCCGCCGACGGCAGCCTCGAGCCCGGCACCGGCGCGCCGGCCGGCAGGTGCGTCCATCTCGCCGGGTTCAACGACGAACCCGGCCTGTGGGTCGCCGGTGCCGGCAAAAACGACTGGACGCCGATCAATCCGGAGGCCGGGGAACCGGCGATGATCGTGGGGGTGCCGCTGGTGTTCCTGCCGTTGCCGGCGGAGCTGCGCGAACGCTACCACGCCATCTTGCGCCTGCCGACCCCGGTACCGGTTGCCGTGCAGCCCGGTATCGAGCACACGCTCGGTCGCGAAGGACCTGGCGACCCGACGGTGCGCAAGATCCAGTTCGGCCTTTTGACCCAGCCCGAAAGCCTCGCGCACGACGAGGTGCCCGGGGCGTCGATCGAACAGCTCAACCTCTCGCGCAACCATCTGCGCGCCGTGGTCGACGAAGACGGGCTGCGCGTGACCATGCAGGACGGCCGGTCGCCGGTGTGGCGGTTGGACGGCGGCCACCGCCTGGTCGCGACCCTGGTCCCCGGAAGCGCGGACGCGCTTGTACTCGCCCCGGGCGACTTTCTTTTGATGGGCTGCTACCTCGTGCGCTTCCAGCGCCAGGATGCGCCGGCCGAACCTGCCGAGATCGCGGCCTGAACCCTGAACCCGGACGCCCTTGAGACCACCAACGGTTCCAGGGGCGTCCGGCGCTCCGCGGAGCAGGACCGGAAGGCGCCCCCCCATGCGCATGCCCCTGATTCTGGCCGGCGTCGCGGCGGTGCTTTTGGTCCTGACCATCTTTTGGGGCCGGCTCGACCGGCTGCGCGAGTGGGCCGACAACCCGTCGCCGCCAAGCGACGCAACCGAAGACGAGCGGCTGTTCGGCGACCTGCTGGCGACCGGCCTGGTCACGGTGCAGCCAGACGGGCGGCTCGCCGTGGCGCCGCGCGATGCCGCGCTCAAGGAGTTGGCCGACGCCCACTTCGCCGGTCGGCGATCGCCGGAGCACGACCCGGACTGGCAGCGGCGCTGCGACCTTTTGCAGGCGCTCTACGGCAGCGCCAATGGCCGGGCGGTGCGCCGGCAGATCCGGCTGTGGAATGACACCCGCAGCTTCATCGCCGTCCGCGACGACCGACCGGCCGAGGGCGCCGACCCAAGCCCGGTGATCAGCCACAAGCCGAACCAGTGGCAGGCGACCGACCTGCTCGGGCACCGGCTGACCCCGTTGCGCATCCCGGTGCCGCACGGACACTGGTTCGTCAACCAGGAACTGCGGACGGGGATGAGCGACTGGGCGGTGTTCAACGCCAACTCGGAAATCCGGCTTAAGACCACGCTGGTCCCGGCGCTCACGCGACCGGTCACGATCCAGGTGATCGGCTTGCTCACGGTCACCGAGTTGCCGCCGGGCAGCACGGTCGCGCCGCGTTGCCCGGCCGAGCCGTGTCCGGCGAACGCCGCGCCGGCCGCCACCATCGTCACGCCGGCGCTGCCGCCCGGCGGCCACGACCTGGCGCTGTCGCTGATCCCGCAGCATCATCCGGACCTTGCGGTGGCGGGCCTGATGATCGCGCGGACCGGCGACGCGCCGCCGGCGTTGACGCGGCGCGGCTGGGAGCGCACGCCGCCCGGCGAAACCCGGATCCTCAGCGCCGACGGCGTGGCGGTGTTCGATGCCGGGGGCCCGACCGTGGCGGCGCTGCGCCTCGGCCTGCTGCCGCTGATCGGCCATGGCCTCGACGACCGGCGGGCGCTCGCCGGCATCCTCGGCCACCGGCCTTCGGCCGACCGGCACGCCCCGGTCACGGTCGCGCTGACCATCGACAGCCGCATCCAGGCGGCAGCACGCACCGCGCTGGCGCGGCAACTGGCGACCCTGTTCGACCCGACGGCCGACCCGAACCGCCGGCGACGGCGCGCCGCGGTGGTGGTGCTCGATCCGGCAGAGGGCGCTGTCCTGGCGGTGGCACAGCATCCGCCGGTGCCGATCGGCGCGCATGCCTGGGACATCGCCGCCTCCGCGCACGCGCCGACCGGACGTGACCGGTTGGCGCCGCTCGGCTGGCAGGGGCTCGACCGCGACCATGCCCCGGGCTCGACCTTCAAGCCGATCGTGGCGCTGGCGGCGTTGCAGCGCGCGCCGCAGGACCCGAGGGTGGCGGCGATGATCGCCGGTTGCCGGCCGACCCACGGCGGCGACCTGCCGTGCCTGGGTCTCGCCACCGACGCCCATGCCTACCGACTGGCGCCGGACGGCGCCCCGATCCGCAATTTCCGGGTCGATCACCGCCACCTGACGCTGGGCGACGCCCTGCGCCCCGGCAAGACCCTGCGCCATCCCCTGTGCACCGAAGAGCCGCCGCCACCGAGCGACCGCTTCGGCCTTGCGGTCGCGGTGCGCGACAGCGTGAACGTCTATTTTGTCCGTCTCGCCGACCTGCTCGACGGTGAGGCCGTACGGGCCCTTGACGGGGCGGTGCGGGCCCGACGCGCGGGCGCGGCTTGGCCGGCGCCGCCACAGCCGCGCCTGGTCGCGGCGGCGCGCCGGCTCGGGCTGTTGGCGCCGCTCGACCTGGTCGGCGCAGCCGCGGGTCGGCTCGGGCCGGCGGCGCGCGTCGATTTTCTGCGCGACATTTTGATCACCGAACCGGTCCGCGGCGACCTGGTCGCGGTCGCCGCGCAGACCGGCCCGGGCTGGCGGCGGATCGGCGCCGCCAGCGCGCTTGCCAATTTCGCGATCGGCCAGGGCGCGGCGGCGGCCCCGCTCCATCTGGCCCGGCTCGCCGCGGCGATCGCGACCGGCGCGGTGCCGCGGCCGTACCTGATTGCGCGCTGGGACGGCCATGCCCTGCCGGCCGTGCCGGCCGAGCCGCTGGGCCCGGTCGACCTCGCGCCCTTGCGTGCCGGCATGAAGGCGGTGCCCGAGGTCGGCACGGCGGCCGGCGCGTTCGCGGCGTGGAACGACACGCCGCTTGCCCGCGCGCGCTGTCGGGTCTTCGGCAAAACCGGGACCGGGGAGACGATCGAAGCGCCGCCCGACCATGCCGCGGGCGCCGCCCCGGCAATCACCCCGGGCGGGCGCGCGGAAACCCGGCGCAACACCGCTTGGTTCATGGGTTGGGTCGAGGCCGATCCCTGGCCGCGCCCGCTGGCATTCGCCTGCATGGTCACCCACGCCTCGGGCGCGCACCGCACCGGCGGGTCGGTGTGCGCCCCGATCATCCGCGATCTTCTGGCGGCGCTCGCCGAAAACCGTCCCGTAGGTCCGGACCCATGACCCTGGTGATCGACAGCTCCCCCTGGGACGACCGGCCGGCCGCGGCGATCCGTTTCCTGGAGCTTGGCGCTTGGTTGCTGACGACCTGTGCCGTGCTGGCGGCGATCGCCGGCGCCGTGTGGCTGGCGATCGACCAGGCACCCGGCGGACTGCGCCTGGAGCGGTTGACCCTGACCGCCGCCGTGGGCGAGCAGGTGTCGCTCGACCTGCCGGCACTCGGGCAGCGGCCAATTCCGGGGCGACGGTTCGAGCCGGTCCAACTCCGCCGCACCGAGGCCGGTTGGCAGATCGGGCCGGGTCCCGACGGTGCGCGGGTCGTCCTGGTCGGTCCTGAGGGGGACCGCTGGCCCTTGATCAGCGCGCGGTTGGAAGACGGCCAGACGATCACCATGCGCGGCCGGTCGATCCGCGTTGCGACCGTCACCGACGACACGCTCAAACTGGTCGACACGGACAGCGGGCACGGCGTGACTTGGCGCGCCGGCCGGCTGATCCCCGATGACGGCCGGCTGTACCCAAGCTGTTCGACCGAGGGCGCGCGGCTGCTCGGCCGGCTGCGGCGTGCGCTGCCGCTGCCGTGGCTCGGGCCCGAGCGCACCATCTTCACGCTCGGCGGCGCGGTGACCTGCCCGCAGCGATGGGCGGTCGCCGGCCTGCCGTCGCAGGCGGTCCGCATCCGTCATCGCCCGGGCGTGTTCCGGATCGCGCCCGGCGCCGCGGACGCGCCGCTCTACCTCGGCACCACCGACTATCGCGACCTTGCCCAGCTGTGGGTGCCGCTGGACGACGTCCGGATGATGATCGCCGGGCGCACCCGCTACCGGGTCACGGCGGCGGGCGCGACGCTGACCCTGACGCCGGTCGCGCACCGCGACCGGCTGGACGGCCCGCCGGCCGCATCGCCGCCGCATGGACAGGAGCGGGCGTACGCGGTGCTGCCGTGGATCGGCGCCGGCGCCTCGCTTGACGCGGTCTGGCACGCGACCTCGCCAACCGACCGCGCCGTCGTCGCCGGCGCGCTGGTGATCCAGGTCGTGACCGTGTTGCTGGCCTATCTGGCGACGCCGCCGCGCCGGCGCTGGGCCTTGGGCCCGCCGATCCTGGTGGCGCCGTTTGCCGTCGCCGTGCTGGTCGGCCTCGCACTGGTGGTCGGGCACCGCGACACGCTCGACCTTGCGGTCGTGCTTGGCTTGGCCGGATTGGCGTGGCTGGGGGCGACACTGGTGTTGGCCTTGACCGGGCGCCTGCGTGGCTTGGCCGGGCTGATCTGGTGCCTGGTGACCGCGTTGATCGGCGCCGGCCTGGTGACCCAGCTCCAGCTTGCCGCCGGCGGCAACAACGACCGCTGGCTCGGCCTGGTCTGGAAACAGGCGGTCTGCTTGCCCCCGACCGCGGTGCTGGCCGCCGGGCTGGCCGCGCTGCCGCGCCCGGTGCTGGCGGCGCTGGCGGCGCGCCTGTTGGTCGATCCGGCGCCGGGCTGGGTCGGGCTGCGTTGGCTGCCGGTGCTGGCGGTCCTGGGCGGACTGCTGGCGCTGGCGGTCGGTGGGTCGGAGCGCGGCGTCGCCGGTGTCCTGCCGTCGGAGCCGGCCAAGGCGGTGTTCGTGCTGGTGCTGGCCGCGCTGGGGGCGTGGTTCACCCATCTGGTCGGCGTGTCGTCGCGCGCCACCCGCTGGCCTGCGGTGATGGTGCGCATGCTGGCGGCGCTCTTGGGCCTGGTCGGACCGATGGTCGCGGTGCTGGCCGCGGTGCGCGACCTGTCGCCGGTGCTGATCCTGGGCCTGGTCGGGCTCGTCTGGCTCGGGCACCTGTCGTTGGCGGTGCTGACCCTGCCGCGCCGGTTCGGACCGGTGTCGGCCTGGTCGCTGGCGCCGCCGCTGGCGGCCTTTGTGGTGCTCGGCCTGATGCTCGCGCTGGCGCTCTTGGTGGTCCGGATCGGCGACGACGGGCCGCAGCTGTCCGAGACGGCGCGCCGGATCGACCGGCTGGCGATCTGGCAGGACCCCGACCTGTATCCGGTGACCGGTGATCAGCACCTGCAGGCGAAGAAGCTCATCGCCGAGAGCCCGCTCGCGGTCGACCCGGCGCACGCCTTCGGCGTCAACGGCCGCGAGGTGCGGCTGCCGGCGATCGAACATGATTTCATTGCGGTGTTCCTGATCGCGCGCTTCGGCGTCGCCGCCGCCGCCGGCGTGATCGCGCTGCAGGCGATGGTCCTCCTGGCGCTGCTGTGGCTCAGCGCCGCCTGCCTGAGCTGGCCTACCGGCGACCGGGACTTTCAGCCGCGTTTCGGCGCGTTCCTCGGCTTCACCCTGTCGGGTTTGGCGACCGCGCTCGCGGTCCATTGGCTGATCGGTTGGAGCAACCCGCTCGGCCTTTTGCCGGTGATGGGCCAGCCGATGACCTTCTTCGCCGCCGGCACCAGCCATTTGCTGGGCTTCGGCGCACCGGTTCTGCTGGCGGGCCTGCTGGCCGCCTGGATCGACCAGGCGCGGCGCGAGTGACGTGGGGTAGACCGATGGCGCGCCCGCCCGTGCGGCCGTTCGGCCGCCCCAAAGCCCGGCCCCGTCCCCCCATGGCGGGATTTTCTTGTTGCGCTCGCCATCGGCGCGACAATTGAGGGCCGGTTCCGTCCATCCTCGGGGGCAACCGGAGTGCGGCGCCCTTGACCGGCCACGGCCTGCAACAAGGACACTCGGCATGTTCGCACCCACCAACGCGGTCCACGCCTGCACCCGTGGCTCGGAGTTGGCCGCGCGCCTGAGCGCGGTCGCGGATGGCGTGACGCCGAGCGGCCCGCGCTATCGCCCCGGCGACACCGATTGGGCCCTGCGCACCATCGTATTCCGCAACTATGGCCCGCCGGTCTTGGAGCTGTGCCATCTTGTGCGCGCCGCCGGTTTGAGCGTGTCGCGCCCTGCGACCAGACCAGGGAACCCACCGCCGTATGAACGGGTGTTCTGGGGCTTGGGTCCCGTGCGTGCGCGCATCTTCGCCGACCACTTCGCTCAAGCGGCACGTGCGCGCGGCTTGCGCGGGCTGGTGGTCGCGGCCGACCACATCGAGCTCACCTACGGCGATGGGCGTTATCGGATCGCCTTTTCCCGTATGCCCCAGCTGACCGCGTTGCTCGAGATGGTCCTGGAGCTGGTGCCCTACCCCGAGCTGGATCGCCTGCTCGCCCCGGTGCACGGGCCTTTGGCCAGCCGCACCATCCTGTCCGAGAGCGCCAACGCGGTTCAGCGGGCGGTCTACCAGGCGCTCGACCGGCACCTGCCGACAGCCCAGGAAGTTCGAAAGTTCTTCGATCTGCACCGATACCTTCGCAAGCGCCATGGCGCAGCCGGCCCCGACGCAGATCTTGCGGCGCTGATCGAGGACGAGGACATTCTGGCCTTCTGGTGCGCGCGCCCGGCCGCGGATGCCGACGACCAGCGCGGCAGCGGCGATTTCGTCCTGTATGCGACCGTGCTGCGCGCCTTCAACGAGTACATCAAGGCCTGGGCTCTGGCGCGGACCGTGGCCGCTGAGGTCCGCGCCGCGCCGGTCGGCCCGGGCGGCATCGACCCGGCCGACATCGACACTGCCGACGATCCGGACGCGCCGGACGACGGGTCGGCCTGGCACCAGGCGGTCCGCGACGCGACCCGCCCGGTGCGCGGCGCCCTGCCGTCCGCCGCGGACCCCGGCGAGCCGCCGCCGTCGCCGCTGCAGGGGCTGGCCGACGAACCGGCCGTCGCGGTCAAGTTCCTGACCGGCACCGAGACCGGATTGGCCCGCCCGCTCTATGATCTGGCGCCCCTGGCGGGCCGGCTGCCGTTGTCCTGGCTGCGCAGCGCGGTGTTCGACCCATTGCAGCGCAAACGCACGCCGGCCGCCGGCACCGACCGCATCCCGGCCGACACGCCCGGGTACCGTGATCGGCTGGCGACGCTGGCCCGGCTCGGCGTCGAGGCCCGGCGCCGCGCGCTGGTGTGCGTGGCGCAGCTGCAACGCCGGGGTGATCCGGTCGCGCGCGGCGTGGTCGCGCGCCTGACCGCGGCGGACGCGGGCGGCGCCGAGATTGCCGAGTTGCTGTCGGACGCCGACCGCGCGACGCCGCGCCGGCAGGGCTTCAACGACCCCGCGGTCCCGGCCGACGCCTTCATCGAGGGCGCGCCGCTGCTGCTGCAACTGGCCCGCGACCTGGAAAGTTTCGGCCAAAGCGCGGCCAGCCATGCCCGCCTGCAGGCGCCGGACGCACCGGACGACTATTGGCGCCGGCAGTTCGAGACCGACCGGCGCCGATTTGCCGACCGATTTGCCGAGCTCTATGATCTTCAGCCAAGGGAAGCCACCCCATGACCGGCACCGACCCCGATGATCCGTTGACCGCCGCGGCCGCGTCGCTCTTTGCCCACGGCATGACGCTGGCCGCCTTGCGCGCCGGCACCGACCGGGACGACGACCGCCGGCCGGTGGTGTTCGCCGACCTGTTCGCCTATGCAACCGGCAGCGACGCCGGCGACGACGCCCGGATCGAGGCGGCCGTCGCAGGGGATGTGCGGCTGCGCGCCGGTCTCGACCATCTGCTGGACAAGCTGGCGTCAGCCCGCCTGCCGCGGGTCGCGGCAGCGGCGACCGGGCCGATCGGCGAGCGCCGCTCCGGCGACCTGGTGTTGCGGCTGCATCCGTCGCGCGCCGACCGCGACCAGATCTACGTGGTGCTGGCCATGCCCGCGGACTGGGGCGCCGGGCGGCGGCACCTGATCATCCGGCGCGCCGGCGCCGCCCCGCTCCGCTTGGCGCTCGAGGTCGACACCGACGGCGGTGCCCAGACGATGATCGACCGTTCAGGCCCGGTCTTCCAGGCGCTCACCGACCGAACCAGCGAGATCGACCTGGTCTAAGGTTTTCGGGGGCGCTGCCCTCCACTCCCCCACCAGGGGGTGCCCCCCTTGCGGGGGGCGCGGGGGGCAGCGCCCCCCGCACGGCCGACAGGCCGCGCTTACCAGCCTTCCCGTCCGACCTCGGGCCGTTCCCGGCGCAGGTTGATCCGCTCGACCACATACCGGTTGCCGTCGAGCGTGATCCGGGCCGAAATGCTCAGCTCCGCCATCACGCGGCGCAGGTTGCGGCTGAGGTGACCGGGGTCGATCCGGGTCTCGTACCAGAACACCACCCGGCGAAAGCTCTGCTCGACCGGCCGGTGGTTCAAATAGCCCGAGAAGATGCGCACGTACTCTTCGATATCGCTCACGTCCTGATAGGTCATGTTTTCCAGGACCAGTTCATACTCGCGCGCCAGCCCGGCCGGCGCCGGCGGCTCGACCACCACCGCGGTCCCAGGCGCCGGGCCGGCCGCGACGGTGCGCGACGCGGTGACCAGGTGGCCGAGTTGCCGGGCGAGCACCGCGCCCAGGTCGCGCGCCAGGTCGCGCGCGTGCTCGCCGACGGTCTCGAGCACGCATTCATAGGCG
Organism: Azospirillaceae bacterium; assembly: GCA_028277115.1. Classification (GTDB taxonomy): domain Bacteria; phylum Pseudomonadota; class Alphaproteobacteria; order Azospirillales; family Azospirillaceae; genus JANQHG01. Next base: position 13,117 of record JANQHG010000241.1, read on the forward strand.
CAGGGCCGCGGCGCGCGCCAGCTGTCGGGCGAGGCGACCTCGAAGCCACCGAGTTGCCGGCCGCTCTGCGGGTTGAGCATGCGGCCGGCCAGCCGGCTTTCGATCACGGTCGCGGTCCGCTGGACATTGGGGCGGGCCCGGGCATAGAGCTGGAACACCACCACGACGTCGATCGGCGGGTTGGTCTGGGCCTTGGCGATCTCGATCAGCTCCAGATCGCTGCGCCGGATCCGGCCATGGGCGAATTCGCCGAGCCCGATCGCGGTCTCGTCATAGACGCTGAAACCTTCGGCGGTGAGCTGGTCGGACAGCATGTCGATGACGCGCCGGACCACCCGGCTCGAACGCGGCACGCTGTCCCGGTCGTGGTCCTCGCCCATCACCAGGACATTGACCGAAGCGCCGTGCCGCGCCCCCTCGGTGGCACAGGCCGCACCGGCGGTCAGGGCCGCGATCAGCACCAGGAAAAACGCGGACAGTCCTTGGCGAGCCATATCAAGCTCCTCTTCCAAACAGGGGGTGACGGCCGGCCGAACACCGACCCTCTGCCCGCGGTTATGGACGGCACCAGCCCGGAATTGCGGGAAAACGTGGTCTGTTCCCGTTATCCTTGGACCCCATTTCTTGGTGGTCAAAGGCCCCCCTTGCGGCGTTTCATCCAGCCCCTCACTCGACCACCCAGCCCCTCACTCGACCACGTTGACCACCATGCTTGCTTCCGAAAGCGCCGCGCCGCCGGCGATCCGGAACGCGGCAAGCAACGCCCGATCGCTCAGACCGATAAAGGTGACCGGGCCGCCGCCCGGGGTGTCGGTAACCGCCGCCGGCAGCCGCGCCGCGCCGTCGGGCGCAAGCGCGAAGCACTTGACCAGCTGGGCCGCCGGCGGCGCCATCACCGGGTATTCGATCGGCCCTTCGCGCCCGTCCGGCGTGCGGTAGGGCGGCAGATCGTCGGGCAGGGTCAGCATCCGGCCGCCGTGCAACCGGGCGCTCGGGTGGTAGCGGTTGGGGAACAGCTTGACGATCTGCCCCGAGGCCTCGTCCATGTCGAAGCAGTAGACATCGGCCGACCGGTCGAGACCGACGCCGAAGCTGAACAGCTCGCCGACCCGATAGGTCGGGTCGCGGCCGCGCCGGCTGATCACCCGCAACCCGAACCCGCCGGCGCGATCCCCGGCCAACAGGTCGAACACGCCCGGCGCGGTCGGCGGAGACGGCAAGGACGCCGTGCGGATCAGCCGGCGCGACCGTGCGGTGGCGCCATCGCGGCCGGTCAGCGTGATCGCGACCTCGACGGTCTCGTCGCCACGTGGCCAAAAAGTCCCGCTCAGGACGACGTCGCGCGGGCCGGTCAGCACCGCCTGCTCGACCGTGCCGCCGTGCCCGACCACCCCGGGCAGCGCCGCCGGGTCGAGCTCGATCGGTCGGATCCGCAATGTGCGACCATGAACCGGCGATGCCTGATCGGCGGTCAAGGCGTCGAGCAACCGGTCCTCGAGATAGCGCCCGAGCCTGGTGCGGCGACCGGTCTCCTCGAAGGCGAACCCGCCGTGGCGGAAAACGGTCTCGATCACCCCGAGCTGGCCCGACAGCCGGCGCGCCGCCGCGCGCATCGCGCCGTCGACCGTGGTTGCGGGCGGCTCGTCGGCGAGCGCCACCGGATGCTCGCCGCTGTCGCCGAGGGTGCGCGGCGGCGTCGCCTGGGTGACCAGGCGATAGCGGGCCCGGACCCCATCGGGCGCCCGCACGATCGCACCTTTGAGCACCAGCGCCGGTCGCGACGCCGCGAGCAGCCGCTTGCTCTCGTCCTGGAAGCGGGGGCCGGAGAACCGCTCGTAAAGCTCGGTGATCCGGTCGGCCAGGTCGGCGCCGATCAAAGCGTCAACCATCCCGTAGGTCTGGCGCGCAAACGCGGTAACCACGGCGGAATCGAGCCTGAGCACCTCGGCCGGCGGGACCGGCAGGTCCTCCGGGGCGATCGGTTGCGCCATCACCACGCCGTCGAGCGCACGCAGGTTACCGTTTTCGCGTATCGATTGAAAAAGCGCTTCTGCGATTTGGTGCGCCGCCTGATCCACACCCGGTCCATCGCTCGGTTGCGCGCGGACACCGGAGGCCGCCAGGACCACCAGGATCGCCATCGCCACCCGAAGACAGCGCCGCCACCGGCCGACACCATGACCCGGAAACAAATTCGTCATCGTCCGAACCCCGCAGCCAAGCCGAAGCCAGATTAGCCAATCTCCACAAACGATCGCCAGCCGTTCGGTGAGCGACACGCGGGCGCGACCGCGCATGGTTTCGTCCCGCACACCGCGATGGTACCGTGTCGCGATCCGGCACGCCGCCCCCCGGGAGACCTTCGCCATGCTGTGCCTACGGACCGTTTCGGTTGCCGCCCTCGGTCTTGGTCTGGTCGCCGCCGTCACAGCGGGGCCCGCAGTCGCCGACCGCACGGACATCGCGGTGGTGATCGGCAACCGCGACTACCAGGACCCGATCCCCGACGTCGCGTATGCGCACCAGGATGCGGACGCGTTTACCAAGTATCTGACCGATGTCGCCGGCGTCCGGCCCGGCAACATCATTCAATTGCGGGACGCCTCGCTCGGGGCGCTGGTCGGGGTGTTCGGCACGCGCACCAACCACCGCGGCCAGCTGTTCAACTGGGTGCGCCGGCGGTCCGACGTCGTGGTGTATTATTCCGGCCACGGCGTGCCCGGACAGCATGACCGGCGCGGGTATCTGTTGCCCGTGGATGCGGCGCCGGACCTGGCGGAACTGCAGGGCTACGCGATCGACCTTCTCTACGGCAATCTCGGCAAATTGTCGGTCGCCTCGGTGACGGTGTTCCTCGATGCCTGCTTTTCGGGCGAGAGCCCGCAGGGCATGATCATCGATGCTGCGTCGCCGTTCGGGGTGCGGGTGGCGGTGCCGGAAGCGGCGCCCCGGGTGACGGCGGTCACCGCGGCGGGGGCCGGCGAACTTGCCAGCTGGGACACCACCGCCGGCCATGGGCTGTTCACCGCGCACCTGTTGCACGGCCTTTACGGCACCGCCGACGAGGCGCCGTGGGGCAACGGCGACGGCGCGGTCGCGTTGGGCGAGCTCTCGGCCTACCTTGAGGACGAGATGAGCTACTGCGCGCGGCGTCATTTCAACCGGCAGCAGCATCCGGGTCTCCACAACGCCGACCCGGCGCGCATCCTCGCCCGTTTGGGCGGCCGGCGCCTCGCGCCGCCGGTCGCGCGCGGCCTGTGCATCGAACCGGCGGTCGGCGTGTTCCCGCCGCCACCGGGCACGGTGTTCCGGGACTGCCCCGACTGTCCGGAGATGGTTGTCTTGCCGCGGGGTGATTTCTTGATGGGATCACCGCCAACCGAGGAAGGCCGGTTTGAGAACGAGGGGCCACAACGACGGGTTAGCATTGATTACGATCTAGCGGTTGGAAAGTATGAGGTCACCCTCAATGAATGGAATGCCTGCCTGTATGACGGCGGTTGCGATGGATTTTACCCACAGAGCTTCCAACGCCACAATTACGCCGACCAACCAGTGACGGGAGTGAGCTGGGAGCAAGCGCAGAGTTACATCGCCTGGCTGAACCGCAAGACTGAGCTGCGCTATCGCTTACCAAGCGAGGCGGAGTGGGAATACGCAGCGCGTGCGGGCACGGTGACGCCGTTCCATACCGGTCGGACGATCACGACAGACCAAGCAAACTATAATGGTTCTATTTCTTATGGCAACGGACCAAAAGGCGTCAGTCGACGGGAGGCGCGTCCGGTCGGGTCCTTTGCCGCCAACCGGTTCGGCCTCCATGATATGCATGGAAATGCTTGGGAATGGGTGGCTGACTGCGCGCATAGTAGCTATCACGGCGCGCCTCTTGATGGATCCGTTAGAGACGGCGGTAATTGCGCGGGACATATGGTTCGGAGTGGCGATTTCCACATGGGACCATCGGTGGTGCGCTCGGCCGCACGCGTCCCTGTCGGCTCCGATCTCGATCCTAATGGTATTCGTCCAGGTTTTCGAGTCGGACGCGACTTCACAATCCCGCGCACCGATCATAGCCCAGCTTCGTTGAGACCAGAACAAACGATAACGCGGCAGGTTCATAGTTGGCGCGAACCACACACAGGTATGGAGTTTATTTATGTGCCGGGCGGGACTTATGTCATGGGCTGCGATTTCTATGGCAGTTATTGCATCAGTAACAATAAGACTATCACAATACCGCTTCATCCGGTGACGATTAGTGATTTCTGGATTGGGAAGTATGAGATCACTCAACGGGAATGGCGCGCGATTATGGGTAGCACTCCTGGAGATGATTCTCGGATTATGATATATGACAGGACTCAAGGGGAATGGCGAGCCATGAAGGAGGGAAGTCCAGGAGACGAAGTAACGGATGACGTACTCCCGGTCCATGAAATCTCATGGAATGATGTTCGGCAGTATGTCCAAAAGCTGAACGAGATGAGTCCATACACTTTTCGTTTGCCAACCGAAGCAGAATGGGAATATGCCTGCCGTACCGGTGGTTTAGCTGAACTATCCATTGTTCCATATTACCATTCGTTGAATTATAATCCGCCTCCTCTTACTCCTGTGACCGAGACACCTTCGAACAGGCTTGGTCTCTATGGCATGCCGAGAAATGTCAGTGAGTGGGTCGAGGATTCTTTCGCGGATGATGCCTATGTCCGGCATGCGGCGAGGAATCCACGGACCATTGGGCCGCCAGGATCCGAACGCGTTCGCCGCGGATCCTATGGTCCCAAAGGTGAAGGCGGAGGTGTTTGCTCGATCCGGTGGGGGACTCCGCCGGACAGAAGGGATTCTTATACGGGAGCTCGATTGGTCCTCGAGCGGTAACCCTGGACGGCAGAAACACTTGAAGTATGGACTGCTTCATACTCCCCAATGGTAAGGACGCATCTTGATTCTATAGTCCAAATTCGCGGGTTCACGGGTGCGGTCGTGGAGGCCAAAATGCCAGATCCTGTTCGCCCAAAGCATCCAGACGAGCAGTCATTTTACTCGACGGAATCGAGATACTTGCTAGACCAGCAGAACCTTCTGATGGGATCGGAGAAGGTACTCTTTCGGCTTGCGTTTCGGCTCTGCTTGAGGGTGGTCCTTCTCGTCTGCGTCATAGCCGTAACGATGCCGGCCTGGGCCGGCCAAGACGACATCGCCGTCATCATTGGGAACCGGGATTACCGGGCCCCGATGCCGGATGTTGACTACGCCCATCACGACGGCGATGCGGTCCGTCGGATGGCTTTCGAGGTCCTCGGCTATCCGGAGCGCTGGGTGATCGATCTGCGCGATGCCGGTCTCAGCGATTTGGTCAGCGTCTTCGGCAAGGAAGGCAATCCGCGCGGCAGGCTCTACTATTATACGCGGCCGCAGCAATCGCGCATACTGATTTACTATTCGGGTCATGGTGTGCCCCAGGGCTGTTCAGTTCTCGGAGTGCCGACGGGTGTACACGCATACCGAGTCTTGCCGCCCTCTGCCAGATCTGAAAACGAGTCTACAAAAGTCGGCC
>JANQHG010000143.1 GCA_028277115.1 Azospirillaceae bacterium
GCATCGTGGCGTTCCAGGGTCTCGACCTGCGAGACCACGCCCGACACCGTCGGCGTCACCCGACCGACCGCCTGTTCGATCCGTCCGACCGCGTCGGACACCGCGGCAACGCCCTGGTCGGACGCCGCGGTGACCGCCGCGACCCGTTCGTTGAGCGCCGCGAGCGCGGTCTCGAACGCGCGGACCTGGTCGCGCACCGCCGCAACCTCGGCGGTCGGCGCGTCGCTGCGGGCCGGCAGGTCGCTCTCGAGCCGGCCCAGCCGCCGCTCGACCCGGAAAAGCTCGCGGCCCAAGCGATCGATGTCGCCGTCGAGCACCACGATCCGATCGGGCAGCCGCGCCTCGTCGAGCACAGACCCGTTCGACCGGGCGAGACCGATGGCAACCAGGGCCGCAGCCAGCGCCAGGCCGCCGAGCCAGATCGGCAGCGACCGCAAGGGCTCGGCCGAAACCGGGGGCTGTGCAGAATCGGGTGTCATGACGACCAGTCTCCCAGAGAGCGGGACCTCAAGCGCGCCCGAGCCGGCGCGGCGCCACCGTACCGGGCGGTGCGCGCAAGTCAACCGCGCCGCACCCGCACCCGCACCGGCGCGGGGCCGCGGCCCGCGGCGCGCTGGACCGGCGCGTCGCGACGGGTGATCTTAGGGCAGCGACCGCGGGGGCCCCACGCCGGCCCCGAAAGAGCGCGCCGTCCGACAAAGACCGGGGAGGATGTGATCCCGATGCCGTTTCGCGAGACTCTGTTTGCGCAAAACCGCCGCTGGGCCGCGGCGATGACCGCCGACGTGCCCGATTTCTTCTCCCGGCTGTCCCGGGCCCAGACGCCGGCATACCTGTGGATCGGCTGTTCCGACAGCCGGGTGCCGGCGAGCGAGATCTGCGGCCTCAAACCCGGTGAGGTGTTCGTCCACCGCAACATCGCCAACCTGGTGCACGACATCGACGTCAGCTGCCTGTCGGTCCTGGTCTATGCGATCGAAATCCTGAAGATCCGCTGGATCATTGTTTGCGGGCACTATGGCTGCGGCGGCGTGCGCGCGGCGATGGAGCGCACCGAGGTCGGGCTGGTCGATCACTGGTTAAAGCCGATCCGCACGCTCTACCATCACCATGCGGGCGAGCTCGACGCGATTGCCGACCCGCGGGCGCGGCTCGACCGGCTGTGCGAGCTGAACGTGCTCGACCAGGTGGTCGCGGTCTGCCGGACCTCGGTGGTCCAGCACGCCTGGGCCCGCGGCGAACCGGTCGCGGTCCACGGCTTTATCTATGATCTGGCCGACGGCCTGCTCAAGGACCTGCACGCCGCGGTCACCGGCCCGGACGGGATCGAGCCGATCCATCGGCTGGTCACCGAACGGCTGGGGCGCTGACCGGGCCCGGGCCGTGCCGGCGGTCAAGGAGGGCCTTGCCGGTCCGCCGGCAATCGGGTAGGTAGTCGTCTTTCGTAACTCCTCAACCTTCCGGGACAATCCGGACACGGGCAGGCGGGTTGGACGACACCACGACGATCATCGTCGGGGCGGGGATCACCCGGTGCCCGATCGCGGCGCGAGTCGCGGCCGAGACCGACCGGCGGGTGATCCTTGTGGACCGGTTGGGCCCGGCCGCGGCGGCGACCGCCCAGGCGGCGGGCCTGATGTCGCGGGCCCGAGCGTGTCGATGTACACCCCCGACCTTTCGCCGGTGCTTGGCCCGGTCGCCGGGATCGCGCTCGCGGGCGGGGTCGCCCGCCTGGTCGCCGAGATGATCGACGAGCGCGCGCCGTTCGTCGATCCGACGCCGTTCGCGCCGGCCTTTCTTCAGCGATGCGCCGATGCCCGATCCCGCAAGACCGTCGGTTGACCCCGGCGACACCGCCCCGGCGACCGGGTTGGCGGCCGGTCCGGCACCGGCCGAATTGGTCCTCGACGCGACCCTGGACCGTCTGGGTCTGGTCCGGGCCGCGACCGGTCGGCTGGCGCCGCCGCCCGACGCGGCAACGGCGCGCGGCGATGCCGCCGCCCTGCTCGGGCGGTGTCTGGCCCAGCTCGAGGGCCGGGTCCGCGGCGAGACCGAGCGCACCGAGCTGGCGGCAGCGATCATGGCCGCGACCCGGCCGGTGCAATGGCTCGGCGACGACGGCTTCGGCGGCAGCGTGATCGTCACCGCGCTGCCGACCCCGGACGGTGCGCGGGTCTTGGTCAGCCGCAGCCGACAGCAGCCGCTCGCCGGCGACGGCCCGTTGTGGGACCCGACCCTGCTCCAGGTGTTGGTCGATCTGTTACCGGTGACGGTCAGCGTCAAAGATGAGTCGCGGCGCTACCGCTTCGTCAATCGGCATTGGGAAGCCTATGCCGGGCTCGCCCGCGCCGACGTGATCGGCCGGCGCCATGAGGAGTTGACGATCGCAGCCATCGACGATGCCGCGGAAAAACAAACCCACAGCGACGACATCCGGGTGCGCGACCACCTCGTGCTGACCCGCGGCGAAGCGGTGTTCAACCATGAGGAACGCTACCGCGACCAGGACCGGGTCGAGCGGACCTGGCTCAGCCAGAAGGTGCCGCTGGTCCTGCCGGACGGCCGGATCGGCGGGATTCTGTCGACCGCGGTCGATATCACCGCACGCAAGCAGGCGGAAGCCATGTTGGCGCGCGCCAAGCAGCGCGCCGAGGCGGCCAATCTGGCGAAGTCGCAGTTTTTGAGCGTGATCAGCCACGAGTTCCGCACGCCGCTGCACGGCATGATCGGGATGATCGAGCTGTTACGCGACACCCCGCTCGACGCGACCCAGCAGGACTTCTTCGACACCCTGCAGCTGTCGGCCCGGTCGCTGTTGACCCTGGTCGATGACATTTTGGAGCTGATCCAGGTCGAGGCCGGCCAGCTTCGGCTCGAGCCCGACCGCTTCGAACCGATGCGGGTGGTCGCCGAGGTGGTCGAGTTGTGTCAGCCGGCAGCGCAGCAGAAAGGGCTTGCCCTTGTGGCCGATCTGCCGCCGCTCGACCGGCTGGTGGTGGTTGGCGACGCCCGGCGGCTGCGCCAGGTTCTGGTCAATCTGTTGGGCAATGCGATCAAGTTCACCGACCAGGGCCGGATCGAGGTCGCGCTCGCCGCGCCGGTGGCGGCGCCGCCCGGTCGGCTGCGGCTGACGTTCGCGGTCACCGACACCGGGATCGGGATCGAGCCGGCCAAGCGCACCCAACTGTTCCGGCCGTTCGTCCAGGCCGACAGCTCAAGCACCCGCCGGCACGGCGGTGCCGGGCTCGGGCTTGCGTTGTCGCGCCATCTGGTCGAGGCGATGGGCGGCACGATCGGCTGCGACAGCACACCGGGCGTCGGGTCGCGCTTTTTCTTCGATATCCTGGCCGATCAGCCGGTCGCCACCACGACCGCCCACCCCACCGCCAAGTGACCGACGCGACCGCGCCGAACCTTACCGCCGGGCCGCGACCGTCATCTGGTAGAGCCCGCCGAAATGGCCCCGTTTGGTCCAGGTGAAGTCGCGGGCCCGCGCCGCGAAGCTCTCGATCTCGCGGTCCCACAGGGTCAGCGCGAACGGCTCCAGCAGCTTGAACACGCCCCACATCACCGGGCGCAGCGGGTGCCAGGGGACCGGGCGGTGGTAATCGACGAACACGGCGCGGCCGCGCGGTCCGACCCGATCGAGCACCGCGTTGACGATCCGCGCCTTGTAGTCGTCGGGGACCTCGTGAAGCAGGAAGAAACAGAACACCCGGTCGTACGGGCCCTTGGGCGGCGACACCGCGTCGGCGCGCCAGACCCGGGCGGCAGGGCGACCGTCGAGCTTGCGCGCGCAGTTGTCGACCTGAATCTGAGCGACGTCTATGATGTCGAGCCGGCCGTTCGGCCCGATCGCATCGGCGAGCCGGACCGAAAACGAGCCGTAGACGCAGGCGGTCTGCAGGACCCGCTGGCCGGGCGACACCTCGGTCAAGGCCGCGCGGATCAAACGATGGTAATTGCCCCACAAGATCGCGGAGACCACCACCGGGTGGTCGAACACCAACCGGCCGACCGGACTGAGATAGGCCCAGGTATAGGTATCGCGAAGATAGGCCGGAACCTCAGGCCCGCCCGCGCCGATCGCGGGGATGCGGCTCCGGCTGGCTATCGTCTCGTCGGTCGGCATCAGGTTCGGTCTCCGGTAAATCTGGATCGCGGGTCGCGAAAGCCCCCCGGTGTCGCTGCCCGGCGGCGGCCGCGGCCCTGAAGGGTCAGGCGACCGCGGGCGTCGGCTCAAGCGCCGCAGCGGCCGCCGGCCGGCCATAGAGCCGCTCCGCCTCCTTTTGAAACGCCCGGAGTTGGACCCGGATCGCCTCTTGGGACAGGGAGTGGGCAAGGCTTTGCAACGCCCGCGAGCCGACCTCGAGCCAGGCGGTCAATTCGACCAGGCAGCCGGTGTCGCCGCGCGGGGCGAATTTCCAGACGAGATCGAACCGGCGCAACGCGCCGCCGGACGAGCGGATCTCGATCCAGTGCGGGGCCTCGAAGGTGGTGACGCTGCTGAAGCGCTGGCGCAGGATGTTGAGCCGGATCACTTGGTCGGTGTGGTAGCAGTTCGGCCGACGCTCCCGCACCCGCGCCGACTCCCACCACGGCACGAACCGCGGGTAGGATTCGACATCCAACACCAGCTCGAACATCTGGTCCGCCCGATACGGCAACTCACGCGAGACGGCGTGCACGGTCATGAGCGTCACTCCCCAACAGCGCGCGTCACCGGTTTGCCGGCCGCCCGACCGGACGGCCCGCCCCGGCCACGGTTTTGCGACATAATGATCACGCCGCGCCGCGCGCGCCACGGTCGCAGGCGTGCCATAGCGTCGCGCCTCTGCCACAGGGCCGGCCGCCCGGTCCGCAGTGACGGAGACAATTGACGATGACCCGACGCCACACCGCCCGACGCCACACCGAAGGTGCGGTGTCTGGGCAGCTGCCGCATTTTCGTCATAAAAGTTGCTCGATCGTGACCTGTCAACCCCGACCCCGAAACCCGGCGGTCGGATCGGCGACACCGTTGCATGAAAAGCGGTTGCGGGCCCCCGCGACGCGGTGCCTCGGGGGGGGGGCTTTGGCGGCGGGGGGGGGCTTTGGCGGCGGTGCGGGCGGTCATGCCCGAACACCCGTCCGATTTTTGGGGAATTCGTCTATGCAGTGGCTCGCCGCCGGTCTCGGCATCGGCTATGTCGCGGTTGTTCTGTTTGCGTTCGTGTTCCAGCGCCAGCTGGTCTATGTCCCGGCTCCGGAGCGGCCGACCCCGGCGGCCGCGGGGCTGGCCGAAATGGCGCCACTCGCGGCCGCGACCACGGACGGCCTCACCGTTACCGGCTGGTATCGGCCGCCGACCGATCCGGCGGCGCCGGTGGTCGCGCTGTTTCCGGGCAACGCCGGCCACATCGGCAACCGACGCGACAAGGCGCGGCGCCTGCTCGCCCACGGGTTCGGGCTTCTGCTCGCGGAGTACCGCGGCTATGGCGGCAACCCGGGCGCGCCGTCGGAAGCCGGCCTGTACGCGGACGGCCGCGCCTATCTGGCGGCGCTGGCGGCGCGCGGGATCGCGGCCGGGCGGGTGGTGCTCTACGGCGAGTCGCTCGGCTGCGCCGTGGCGGTCCGGCTCGCGCTCGACCATCCGGTTCAAGCGGTGGTGCTGGAGGCGCCGTTCACCAGCCTGCCCGACGCCGGCGCGGTCCACTATCCGTTGCTGCCGGTGCATTGGCTGGCGCGCGAGCGCTATGACAGCCTGGCCCGGATCGCCGGGATCGATGCGCCGGTCCTGATCCTGCACGGCACCGCCGACGCGGTGGTGCCGGTCGCCCACGGCCGCCGCCTGCTCGCCGCGGCGGCCGAGCCGAAGCAGGGGGTGTTCCCGGACGGGGTCGGCCACCAGGACGTGCTGGGTCCGGCACTGGCGGAGACGATCGGGTTCCTGGCGCACCACACCGGTTGGCCGCGGGCGCCTGGCACCGTCCTTGCTCGGTAATCAACGCCGCGGACGGGGGGGACGGCCGCGGCGCCCTGACACCGGCGGGAGGTCCGGCCCATGACCGCGCAGGCTTTGTTCACCGCGCTGACCGCGCAGCCGCCGAGCCAGGCGGCGTCGCGCCACGCGATGCCGCCGGCGGTCGAGGCGGCGATCCGCTCGGCCAGCGTGCGCACCGGGGTCGATTTTTCCTATCTGGTGGAAAAAGCTGCCACCGAGAGCAGTTTCCGCACCGAACTCAAAGCGCGCACCTCGAGCGCGACCGGGCTCTACCAGTTCATCGAGAGCACCTGGCTCCAGGTGGTCAAGGATTATGGCGCCAAGCACGGGCTCGGCGGGGTTGCCGACGCAATCAACCGCGACGCCGACGGCCGCTACCGGGTCGACGACCCGGGCGTGCGCCAGAGGATCCTCGATCTGCGCAAGAACCCGCAGATCGCGGCGTTGATGGTCGGCGAGTTCACCCGCGACAACCACGACTATCTGACGTCCAGGGTCGCCGGCGAGATCGGCGGCACCGAACTTTACCTCGCACATTTCATGGGACCGGCCGGCGCTGCGAAGTTCCTAAACGCGATGCGCGACAACCCGTTCCAAAAGGGCGCCGACCTGTTCCCGGCCGCGGCGGCGGCGAACACGGCGATTTTCTATACGCCGGACGGCAGTCGCGCGACCACGCTTGGCGAGATTTACAACCGGTTCGACCGCAGGTTCGGCGATGCCAGCGGCGACGACGAGGTGACCCGCGCGGTCGCCCAGACAAGCCGGACACGCCGGCTGGCGTCGGCCGCGCCGGTCGCAGCGCCGATGCCGAACCCGCTCAACGGCGGCCCGTTGTCGCACGTGACCAAGCTCGCCTTGGCGGCGCTCGAGACCCCGCTCGACGACGGCGACCGCGCGACTGCCTACGGCAGCCGCAAGATCGGCACGCCCGCGACCGCGCCGTCAAAGGCCGAGGGTAACGAGTTCCGCGACCGGTGGGAACGGCCGGATACCTGAGCGGCGACGCGCTCGCATGGCCGCCGAGGGGGCGCAAGTCACCGGCACAGGGTCAAACGATCGCCGGTCCCGTCCCCTACCCCTGCTGCAGCACGATCTCGACCCGGCGGTTTTGCGCGCGGTTGTCCGACGTGTTGTTGGGCGCGACCGGCTGGGTGTCGGCAAAGCCCATCACGAACAGGCGCGACGGCTCGATCAACGGGCTGGTCTCGAGTTGGCGCAACACCGAAATCGCCCGTGCCGCCGACAACTCCCAGTTCGACGGGAAACGCGCGGTCGAGATCGGCACGTCGTCGGTGTGGCCGAGCACCGCGATCCGGCCATCGGTCAGGGCCAAGACCTGGCCGACCTTGTCGACCACCGGCCGGATCAGATCGGCCAAATCGGCGCTGCCCGACGGAAAGGTCGCCGACGCCGGAAAGGTGATCTTGATCTGGCCCGCGCGCTCTTCGACCGACAACACCGCCTGCTCGAGCTCCGGGGCCAGCACCGCGTTCAGCAGCTTGACCACCTCGTCCTGGCGCAAATCGTTTCGATCGGTCAGGCCGCGGTCCTCGAAC
>JANQHG010000164.1 GCA_028277115.1 Azospirillaceae bacterium
CCTCTGGGACGCCCAGACCGGACAACACATCGCGACACTCAACGGACACACAAACTGGGTCAACGCCTGCGCCTTCGCCCCAGACGGGCGCCGCATCGCCTCGGCAAGCGATGACCAAACCATCCGCCTCTGGGACGCCCAGACCGGACAATGCCTGCGCATCCACGCCGTTTGGCAACGGCCCGGCCATCCGCCCGGTCAGGCGGTGTGGTCGCCGGTCGACAATCGGGTGATCGCCGCCAGCGACGATGCCTGGCGGTTCCTGGCCTGGCAGGTGTTCGACCAGCACGGCCGGATCGACCGCCTGCCGCTCGAATTGTTCGGCCCGGTGCCGCCGTTCAAGCCGATGTTCCCGGCGCCGTGACCGGTCGGGCGGGCGGGTGTACAGTCGTCCGCGGTCACGGTGTGGTCGGGCGGCCCGGCGCCGCCGCTCCGACCACTGCCGGCGGCCGGCACGCTTTGGGGCGTGCAGGCCCGACCGGCGGACCATGACCTCTTCGATCCCGACCAGATCCGATAAGGAGGACCGCATGATTGCGACCCGTTTCGCCTTTCCGGTCGATCTGGAAACCGATCAGGACGGCCGCGTCGTCGCGCGGGTGGCGGACGTGCCCGGGTGCGTCACCGACGGCGCCACGCAAGACGAGGCATTGCACGAGGCCAACCGTGTATAGTCACCCTGCGCCCCCCTGTCGACCTACGGACCTCGGTCCATTCGACTTCGAACCGGTCGGGAACAGATCACGTGGTGGACTTGGCGACATTGGCCGCGTGTTGCGCCGCGGCGTTCGTCGGCCGGCTGATGGTCCCGACGACCACAGATGCCGCCCGTCGCCCCCAAGGGCGCCGGGACCGCAGACGGCGGCTCGGCCCGCCCCGGGGACGGCCGCCCGCCGGCGGCGCCGTCGAGGTCCGGCGGTTCCACCTGCGGACCGAGGATAAGGCCGATGCCGCCGCCACCGTCGCCGCGGTCGGCCTCGCGGCGGGCGGTCTCGCGGTGCCGGTGCTCGGGCCGATCTCGGCGATCCCGCTCAGCTTCATCATCGCCCCGTCGGTTTGGCGGGCGGTCAATGCCGCGCGGGCGCGCCGGTTCCAGGTCGACCAGGTGATGACCGCGATCGCGGTCGCCTGCTTTGCTTCGGGCAACTATCTCGGCTGCGCCGTGCTCGGCGTGGCCGGGCGTCTGCGCGACGTCCTGCTCGCCGCGACCGAAACCCATTTCACCGAAAGCCTGTCGTCATCGTTCGCCGCCGTGCCGCGGACTGCCTGGTTGGTCCACGAGGGACGGGAGGTCGAAGTGCCGCTCGGCCAAGTCCGACCGGGCGACGTCGTCGCGGTGCGCGCCATGGAGACCATCCCGATCGACGGCGTGGTGGCCGGCGGTAGCGGTGAGGTCGATCAGCACCAATTCACCGGCGAATGGCAACCCGTCACCGCCGAGACCGGTCGGGCGGTGTTCGCCGGCACGGTGCTGCAATCCGGCCTCGTGCACATCCGGGCCGACCGGGCCGGGGCCGACACCCGGGCGGCGGAGATCCACCGCCTGCTGCTGAAATCGGCCCACCAGCACCTTGCGGTCCAGTCCCGCGGCGAGGCGATCGCCAACGGGCTGACCCCGCTGGCGCTCACCGCCGGCGCGGTCGCGGTGCCGTTTCTCGGGCTCTATCGGGCCGCCGCGCTCGCCGGTGCGGTCACCTGCGGGCCGGTCCGGGTGATCGCCCCGATCCTGATGCTCCAGGCGCTCGCCGCGGCCGGGCGCGACGGCGTGCTGATCAAGGACGGGCGCGTGCTCGAGGTGTTGCAGACCGTGGACACCGTCGTGTTCGACAAGACCGGCACCCTGACCACCGCCGAGCCCGCGGTCGGGGCGGTCCACGCGCGCGACCCCGGCACCGAGCAAACCGTCTTGTCCCTGGCGGCGCGCGCCGAATACCGCCAGCCCCACCCGATCGCGCGTGCCCTGGTGGCGGCCGCGCGCGATCACGGCTGCGAGGTCTGCGACCCGGGCGTGGTGGTCGAGACCCATCCGGGCCTCGGCGTCACCGCCGAAATCGCGGGACAAAGGGTGCGGGTCGGCAGCCGGCGGTTCCTGGACCAGGCCGGCCTCCCGCTGCCCGCGGCGCTCGCGCCGGCGGTCGCGCGCGCGGACGACCACGGCCAGTCCCTGGTCTTCGTGTGTCGAGACGACGCCGTGATCGGCGCCGTCGAACTCGTCCCGAACCTGCGCCCCGAGGTGCCCGAAGTGGTGGCCGCCCTGACCCGAACCGGCATCCGTTGCGTGATCCTGTCCGGCGACCATGAGGCGACCACCCGCGCGCTCGCAACGCGCGCCGGCATCGAGCGCTGGTTCGCCGAGGTGCTGCCGGAAGACAAGGCGGCGATCGTCGACCGCTTGCAGGCGGACGGACGCACCGTCTGCTTCGTCGGCGACGGCGTCAACGACGCGTTGGCGCTGAAACGGGCCAAGGTCTCGATCTCGCTCCACGGCGCGACCGATCTCGCGATCGATACCGCCCAGATCGTCTTGGCAAGGGCCGATCTGCGCTTGATCCTTTATTGCTTCGAACTGGTCCACGCGTTCGACCGCCATCTGCGCCGGGGCTGGGCCGCCAGCACCGTGCCGACCGGGGCGGTGATCCCCGCCGTGATCGTCCTCGGCGCCGGGGTCGGCGCGCTCGCGGTCGGTCTGGCCGGCGGCCTCGCGGTCGGGCTGGCCCTGTCAACCCGCGGCCTGACCCGATCCCTCAGGGCGCTCCCGGAGACCCGACGCCTCGCCCCGCCCGACCACCGCCGGCACCGGACCGCGCCGTGAACCTCCGCGTCTTCGACCGGCCCGCCGCGTCGCTCTCCCAAGATGACTGCCAAACGCTCGACCACCGCCTGCGCGTGCTGGCGGCCGGGTATCTGACCGGGGTGTCGCCGACCCGACGGTTCACGACTTCGCAGGCGGTGATCGTGGCCGAACAGGACGATGGAACGGCGATCGGGTTTCTCTGTGTCGAGGTGCTGCCGCCCACCCAGAACTCCGCGCACGAAACGCTCTATCTCAACATCGGCGTCATCAGTACGGCATTGAGACCTGTAACCGGCATCAGCGGTCTTCTGAGAGCGTATTTGGACCACAACGACAACCATCGGCGATTCCAGCACATCTGTTTGCGCACCCAAAGCCCGGTTGTCCACCGAACCTACATGCCACGATACGGAATGCATCCAAGACCGGATGCTGAACCATCGGCCGAGCTCCGGGCGCTTGCCGCCGATTTGGCCGGCATCGTGTACCGGGAATTTAGCCATTTTCAATCGTCAAATGGATTTGTTTTTGATAGAGACAAGTTCGTCCATCGCCGGGCCCTGGGCGACCGGGACCCGGTCACCGGGGTCGAAACCGGAAAGAACCTCTATCCCGGCACCCGGCCTTGGTGCCGCCATACCGACACCGACCCGCTCGACCGATGGGTGAATGCCTTCCATCGCGACCATCTCGATCCCGACAACGGTGACGCCGTCTTTCTGGTCGGCACGTTCGGCCAAAGCGGAGCGGTGATCGGATCCGGGGCCGGGGAGGATTTGGGGGCTGGCGCCCCCGTACGGCCGTAAGGCCGAAATCCGGCGCCGCAGATGGGCGGCCTGGACTCAACGACACCCGGACTCAACGACAAGGGACGCATGCCCGTGACCCGAACCTTCGACGTCGCCAACCTGCCGTCGCCGGCACTGACCTATCGGTCCAACTTCATCGACAGCCGGCGCTGGGACGCGATCTCCCCACGTGGCGACGACATCGTGATCGCGGCCCCGCCCAAGTCGGGCACGACCTGGATGCAGATGATCGTCGCGCTTCTCATCTTTCAAACGCCCAAGCTTCCGGATACGCTCGAGAACCTGTCGCCCTGGGTCGAGCTTGCAACCGACGAACCGCTCGACGTCGTCGCGGATCGGTTGGCACGTCAGACCCATCGCCGGTTTCTCAAGACCCACATGGCCCCGGATTGCTTTCCGGTGCGGGCGTCAACCTTCTATCTGGTGGTCGGCCGCGACGCGCGGGACGCCGGGATGTCGCTGTGGAACATCTACGCCCGACGCAAACCGACGCCGTTGATCGAGGATCGGCGGATCGGCGACTGTGGAACGTTCTTCCGGACCTGGCTGTCCAGGGGAGTGGTGCCCTGGGAATCCGATGGCTATCCTTATGTGTCCGGTCTGAGATTCATTCGGGAATGGTGGCCGTTCCGTCAGTGTCGGAACGTCTTATTTATTCATTTTAACGAGATGCTGGGCGACCTCGACGGCGTCATGCGTCGGGTGGCGTGGTTCCTGAAGATCGAGGTAGACGAACACCGGTGGCCGGACCTGGTGCGGGCGGCAAGCTTCGCCGAAATGAAAAAGAACGCCCACGACCTGGTCCCGATGGTTGGGGCGAAGCTGGACGGCGGCGCCGAGGCGTTCATCTTCAAGGGCACGATCGGCCGCTGGCGGTCGGCGCTGTCCAAGGATGACCTCGCGTACTGCCAAAAGGTCGTGGCGCGGGCGCTGTCCCCCGATGCCGCTCGTTGGCTGGAAACCGGGGACATGGCGTCATCGCTGCCGGGTCAGAAAGGCGAGGGCGCGGCGATCCGGTCCGGCGGCGTGTTGGGGTTGGCACCCCAATCTACGGCACCGTGAAGGCCGGCGGCCCGTCCTCGGCGGTGCAGCGGTCGGCGTGTCCGCGGTCGGGGTCGATCAGGAACGCCGCCGCGGCCTCGCGCGCGCAGGCGCTGACCGACAACACGTCGTGGCCGAGGCCGCGGAAACGCATCACCTGGGCGTTGGTGAGCGTCCGCGCGACCGTGTCGGCCAGATAGGTCGGGGTCAGCGTATCGTAAACACCGGTCAGGATCAGGGTCGGGCGGTCGCTGGTCACCGGGTCGCGCAAGGCCTCTTCAGCCCGCGGCAGGTCCCAGACCGGGCAGAACACGTCGTAATCGACCTCCATCGCGTGCGGTGCGACGTACGGCTCGAGCAGCGAGGCCGCGGTGCGCGCGCTCTCGGCATCGACCCACGGCCGGACCTCGCTGCAGCCGATCGTGACGTTGAGGCCGTAGGCGATCTGGTCCATCATGTTCCAGTACGGCATGTACAAGAACGCGACCGTCGGCAGGTGCGGCGGCACTTCGCCCGCGGTCGCCTGGTGCAGGTGCCATAACAGTTGCGGCACCCGGCGCGCGTTGTCGCCGCTGCCGACGATGATCGTCAAAATGTTCAAGAGCTTGGTGAAGGTGAGCTCGCCCGCGACCTCGGCGCCGGTGCGCGGGTCGGTGGTGGTGAACGCGATCGGGCGGCGGTCGAGCCGGTCGGCCAAGTCCAGGAACGCGCGCGCGAGGGCGGGATAGGCGGCGCGGCAGCGCGGGTCGGCCGCGCAGTCCGCGAACAGGCGGGTGTAGACGTCGCGGATCGCCTGCATCCGTTTCAGATCAAGCCAGCTCGCCCGGGTCGTGTTCGGTGAGTTCAAGATCACCGCCTGCACGCCGTCCGGGTCATGACGCACCACTTCGAGCGCCAGGATGGTGCCATAGGACACGCCGAGCAGGTTCCACGCGGGCAACCCGAGGGCCCGGCGCAACGCAATCAGGTCGAGCGCGCTCTCAGGCGTGTTGAACGCCGCCGGGTCGTGGCCGGCGGTGGTCAGGGGCGCCAGGCAGCGCTCGGCGTCCGCGGTGGTAAAACCGCCGTGCCAATAGGCGACCGGGTCGAGGTCGCGACAATAGAGATCGGGGTCGGAGTGGCCGGTGCCGCGCTGATCGACGAAGATGAGGTCGCGGTCGCGGCGCATCACCGCCATCTGCGCCCAGGCGCCGTCGATCATGTCGCTGCCCGCCTGGCCCGGACCGCCGTTCAGCACCACCACCGGCGCCGGCACCGGGCCGTCGTCGCGCACCGGCGCGGTCGACAGCGTGCGCGCGAAGAACATGCTGATTGTGCGACCGTTGGTGGTGCCATGATGCTCGGGCAACTCAACCCGGCCGCACAGCGCGGCCTCGCCGGCCGGGATCTCGAACGGGCACGCGACATCTTCGATCAGCGCGACCGGCAGCTCGGGGTCATCGCAGCCGCCGACCGGGACCGCCGCCACCACCGCCGTGATCACAGCGACCACCGCGGCAGACCGCCCACCGGCGATCGCGCGCCTGCCCGACCGCACCTGACCCATCGGTTCCGCCTCCACCATCCGCCGCCGTCCGGGGCCCCGGGATACCTGCTTTGAGCCCTCTGATCCTGGCGTCATACCGCGGTGACGCGGCCTACGTCATCGGCTTTGTCGTCACAGACCACCCCGACAGGCGCATGCCGTGGATCGGCCGGCACACGATCAGGTCTCGGGGTGCGCGCGGGTCAGCGGAAGGCGATCGTCAAAATCTCGTACGACTTGGAGCCGTTCGGGGTCGTGGCCTCGAAGCTGTCGCCGACCGACTTGCCGATCATCGCGCGTGCCAGCGGCGACTGGATCGACAACAAGCCGTTCTTGATGTCGCTCTCGTCCTGGCCGACCAGTTGGTAGGTCGTCTCCTCGTCGGTGTCCTCATCGACCAGGGTCACGGTGGCGCCGAACTTGACCGCGTCGCCCGACAGTTTGGTGACGTCGATCACCTCCGCGCGGCTGATCTTGTCCTCGAGCTCCTGGACCCGGCCCTCGATGAAACTCTGACGCTCGCGCGCGGCGTGATACTCCGCGTTCTCGGACAAATCGCCATGCTCGCGCGCTTCGGCAATCGCTTTGATCACGGCCGGCCGCTCGACCTGCTTTAAGTGCCGAAGCTCCTCGTTCAGGCGCTGGTGGCCGGCGGCGGTCATCGGGACTTTCTCCATCGACTCTCTTATCCGCTATTGGCGATCGCTGGCGGAACCCGAGGCGGCTCGGCCCGGAAACGAAAACGGCCAGTCCCCGTCATATCCCGCAAATTCGGTCAGTACGAAACGCTAAGGTACGATTGCAACGGCGCCACTTCAAGGCCGCCCTGGCCCAGCGCGACAATGGCGTCCACCGCCGCCCTCGCCCCGTTCACCGTCGTGTAATATGGGATGTTATGCACGAGCGCGGTTTCGCGCAAGCTGAAGCTGTCCGCGATCGCCGCGACGCCTTCCGCGGTGTTGATCACCAGGTCGACTTCGCCGTTGATCATGGCATCGACAATGTTCGGTTTGCCCTCGACCACCTTGTTGATCCGTTCGACCGGCACCCCCGCTTCGGCGAAACTGTTCGCGGTGCCGCTGGTCGCCAGCAGGCGAAAGCCCAGTCCCATCAACTGGCGCGCGATCGCCAACACCGCCGCCTTGTCGGCGTCGCGCACCGAGATGAAGGCGGTCCCGACCAGCGGCAGGCCGACCCCGGCGCCGAGCTGCGATTTCGCAAACGCCCGCGCGAAGTCATGGTCGATCCCCATCACCTCGCCGGTCGATTTCATTTCAGGTCCCAGCAAGATATCGACACCGGGGAAGCGGCGGAACGGAAACACCGCCTCCTTGACCGCGATGTGGCGCGGCATCGGGCTTGCGAGCGGGAACTCGGTCAACCGCGCCCCGATCATGGTGCGCGCCGCGATCTTGGCGATCGGCGTGCCGGTCGCCTTGGCGACGAACGGCACGGTCCGGCTGGCGCGCGGGTTGACCTCGAGGACATAGACCGTGTCGTCCTTGACCGCGAACTGGACGTTCATCAGCCCGACCACACCGAGCTCGCGGGCGAGCAAATCCGCCTGGCGGCGGATCTCGTCGATGATCCCGGGCGCCAGCGAGAACGGCGGCAGGGCACACGCGCTGTCGCCCGAATGGATGCCGGCCTCTTCGATGTGTTCCATAATCCCGGCGACATGGACCGCCTCGGGCGTGCCGCTGCCGTCGGCGACCACGTCGACGTCGATCTCGGTCGCTTCGCGCAGGTAACTGTCGATCAGCACCGGGTGGCGGCCGGAGACCTCGACCGCATGGTCGATGTAGCGGCGCAGGCTCGCGGTGTCGTGGACGATCTCCATGGCGCGGCCGCCCAGGACATAGCTCGGGCGGATCAACACGGGGTAGCCGATCGCGTCGGCGACCTGCTCGGCCTCGGCGCGGCTGCGGGCATGGCCGCTTTCGGGCTGCTTCAAGCCGAGCCGGGTCAAGACGTCGCGAAAGCGCTCGCGGTCCTCGGCGAGATCAATCGCGTCCGGCGAGGTGCCGAGAATCGGCACCCCGGCGGCCTCGAGGTCATACGCGAGCTTGAGCGGGGTCTGGCCGCCGAACTGGACGATCGCGCCAAAGAGGGTGCCGCGGCGCAGTTCGACCTGGATCAGCTCGATCACATTCTCGACGGTCAGGGGCTCGAAGTACAAACGGTCCGAGGTGTCGTAGTCGGTAGACACGGTCTCGGGGTTGCAGTTGACCATGATCGTCTCGACCCCGGCCTCGCGCAGCGCGAACACGGCGTGGACGCAGCAATAGTCGAACTCGATGCCCTGGCCGATCCGGTTGGGGCCGCCGCCCAGGATCACCACCTTTTTGCGCCCGGTTGGCTCGGCCTCGCACGCGCCGGGGCCGGCGGCGTGGCCGCCCGGCTCGTAGGTCGAATAGAGATAGGGCGTCTCGGACGCGAACTCGGCCGCGCAGGTGTCGATCCGTTTGTAGACCGGGGTCACCCCGGCGGCGCGCCGGCGGCGCGCGACCTCGGCTTCGGGCGTCTCGGTCAGCGCGCCGAGCCGGGCGTCGGAAAAGCCCATCTGTTTGGCCGCCAGCCAGTCGTCGGCGGTGGTCGGCAGCCCGGCCGCGGCGATTCTCGCTTCGGCCGCGACGATGCCGGCGATCTCGCGCAGGAACCAGCGGTCGTAGCGGCACGCCTGGTGGACCTCGTCGATCGAAAAGCCCTGGCGCAACGCCTCGGCGACCACCAGGATGCGGTCGGGGGTCGGCTGCGTTAAGGCGGTGCGCAGCACGTGGGCACCGCCGGGCGCCGGCAGCTTGGGCGTGTCCAGGCCGCGCAGGCCGATCTCCATAGACCGCAGCGCCTTTTGCAACGATTCGGCAAAGCTGCGTCCGATTGCCATCGCCTCGCCGACCGATTTCATCGAAGTCGTCAAGAACGGCGTGGTCCCGGGAAACTTTTCAAAGGTGAAGCGGGGAATTTTGGTGACGACATAGTCGATCGTCGGCTCGAACGACGCCGGGGTGACCCCGGTGATGTCGTTGGCCAGCTCGTCGAGCCGATAGCCGACCGCGAGCTTGGCCGCGACCTTGGCGATCGGAAAGCCGGTCGCCTTGGACGCCAGCGCCGACGAGCGGCTGACCCGCGGGTTCATTTCGATCACCACCAGCCGGCCGTTGTCCGGGTGGATCGCGAACTGGACGTTGGAGCCGCCGGTGTCGACCCCGACCTCGCGCAACACCGCGATCGAGGCGTTGCGCATGATTTGGTATTCCTTGTCGGTAAGCGTCAGTGCCGGCGCCACCGTGATGCTGTCGCCGGTGTGCACACCCATCGGGTCGACGTTTTCGATCGAGCAGACGATGATGCAATTGTCCGCATGGTCGCGGACCACCTCCATTTCGAACTCCTTCCAGCCGAGCACCGATTCCTCGATCAAGACGGTGCCGACCGGCGAGGCGCGCAAGCCGCCGCGCACGATCACCTCGAACTCGTCGCGGTTGTAGGCGATGCCGCCGCCGGTGCCGCCGAGTGTGAAGCTCGGCCGGATGATCGCCGGCAGGCCGACCAGTTTCAGAACCTCAAGCGCCTCGCGAAAGTTGGAGGCGATCTCGCTCTTCGGGCAGTCGAGGCCGATCTTGGTCATCGCCTCGCGGAACAACAGCCGGTCTTCCGCTTTGGCGATCACCTGCTCGTCGGCGCCGATCAACTCGACCCCGAGCTCGGCGAGCATGCCCGTGCGCGCAAGCTCGAGCGCGGTGTTGAGCGCGGTCTGGCCGCCCATGGTCGGCAGCAGCGCATCCGGTTTTTCGCGTGCGAGAATCTTGGCGACGATCTCGGGCGTGATCGGTTCGACATAGGTCGCATCGGCCATCCCCGGATCGGTCATGATGGTGGCCGGGTTCGAGTTGACCAGGACGATTCGGTAGCCCTCGGCGCGCAACGCCTTGCACGCCTGGACGCCGGAATAGTCGAACTCGCAGGCTTGGCCGATCACGATCGGGCCAGCGCCGATGATGGCGATGGTCTCAAGGTCGGTGCGTTTGGGCATGGGATTTCCAAGGAACGGCGACGGTCCACGTAGCAACAACCCCACCCCGGTCACCCGGAGTGGGGTCGTCTCGCAGCACGACTGCAGATGTATAGCGCGCGTCCGCGCCGACGGGAACCGTCGTCGCCGACCGGCCGCGGTCGGTCGGGGCGCGCGGGCGCCGGTTCAGTCCGGCGCGGTGACCGCCCAGTGGCCGAGGTAGCCGCCGCCGCCGATCAGCGCCAGGGTCATAAGACCGCCGCCGCCGATGAAGTCGGCGACGAAATAGCCGACGAGCGCGCCGACCCCGACCGCGAACAGCTCTTCGTCGGAGAACTTGGTCCAGGCCCGCAGAGTGTCGATCCCCTTGTCGAGCAGCGACCGGGTCTCGAGGATCACCGACCGCGCGCCCGAGCGCAGCTCCGAGACATCGCTGCCGCCGGTCTGGGCCGGCGCCGCCACCGGCACCGCCGCAAGGACGAGCACCAGCCCCACCACTGCCAAACTCATCAGATATCGTTGCATCGGTTGCCGTCCCTTGAAACGCGTCGCCCGAAGTCTTGGCCCGTGATTAAGGCCACATCACCGCGGTTTCAAGCGGTCTCGGGCGCCGACCCGGGGCGGTCAGCCGGCAGCCGGACGGTTCATCCGGCCGGCCATGACCAACTGCAACATCCGGCTGTGCTCTTCGATGCGACCCTTCATTTCAGAGACGTCGCTGACCTTTTCGAGTCCTTCGAGGCGTTCGTTGATATTCTCGATCGCTGCCAAGAACTGTTTGTGCAGCCGGCGCATCTCCGTACGGAGCTCGTCGATCTCGGTCTTGAGTTCCGTTCGGAGCTCTTCGACGCGCTTCCTGGTAAACTCCATAAGCTCGATTTTTAACCGATCACTCTGCTCGGCGAGGTCTGCTTTGAACTCGCTGCGCAATTCGGCGAGGTCTGCTTTGAACTCAGCGCGCAGCTGCTTGCTCTGTTCGGCGAGGTCAGCCTTGAACTCGGCGCGCAGCTGCCTGCTTTGGTCGGCGAGATCCGCTTTGACCTCCGACCGGAGCCGGTCGATCCGGTGATCGACATGGTCCTTAAGGTCCCCGATCGCGGTCAGCACATCGTCCATCGACGTCGTCATCGGCCCCTCCGGTATGGACTTGGCGCGATCAGCAACACACACGGGTATGCTATCGGCTCCCGTCCGCACGCGCAAGTGCGCGACCCGTTTCGTGCCGGTCAGCCGTCGTCGTCGCCGACCAGGACCACCGGCGTGCCGCCGAGGCGGCGCACCAGGGCGGCGATCTCGTCGGCGGCCGCGCGCACCAGGTCCGGGTCGATGCCGCGGACGACCAGGCTGGCGCCGACCACGCCCATGCGAAAGAACGGATAGCTGCCGATCGCCAGCGTCGGGGCACGCGCCTGGATCGTGCCCAACGGCTCGGCCAACGCGCCCTCGGGCACGTCCGCGGTGATCGTGCGCACGACCGGCACCGGCCCGCCCGCGAGCGTCGGCAGCAAACCCTCGAGCATCACGGCCATGATCGACGGCACCCCGGGCAACACATGGACGTTGCCGATCGTGAAACCCGGGGCGACGCTGATCGGGTTGTCGATCAGGGCCGCGCCCTCGGGCACCTCGGCCATCTTGAGCCGCGCCGGGTTGAGCGCGTCGGGCGGGTAGTGCGCCCGTAGGCGCCGCTCCGCCTCGGGATGGCGGACCACCGGCACCCCGAACGCCCGGGCGACCGTGGCCGAGGTGATGTCGTCGTGGGTCGGGCCGATGCCGCCGGTGGTGAACACGTGATCATAGGCGCTGCGCAACGCGTCGAGCGCCGCGACGATCGCCGGGGTCTCGTCGGGCACCATGCGCACCTCGCGCAACATCACCCCGATCGCGCCCAGCTGCCGCGCCAGCTCGGCGACGTTGGCATCCTGGGTCCGCCCGGATAGGATTTCGTTTCCGATCACCAGCGCGGCGGCGGTCACGGCTCGGGCGGCGGGGTCAGGCATGGCGGTTCCTTTTCTTCCGGACGGACCAAGGGGGCGGGGAAACGAGTGACCGATTGGGATAATGGTCCCGCCCGCCGGCAAGGTCGAGCGGCCTCACGCTTTCAAACCCCGCTGATCCCGGCGCGTCTGGTGCAGCGCTACAAACGGTTTCTCGCCGACGTCACCCTGGGCGACGGCCGCACGGTGACCGCGCACTGCCCGAACCCGGGGTCGATGCTCGGCCTGGCGACGCCGGGCGCCCGGGTCTGGCTGGCGCCGACCACGACCAAGCTGCCGTTCCGCCTGGAGCTGGTCGAGGCCGACGGCACGCTGGTCGGGATCAACACCCAACGACCGAACGGCCTGGTCGCCGATGCGCTGGCCGAGGACCGTTTGCCGGCGTTGGCCGGTTATCGGAGCCGTCGGCGCGAGGTGCCGTACGGTCAAAACTCGCGGATCGACCTTTTGCTGGACGACGGGCCCGGGCCGCCGGTGTTCGTCGAGGTCAAGAATGTACACTTACGGCGGCCCGAGCGCGGCGACGGCCGGGCCGCCGAGTTCCCGGACTGCGTGACCAAGCGCGGCGCGAAACATCTGGCCGAGCTGGCCCGGATGGTGGCACAAGGGGCGCGCGCCGCTGTGGTCTATGTCGTCCAGCGCGCCGACTGCGACCACTTCAGGGTTGCAGTCGACCTCGATCCGGTTTATGCGGCGGAGTTTGATCGGGTGCGGCATCTTGGGGTCGAGGCCTATTGCCACGCCTGCCGCGTGACGCCTGAGGCGGTCGTCCTCGACCGGTCGCTGCCGCTGGCGACGCCGTCGTCGGACGTTTGATGCTGATCCATGAACCTGCAGCGATCCGGAATGCGCAAAGACACCACCGACAGCCGTCCGATTCGTATCCATGGGCGCGAGGATTTTCTCGCAATGCACAGGGCCGGGCGGCTGGCCGCGGCGGCGCTCGACTACATCACCCCGTTCGTCCGCGAAGGTGTGACCACCGGCGAGCTCGATCGGTTGTGTGAGACCTATGTCCGCGACCATGGCGCGGTGCCGGCGCCGCTCGGCTACCGGGGCTTTCCAAAGGCGACCTGCATTTCGGTCAACCATGTGGTCTGTCACGGCATTCCGGGGGCAAAGCGGCTCAACCGGGGCGACATCCTCAACATCGATATCACCGCGATCCTGGACGGCTGGCACGGCGATACCAGCCGGATGTTTCTGGTCGGCGACGTGTCGATCAAGGCGCGCCGCCTGGTCGAGGTGACCTACGAGGCGCTGATGCGCGGCATTGCCGTGATCCGGCCGGGTGCCACGCTCGGCGACCTCGGCCACGCGATCCAAAGCCATGCCGAGGAGAACCGGTTTTCGGTGGTGCGCGATTTCTGCGGCCACGGGGTCGGCCGGGTGTTCCATGACCCGCCGTCGGTGGTCCATTTCGGCCGGCGCGGTGAAGGCGTGGTGTTAAAGGAAGGTATGTTCTTTACCATCGAACCGATGATCAATGCCGGACGGCCCGAGGTCAAAATCCTGCAGGACGGCTGGACCGCGGTCACCAAGGATCGGTCATTGTCGGCGCAGTTCGAACACTCGATCGGCATCACTGCCGAGGGGTGCGACATTTTCACCCTGTCGCCGGCTGGTTTCACCAAGCCGCCCTATGACGGCGCCGCGGCGACGCCGGGCGGCGTCTGACCCGCCGGCGCCGCCCGCGGCCGACGCCGAGCCGGCGCCGTCCGACGATTTGCTGGCGCGGACCCTGGCCGGCCCGCCGGCCGAGCCACCGGCGGCGGGGGCGCCCGCTGCCGACCCGCCCCCGGACGCGGACCCGCCGCGCCCGCATTACCACGGCCACCGCGACCGCCTGCGCCAGCGCTTCCTGGCCGCCGGGCCGGAGGCGCTGCACGATCACGAGTTGCTCGAGCTTTTGTTGTTCCAGGCGATCCCGCGCCGCGACGTCAAACCCTTGGCGAAATCGCTGCTGGCGCGCTTCGGCACGCTGTGGGCGGTGGTCAACGCGCCGCCGGCGGAGCTGAAACGCTTCGGTTTGTCGGACGCAAGCGCGGTCGCGCTCGCGGTGGTCGGCGCGACCGCCTTGCGGATGGCGCGCCAACAACTGATCGCGCGCCCGGTCTTGAGCACTTGGGACGCGCTGGTCGATTACTGCCAGGGCGCGCTGGCGCACGAGCGGGTCGAGCAGGTCCGGGTCCTGTTCCTCGACAAGCGCAACCAGCTGATCGCCGACGAGGCCCAGCAGCGCGGCACCGTGGACCACACCCCGATCTACCCGCGCGAGGTGGTCAAACGTGCGCTCGATCTCGGCGCCTCGGCGCTGATCCTGGTCCACAACCACCCGTCGGGCGACCCGACCCCGAGCCGCGACGACATCGAGATGACCCGCCGCCTCGCCGCGGCTTTGGCTGCGGTCGGCATCGAGGTGTTCGACCATCTGGTGATCGGCCGCGGCCGCCACACCAGCTTCAAGGCGCTCGGGTTGATGTGAAGGGACGATGCGCGTCGCGTGTTGCCGCGATCGATGGCATTGCGGAAACACAGAGAGAACGCACAAGTCAACTTGCGTGGATTCGGGATGAACTGATCAACGTGCGGCGCGACCGCGCCCATGACATGGAAACCGACGCCAATCCGCACAGGCAGATCGAGCGGCTTCGGGCCGAGGTCGACCGATTGAAGCACCGGCTCGACATGACCGACTGAGGACCAATGAGGCCCGGCGCCGACTCCGGCGGACGTCCACTCCCGCCCGTAGGCCGTGCGTGCGTTCCGCATGCACACAGTTGGCGGCACCGACGTCCCACCGGCGCCGGACCGCGCGACCCGCGGTATCCGGACGAACCGGTGCTGTTCCTGGTGGCGCGGGTGTCCGGACTGGCATACCATCGTGTGGCGGCACGGTCGTGATCAGCGGGTGAGCGGGGCGGCGACGTGGTCGCACGGGTTCATACGGTGGCGTTCCAGGGGATCGAGGTCCTTGACATCGACGTCCAGGTCCAGATGGTCGCCGGGATCGTCGGTTTCACCGTGGTCGGCCTGCCCGACAAGGCGGTCGCCGAAAGCCGGGAACGGGTGCGCGCCGCACTCCATGGCCTCGGGCTTTCGCTCCCGATCAAACGGATCACCGTCAACCTGGCGCCGGCCGATGTCCTGAAAGAGGGCAGCCATTTCGATCTGCCGATCGCGATCGGCCTGCTCACCGTCATGGGCGTGCTGCCCGATTGCGAGATCATCCGCTACGCGGCGCTCGGCGAGCTCGCGCTCGACGGCCGCGTCACCCGGGTCGCCGGGGTGTTGCCGGCCGCGCTCAATGCCGCCGCCCACGGGCGCGGCCTGATCTGCCCCGCCGCGTGCGGCGGCGAAGCGGCATGGGCCGGCGAGATCGAGGTTCTGGCGCCGGCGAACCTGTTGCAGCTGGTCAATCATTTCAAAGGCACCCAGCTGCTGCCGGCGCCGG
Organism: Azospirillaceae bacterium; assembly: GCA_028277115.1. Taxonomy (GTDB): domain Bacteria; phylum Pseudomonadota; class Alphaproteobacteria; order Azospirillales; family Azospirillaceae; genus JANQHG01. The sequence goes on from JANQHG010000164.1 coordinate 15,636, forward strand.
TGCCGGAGCTGGCACCGCTCGACCAGCCCGGCCCCGACCTCGCCGACGTCAAGGGCCAGGAGAGCGCGCGCCGGGCGCTTGAGGTCGCGGCGGCGGGCGGGCACAACTTGCTGATGATCGGGCCGCCCGGGGCCGGCAAGTCGATGCTGGCCGCGCGCCTGCCCGGCCTGTTGCCGCCGCTGGCGCCGGCCGAGGCGCTCGAGCTCACGATGATCCACAGCGTCGCCGGCCTGCTCGAGGACGGCCGGCTGCTGCGGCGCCGGCCGTTCCGCGACCCCCATCATTCGGCGTCACTGCCGGCGCTGGTCGGCGGCGGGCCGCGGGCCCGGCCCGGCGAGATCTCGCTCGCCCACCACGGGGTCCTGTTCCTCGACGAACTGCCCGAGTTCGCCCGCCCAACCCTGGAAGCGTTGCGCCAGCCGCTCGAAAGCGGCCGGGCGGTGGTCGCCCGCGCCGCCCACCATGTCACCTACCCGGCGCGGGTCCAGCTGGTCGCGGCGATGAACCCGTGCCGGTGCGGCCATCTCGGCGATCCGATGCTGGGCTGCCGCCGCCAACCCGCGTGCGCCGCCGACTACCAGTCGCGGATCAGCGGTCCGTTGTTCGACCGCATCGACTGCCACATCGAGGTGCCGGCGGTGTCGATCGCCGACCTCGCCACCGCGCCTCCGTCGGAGCCGAGCGCCGCGGTCGCGGCCCGGGTCGCCGCCGCGCGCGCCGTCCAGCGCGAGCGGTACCGCGCCCTCGACGCGGACGCGGCGGCGCCGATCACCACCAATGCCGAGGCCGACGGCGACCTGCTCCAGCGGGTCGCCACCCCGGACCCCCCCGGGCGCACCCTGTTGGCGACCGCCGCCGAGCGGATGCGCCTCAGCGCGCGCGGTTATCATCGGGTGCTGCGGGTCGCGCGCACCCTTGCCGACCTGGCCGGCCGCGACCCGGTCCGGCGGATCGACATCGCCGAGGCGCTCAGCTATCGCCGGATCGCGCCCGGGCGGTGACGGCGGGACGCCGCCCCTGCCCGTCCCCGACTCCCCTTGACGCCCGTGCGCCAAGGCGACAGAACCGAGCCGAGGCGGGTTCGCCAACGGCAGGCAAGAGGCAAGGGGCATGGACCACCATCGCGCGCTGATCTACACCATGGTCTTGGTCTCGGCGTCGGACGCCGACATGACCGACACCGAACTCCGCAGCATCGGGCACCAAGTCCAACACCTGCCGGCGTTCCACGGCGTCGACGCCGACCGGCTGCCGACGATCGCCAACGAGTGCACGCAGCTGCTCGAGGACCCGGACGGGCTTGAAAAGGCCCTTGATTTCATCCACGGCAACCTGCCGCCGCGGCTGCGCGAGACCGCCTATGCGGTTGCGTGCGACATCGCGGTCGCCGACGGCAAGACCACCCAGGAAGAGCTGCGCCTGCTTGAAATGCTGCGCCATCGGCTCGATATCGGCCGTCTGGTCGCGGCCGCGATCGAACGCGGCGCGCGAGCGCGCCACATCGCGCCCTGACCGTCGCCTTTTTCCCGGCCGTCCCTTCGGAGTCGACCGCTGATGACCGACACCCCCGACGCCCCGTTCCGCGCCGCCCGGGTGGTCGCCGCGACCGCGCCGATCGCCGTCGAGGTCAAGGTCGGCGAGACCTATTGGTGGTGCAGCTGCGGGCGCAGCAAGGCCCAGCCGTTCTGCGACGGCTCGCACGCCGGCACCGGCCATGTGCCGCTGGAATATCAGCCGCCGCGCGACCGCACGGTGTGGATGTGCTGCTGCAAGGCGACCAAGAAGCCGCCGCTGTGCGACGGCTCCCACAGCGCGCTGCCGGCGGCGTGACGCGCCGCCGATGACCGGGTCGCCCGATCAGCCGACGCCGCTTGGGTCCCTGGCACCGCCGGCCGCGCTCGCCGACGCGCTCGCGCTGCCGGCGTTCCTGCCCGGCTGGGTGTGGTTGGCCGGGGCCGGGCCGGGCGACCCCGGATTGCTGACCCTGCACACCTGGCACGCGTTGCAGTCCGCGGACGTCGTGGTCCACGACGCGCTGGTCGCTCCTCAGGTGCTCGGCCTGGCGCGGCCGGGCTGCCGTCTGGAGCACGCGGGCAAGCGCGGCGGCCGGCCGTCGCCCAAGCAGCCGGACATCTCGCGCCGGTTGGTCCAGTTGGCGCGCGCCGGCCAGCGGGTGCTGCGGCTGAAGGGCGGCGACCCGTTCGTGTTCGGCCGCGGCGCGGAAGAGGCGCTGACCCTGGTCGAGGCCGGGGTGCCGTTCCGGGTGATCCCCGGGATCACCGCCGGGATCGGCGGGCTGGCGTACGCCGGGGTACCGGCGACCCACCGCGACACCAACCATGTGCTGACCTTCGTCACCGGCCACGACACTTCGGGCGCGGTGCCCGACACCGTCGATTGGCCGGCGGTCGCGCGCGGCTCGCCGGTCTTGGTGATCTACATGGCGCTGAAGAACCTGGGTGGGATCGCCGATTGTTTGATCGCCGCCGGGCGGCGCGGCGACGAGCCGGTGGCGCTGATTGCCGACGCCACCCTGCCCGGCCAGCGGGTGGTCGAGACCCGGCTCGACCGTTGCGCCGCCGCCGCCGCCGCGGCCGGGCTCGCGCCGCCGGCGATGGTGGTGGTCGGCGAGGTGGTGCGCCTGCGCCCGGCGCTCGACTGGCTCGGCGCGCTCGCGGGCGACCGCCGGCTGGCGGCCGACCCGCTGGGGTCGCGCCGGCGCGAGGCCGCCGGGTGACCGACGCCGCGGCCGCCGCCCCTTGTGTTCTCGGTCCCGGGACGCCACCGCCCGGGCTGATCCTGGCCGCGCCGGCGTCCGGCAGCGGCAAGACCACGGTCACGCTCGGCCTGGTGCGCCATCTGGCGCGGCGCGGGGTCGATCTTCGCACCTACAAGGCCGGTCCCGATTACATCGACCCCCGGTTCCACGCCCGCGCCGGCGGCCGGCCGTGCGTCAACCTCGACGTCTGGGGCATGCGGCCGGCGACGCTCGCGCGCCTTGCCGCCGCCCCGGCGACGCTGGCGCTGGTCGAGGGCGTGATGGGGCTGTTCGACGGCGCCGCTGGCGGCCGCGGCAGCACCGCGGAGCTGGCGGCGCGGCTCGGCTGGCCGGCGGTGTTGGTGGTCGATGTCCGGGCCCAGGCGCAGTCGGCAGCGGCGACCGTGCTCGGCTTTGCCCGCTACCGCGCCGACGTCACGGTCGCAGGCGTGATCGCAAACCGGGTCGGCGGCGACGGCCATGCGGCGCTGGTGCGCGAGGCGCTGGCCCCGCTCGGGCTGCCGCTGCTCGGCGCGCTGCCGCGTGATGAGGGGCTGGCGCGGCCCGACCGCCACCTCGGCCTGGTGCCGGCCGACGAGCAGGACGACCTTGACGGCTTTCTCGACCGCGCCGCCGATCTGGTCGGCCGCCATATCGATGTGCCGGCGCTGGTAGCGCTGGCACGCCCCGGCGCGCCGGCGGCGGCGGGCGGGCGGCCAGCCGACGCCCCGCCGGTGCCGCCGCTCGGTCAGCGGATCGCGATTGCCGACGACATCGCGTTTCCCTTCGCCTATCCCCACGTGCTCGACGGCTGGCGCGCTGCCGGGGCCGAGTTGGTGCCGTTCTCGCCGCTCGCCGACCAGCCGCCGGCCGACGTCTGCGACGCGGTCTATCTGCCCGGCGGCTATCCCGAACTGCACGCCGGCCGGCTCGCCGCGGCGACGCGTCTCATGCGGGGCCTGCATGTTGCGGCGGCCCGCGGTGCGGTGGTGTATGGCGAGTGCGGCGGCTATATGCTGCTCGGCCGCACCCTGACCGACGCTGCCGGCGCGACCCATGCGATGGCGGACCTGTTGCCGGTCGCGACCAGTTTCGCCGACCGACGGCTGCACCTCGGCTACCGCCATGCGACCTTGACCGCGGACGGGCCGCTCGGGGCCGCCGGCGGCCGCTTTCGCGGCCACGAGTTCCACTATGCCGCGCTGGTCGATGAAGACCGGTCGGCGCCGCTGTTCCAGGCCGGCGACGCCCGCGGCAGCACGCCGTGGCCGGCCGGCTGCCGGCGCGGCACGGTGATGGGCTCGTTCCTCCACCTGCTCGACCGCGCCGCCCCCGGAGCCCCTGCCGCATGACGCTTGCGATCGTCCCCGACCCGCGCCACCTGCCGCCGTCGCCCTGCGTCGGCATCTGCGACCTCGATCCCGAGACCGGGCTGTGCCGCGGCTGCGCCCGCTCGGGCGGCGAGATCGCCGGCTGGGCCGATCTGGCGCCGAGCCGGCAGGCGGCGGTGTGGGCGGCACTGCCAGAGCGCCAGGTGCCGGACGCGCTGGAAGCCCGGGTGCTGCCGGCCAGTGGCGCGGCTCTGACGACCGTGATCCGCGACGCGATCACCTCGGGCACCGCGGTCTTGGCAATGGGCGCGCCGGGCGCGCAGGGCCGGTTTGCCGCGCCGCCGGGCGGGGCGGGCGGCCTCGACCTGATCGCCGGCGGCGGCGCGGTGCGGGCGGTGACGCCGCGCGCCGGCCTCGCCCTGGACCTGTCCGACAAGGTGCGGGCGTTCGCCGCCGCGGACGGCCTGGTGCTCGCCTTGCCGATCCGCCGGGGGTCGTTGCCGCGGCCCGCGGGCGTGACGGCGCTCGGCCCCGACACCGATGCGTTGCGCGCGGCCGACCGCGCGGCGCCTCTGTTCGATCTCGGCCTGCCCGGGCTGGGCGGGCGGTTGTGCGTGCGCACGGCCGACCCGACGCTGGCGGCGCTGATGTCCCGCCACGCCGGGTGCGACCTCGGGTCGGCGGCGCCCTTGTGGCGGGCGCTCGCCGACCATCGCGCCGACTGGGTCGCGGTGTCGGCGCTCGGCCGGGTCGAGCTGTTCGGTACGAGCGCCGAAGACACGGCCGCGCCCGACGCCCCCGGCCTGGTGCTCGACCGAGGCGGTGCCGGTGCGGCACCGTTTGGCCCGGTGTTGCCGCCGGCCTATCTGGCGTGCGTCGAGGGCCGGCTCGACCGGGGGTGATGGGCCCCGCCAAGGTCAGGGGGCTTTGCCCCCCGACACCCCCCACCAGGGGGTGCCCCCTGGACCCCATCAATCGGGGTCAAGGGGGGCGCCCCCCGCACGGCCGCCAGGCCGGACTCGGCGCCGCCGGCGCGCGGGGCCCGCCGTCGTGGCTCCGGCATCAACCCGCGCGGCGCAAC
>JANQHG010000190.1 GCA_028277115.1 Azospirillaceae bacterium
ACCGAGACAGACCGTCCTTTCGTCCCGACCTACCTTCACGACAGCGCAAGAAGGCAGGGCAGTCAACGGACCGAAATGCTAGCGGAGCTTGGCGCCTCCGGCGCCTAGCGAAGCTTGTGTTTCGCAGTCGTTGACGGCCCTGCCTTCGGCGCTACCATGATCGGGGCGGGGAATGGCGACAAAAACCTCAACTACCGTTGCGACCGGGGACAACACGACTCGACCGAATTGAAACCGAGAACCATCAAATATCTTGAACTAAAGTCCATCAAATTGCGTGATCACTCTCATCAGCGGGGTTAAGCCCGGTGGGCCGGTGAGGATCGAGCTTCAGAAAATGCCGAGCAGAATGTACGGCGTCAGCCGCATCACCCCGAAGTCGAACTGACAAACTATCCCGATCTTTGAATCCTGAAGACGCCAGAGGGGTTTTGCCAGCGAAACGCCGCGTTCACTCAACGTTAACGGGAGATCACTATACTAACGTACTGATTTTGCATGGCTATTGGGTCTAGAGAGGCCGGACGAGCTGGTTACCATCCGTTTTGGAAGATGTATCTTGGCGATCGAGGACGAGCTCTTTATGGTCAGAGATCAGGTCGGCTAGATGGCTGATCCGACGAGCTAATGTGATGCTAGCTGATAGCATACCTGCCCAGCAGGCGAACGGGACGATCTCTACTCACTGAGACCTCAAAGCAAGAACCTTGGAATGAAAAGCATGAAAATTACCGAACCACAAAAGCTTTCGACGAGCTTTACCAAACGCTGGGAGAAGTATCGAGCACTTTATCTCACGAGAGAACGGCGAGAACTTATCTATTCAATAATACTATTAATATTATTTTGGGGCGCCGCTGGCTATCTGGAAATATTCGAATTGATATATGAATTAACAAGACGTTATGAGGATTATGAGGTCGATGAGTTTTTTGCAATATTACTTGTGCTACCTATTGTTGGAGGGATATTTACATTTCGCCGAATGCTCGATTTGCGACGCGAAATGTTCGCCAATGTGACATATGAGCACAGAATGGAGCGAATGGCATTATATGACTCGTTGACCGGAATGGCAAACCGTTTACAGTTGCAGGAACGACTCGAGATGGAGATCACGCGTGCCGGGCAAGATAGCCATCCAATTGCCGTATTAATGATCGACTTAGATCGATTCAAGAATGTCAACGATACAATGGGACATCATGTCGGAGATGAACTGCTGAGGCAAGTGAGCGAAAGAATTGGGACTATTGTACGAAAGGTCGACCTTGCCGCGCGGTTTGGTGGTGACGAGTTCGTTGTCGTCCAAACGTCGGAGAAACAACCCGACGGTGCCAGTACATTGGCGTCTCGAATTATATCGAAATTGGCCACACCATTCATAATTAAAGGCCAGGAAATCTCGATTTCGTGCAGTATCGGTATTTCTATTAATAATAGTTCAAAATCCACGCCGGCGGATTTGTTGCGAGCTTCCGATATCGCGCTGTATCGCGCAAAAAATAGCGGCCGAAACCGTTTCACTTTTTTTGAAGTTGAAATGGAACTTGAAGTACTTAACAAACGGCAGGATGAACAGGATCTTCGTGCAGCGCTCCGCGACGGGCAACTCGGGTTGGTTTATCAGCCCATCGTTCGGTTGGGACAACCACCCCAATTGGTTGGTTACGAAGCGCTCCTGCGCTGGCATCATCCAAGACGTGGACTCGTCTCTCCGGCTGAATTCGTACCGTTGGCCGAGGAATGCGGATTGATTCGAGAGATTGGCCTCTGGGTTATCACGACGGCATGTACAAAGGCATCGACCTGGCCTGAGCACCTTTCGATCGCCGTGAACGTCTCACCCTCCCAGATTAAAACTGAAGGGTCAATCACTGAGATTATTCGCTCCATTAGATCAACCGGTGTCTCGCCACACCGTGTTCATATAGAAATAACAGAAGATGTGTTGATTGATGACCCTGAATCGGCGATGGGCTTCCTATCTCTCTTGAGAGAAGAGGGTATTGCTGTCGTGATGGATGATTTTGGAACAGGTTATTCAAGCTTAGGGTACCTACGGCGTTTCCCTTTTGACAAGGTAAAAATTGATCGAAGTTTTGTGATAGGAACGATAAATAATAAGGAAGATCGAGCAATTGTCAAAGCGATTTCGTACATAGGTCAGGCAATGAATTTGCCAACAATAGGGGAGGGAGTGGAATCTATGGAGCATCTTCTATTCTTAATGGATAGTAAATGCACCGAAGCCCAAGGATTTTTGCTAGGTCGACCAATGACTGAACCGGATCACTCGATCAACTATCAAGAATTTCTTCATCCAATGACGACCGACAGCAAGTAATTTGAAATCCGTGTGACTGATTCCACGTGAACATGTTTTGATCGGTACCGATGTGCGGTTTAGCGCGGCCCGCGACGCGATTCAGGCATGGCATGGATATTCTATACTGACCGCACGAGGGAAAAGGGCCCAAATACGGCCCGCTTTGGCGGAACAGTCCTACCGCCTGACCAAGCGCTCGCGTTCATCGCCCGCGGGCTGCTCTTCCGGACCCTGGCCCTTAAAAGGTGTCTCCCCAACCAGCCCACCCCTGAACGTCATTTTGGGTAAAGACGGGATAAGAAACAGGCTCTCCGGCTCTTGGGAAGAGGTTGTCGCGCCGTTGCTGTGCCCTCGCGAAGGAGATAGCGGTCGGCTTGGGGCGGTTCAGGGCACATGTTCTCCACTCCGACTCCCACCCCGCGCCTCGGTGCCGGCGCTCCCGGCGGCCGCGGGCGATCGCCAACGATTCGGACACGATCGCAATTACCGGACCGAGCCACCTCTCGGTACTGTCGTCTGGAGTGCAAACTGTGGTCGGGACCGATTTTGTGTCCAACGACATGCTCCTGCCACATTCGTGGCTGAATTATTGAGTAGTGACTCGCAGAGCGACCTTGTTCGATCCTATGTGGTTCGATCCTATGTGCAGTTATCTCGTAAACATTTAGCACAGTGGGCATTTTGCCGTAAGGACAGCAAAGATCGTAACTGCGCAGAATCTGAGTTCAACTCCTAGGGTCCATGGCTTCTCAGCGGCGGCCGCTCCGAACACCGTTTCGAGTCCTGTGCTGGTGACTTGAACAGAGGTGATAGATGCCCAAGGGGAATATTCTGGTCATTGATGACCAATTTGCCATCCGGGAACTTGTCGCGCGGACACTGGAGTTAGACGGTTTTCAGGTGTCTCGTGCGAGTAATGGCGAAGAGGGATTGTCGGCTGTAGAGAGCTGTTCATATGACTTGATTATTCTTGACGTAATGATGCCGGTCATGGACGGTCTTGCTTTTCTTCGGAAACTGCGAGAAAAATCTGACTCGACTCCAACCATCGTGTTGTCGGCGGCGGGCACCAAAAAGCAGGAAAGCGACCTGATCGCCGCCGGCGCCGACAAGATTTTGGCGAAACCGGTCGCGACCAAGGTGATCAGGTCTGCAATCGACCTCATGCTCGGACCAGCTCCCTCAACCGAAGATTGATCGCGAAACGGGACCGTTCAGGTTGCCCGCACATCCCGGTCTGCCATTGACGGATGCCAATGCCGACCCTTCCGATCTTCCCAAGCGGCAGTCTCGATAGCTCGATCATCACGACAACCTGGGTCGGTATTTACGTCGTCGCCTTTTTCAACATGCGGCTCGGTTGGGTGTTGTCCGGCCTAGTCGTCCCCGGCTACCTGGTGCCGTTGATCATCATCAAGCCGTGGGCGGCGACGGTGATCCTGGTCGAAGGGATCGTCGCTTATCTCCTGGTGGTCGCGGTGTCCGAGCGGCTGTCGCGGCTCGGCGGCTGGAGTAGCCTGTTCGGCCGCGATCGGTTCTTTGCCCTGGTGCTCGCCAGCATCGCGGTGCGACTCCTGTTCGATGCCTGGGCCCTGCCGGCGCTCGGTGCCTTCATCACTACAACCTTTAATATTGATTTCGACTATCACAACAATTTGTACAGTTTCGGGCTGATCATCGTCGCACTGATCGCCAACCTATTTTGGAAAACCGGGATATTGCGCGGTCTCGGGCCGGTGTTCATCACGCTCGCGGTGACCTACCTGATCGTCCGATACGGCTTGATGGAGCTGACTAATTTTCGGATCAGCAGTATCGGCTACTTATACGAAGATATATCGACCTCGATCTTAGCGACACCCAAGGCCTATATCGTCTTGGTTTTGACCGCCTACATCGCTTCTCGACTCAATCTGCTGTACGGCTGGGAATTCAATGGCATCTTGATTCCGGCATTGATCGCGCTACAATGGTACCAGCCATTCAAGATTTTTACCTCGGTGGCCGAGGCATTCGTTATTCTCTGGATTGCCCGTGCGCTGCTTGCGACCTCGCTGTTCGCCAATGTCACTATGGAGGGTGCGCGTAAAATCCTGCTGTTCTTCAACATCGGCTTTGCCTTGAAGATGGCTCTTGGCTGGTTTTTGCCGGAGATTTTGTCCGGCGAGAAGGTGACCGACTATTTCGGCTTCGGGTACCTGTTGTCGACCCTGATCGCGATCAAGATCCATGACAAGGACATCCTGCCCCAGCTGACCCGCGCGACCGTCCAGACTTCGTTCGTCGGCGCGGTCGCGGCGACCGCGGTCGGGTTCGGCCTGACCCTGGTGCCGACCGGCGCGTTGTGGGCACCCGAGGCGGCGCGCCCGGTCGCCCGCCCCGACCGCCCAGCCCCGGTCGCCGCCGGCCGGCCGCTCGACGCGGTGATCCAGGACCACAAGCTCGCGGTTTATGGCGCGGGGCGGACCACCAGCGTCGCCGCCCCCGGCCCGGTCGCGCTCAGCCGTTTCGACGAAGGGGTCGACCGCGTGCTCGCGACGCTCGGGGCGCACGGCCCCGACACCGCGGCCGCCGAGCTGGCGTTGGCGGCGGCCGGCTATGCGCCGATGCGTACCACCCACGGGGAGACCGCACTGTTGCCGGTCGCGGGCCGGCCGGATGCGCTGATCGTGCTCGACGGCGTGACCCGCTCACGGCTCGCGATCGAGGTTCCGGACCCCCTTGCCGGTCGCGGCCTGGTCGACGCCGCGACCGCCCTGTTCAAAAACCTGCGCGCGCGCAGCCTGATGATCGCCGGCACCAGCCCGCGGCTCGCGCGCACCGCATCGGCCGACGTGCGCAGCCATTTCGACAGCAGCTTCCAGGCGTTCCACAGTTTGCGGCCGACCGACGTGCTCCAGGTCACGACGCTGCCGCGCCGTGCCGCCGCCGGCCGAAGCGCGAGCGAACTCCGGATCAAAGGCAGCGTGCCGCCCAGCCTCGATCTGCCGGCGCTGACCCGTCTGATCGGGCCGTACGATATCCTGTGGGGGGCGCCGCCGGGCCGCAATCTGCAGGCCGCGACTTCGCCACGCGGCTTTGCCGTTCTCCGGCTGACCGACGCGGCCAGACGGCGGCTGTTGTTCCGGGCGCTGGCGCTGCCCGCGACCGCCGGCCGGCGGACATTGATCCCACTCGTCGGCCGCGACCTCGGCCGGGTGTTGCGCGACCATGCCGCCAGGATCGCCGGCCCGGGCAGCGAGGGCTACCACCCGCCCCGACCTGCCGAGCTTCTGCTGTTGGACGCAGAGGTGATCAGCCCGCTGCTGTCCGCCGCCGCTTGGACCGGCCCGCCGACCGAGGTGGCGACGCGCGACGGGCGGCTCGACGGTGCGGCGGTCGCCGCCCGCGGTCTCGGCCTTCACCTCGGCCGGATCGACGCCGCGCGCGACGGGGCCGGCTACGTCGTGCTCGCCGAGTCGGACGACCCGACCGCGCGGCGCGGCTGGGGTTTGGTGGTGGTCCGCGAGGGGCCGGCCGCCCCGATCGTGATCCAGGTGCCGCGGCCGTCGGTCGAGACCCACACACTCGCCGCCGCCGGCGCGCTGGCCGAGCGGGTGCGGGCGCGCGCCCTAATCGTGTCCGGCGCCCATCCGGCGGCCGACGCCAACGGCGCCGCCGACGTGCTGTCGCCGCAACGGCGCGACCACCCGTTCACGCTCGCGTCCCTGGCGATCCAACGCGACCTCGACCCGGCGCCGATCCTGACCCTGCAGGTCCGCGGTTTCCGGCGCGATGCCACCCGGCCGCGCGGCCTGCCGGCGACCCTGCTCGCGACCGCCGACGATGCGCGCCGCCCGGCCGAGCTGGCCCCGCTCGCCGCCGAGTTGTTCGCCACCCTCGCGGCCGACGGCCGCGCGGTCGGCCTGCTCGACCCCGCGGAGCCGGCGGTCGCCGACCTCTCGGTCAGTTTGATCCCTCAGGCCTCGAGCCTCAAATTCCTCGCGGCCGGCGAGTTCGCGATCCTTTGGCTCGCCGACGATCTCCGTGCGGTTTTCGGCGCGGCCGCGGATGACCCCGCGGTGCGGGCGCCGTTCGCGCTCGCCGAAATCCCGACCCAGGCCGCCGACCTCGCCGCCTGGGTCGTCGCGCGCGGCCTTGCCCATGACACCGGCGCCCAGAGCCGAAGCCTGTTGGCGCTCGACGCCTGGCTCGCGAGCGCTGACGTGATCGACTTGGTGCGCGCCGCCGCGGTCGCGCGCGGGTTCGATCTGACCCTCACCTTGGTCGCCGACACCGGCTCGGGCCAGCTCGCGCTCGCGATCACCGACCCGACCGGCGCGGTCCTGTCGTTGACCAAACCGATCCCGGGGGCCGATCCGACAGTCGTCACCGTCGTCGCCGATCGCCCGCCGGTGGTGATCCGGGAGCGGGTCGAGCGGTTTCTGGCCAGCGAAACCCGCCAGTTGATCGTCACCGTCGGAGCCGGGTGATGCGGCTTGCCGGCCATCTCCTGTTCTGGCTCGGGCTCGCGGGCCTGCTCGCCGCCGGCGGCTGGACGGCGTGGGACGCCGTGGTCGACCGGCTGTCCCGCCGCGGCCGGGCGCTGCCGGCGGTGGTCGAGACCGCCCGCACCGCCACCGTCTACCGCCTCGCGCCCGGGGAGGAGATCTCCTTCCCGCTCCAGCCGCAGGCCGACCCGCGCCTTCGCCTCTTGAGCCATGCCGAGGTCGCGCCCGACCTGCCGGCGCCCGACGAGGCCGAGATCCGCTACCACCTGAACGCAACCTTCCTTTCCACCGGCGGCCACGAGGTCGGGCGACGCCGGCTCGCCTTCACGACCCGGGTCGTCCGGTTCCGCGACGACGCCGACGGCACGGTGTTCGCCAGCAAGTCCTATCTCGGTGACCCCACCCTGGCGACCGCGACCGACCGATCGATCTTGACCGTGCCGCGCGGCGCGCGCCGGCTCGAGCTGTCGATGGCGCCGGGGCCGCCGCCCGCGCGCGGCGCCGCGGTCCGGCTCTATCAGCCGGTGATCGCGGACGACGCCGGGCTTGACGTCACCTGGCAGCGAATGAGCCGGGCCGAACGGCGCCGGCTCGCCGACGGCCATGTTTACGAGCCCGACTTTCTGACCCGGAAAGAGATCCACAACGCGCTGCGCAACCGCTGGGCCCCGGTCGGGCCGATCGGGATCGACGGCCGCGACTACCGCAGCGCCACCCTCTACACCCTGACCGAGCATGGCGGCCGCCGGCTCGGCCCGGCGCCCCGGCCGATCGGGCAGCTCGCGGGCCCGACCCTGCATGCGGTGATCCCGGTGCCGGCGCCGGGCGGTCGGGTGCGCCTGGCGCTCGCGCCTTGGACCCAGGAGGGCGCCGAGACACCGGCCGCGACCGACCCGACCGACGTGACCGACGTGACCGACGAAACGCTGTCGGTGCTGTGGTACGGCGAACGGCTCCGGGATCGCTGGCGCGGCACCCGGGTGTGGACCGCCGCGGCGCCGGAGGTCACGCTCGAGGTCGGCCCCGGTACGCTCGATCTGGTGCCGTCGCGGCCGGTTGCGATCCGTGCGTATCTGTCGCCAGCGGAGCCGGGCGAGGACCCGCGCGAGATCACGCCGCCGCCGATCCGGCTGCGTCATTACCGTCTGGCGACCGGCGAAAGCCTGGACTTCCCGGTGCGCCATGTCGGCACCGCGGACACCCTGATCCGGATCGACGTTCGGGCGGCCACGCCGGCCCCGTCCTCCATGACCGCCGCGAACGAACCCCCCGAGCCGGCGGCCGCGTATCGGATCGTCTCGGACCGCGGCCGCCTGATCGCTCATGGCGACCTGCCGCACCCGTCGACCCGGTCCGGCTATGATCTCCTCGAGGACATGCCGGGTGCGCCGGTTGCCGACCGGGCCCAACATTTTTTTCGCCTGGCGGCCGAGGCCCGCTGGCTGACGCTGGTGGCACGGCGCCCGTGCCTGGTCGCGGTGTTCAACCGCCCGGCCGGGCATCCGGTCACCCGCCGGCTGCCCGAGGACGAGACCGGCGACCCCGACCGGGTGCTGCGCCGGACCTGGTTCGTCCTGCGTCCGGTTGCCCACGAAGCGCTGGTCGCGACCGAGGCCGCGCCCTTGCTTGAGCTGCGCCGGCACCCGCCCGACGACGACCCCGACATCGTTGCCGGTCGCTATCTGTGGGAGGATTTCCAGCCGGCCGGTGGCTGGCGCGGACGACGGCTGCTCACGCCGCGCGCCGCCGACGAACCGGATCGCCCCGAGGCGCTGGCGGCGATCTTTCGCCCGCTGCCCCCGACCGGCACCGTCGACGTCGTGGTCGCCGGGTACGGCCCCAACCGGTTCGTCCGGCCGACCCTCCTGTTCTTCGCCCCCGAGGGGGCGCGCCGGCACGTCAGCGTCCGGGTCGGTCGCACCCGACCGCTGGTCCGCCGGGTGCGCGGGCCGACCGGGATGCTGCCCCTCGACGCGATCCGGCGCGGCCGCCATCGGCTCGAGGTCTCGAGCACCGTCGATCGGCTGATGATCAATCATGTCGCCCAGGGGCTGGGCGGCCCGTCGTTCTTAAGGCGGCTCGCGGTCGAAGTGGCGGACCGGCCGATGGTGATCGCGCTCGACAAGGTCACCGAGAGCGACGAGCCACTGCTCATGACCTATTTCGCGCCGGGCGAGCTTGCTGGCGCGACCCGGCGCTGCGGGGTGACGGTTTCGATCGGCGGCGCGCGGACACGGGCCCCGCGACCGCTGTCCGGGCTGACCTTTCGGAGCATGGCGTTCGACCTTGCGCCCGGCGACGGCGCGGCAGTCCCGGTGCTGGGCACCCGCGGCCGCACCGTGCGTCCGGGCCGGCGCGTCTTCCTGCCGATCGCGGCCGACCTCGCCCCCGGACCGCTGTCGCTCGAACTCGACTTTGCGCCCGCCTGCCGAGGCGGGACCCTGATCCTGTCGCGGGTGTTGGCCGGACGCCGAAAACGCCTGCCGGTGACCTTCGACCGCAACGATCCGTTCACACAGTGAGATCGCAACGCGGTGGACACGGTCCGCACCCCCGAGGATGACGGCATGGGAGACAACGCATGGTTCGACGACACTTGTTCACCCTGGCCATTATGCTGGTGCCGGGGCTGTTGATGCCCTTGACCACCACGGCCCAGTCCCGGTTCGAGCAAGAGATCGAAGCGACCCGTGATCGATCCGGCTACGTCACCCCGTCGCCCGATGAGGTTGCCGTGAGCGAACGCCTGTTCACGCGGCTGATCGCGGGCGAGCGTAGCGAGGGGCTCGAACGGGCGTTCGATGCCGCCGGCTGGCAGCTGGACGATGCCGGTCGGCGGATCGCCGTGGTGCGCGAGATGAGAGACGACCGCCGCGGCCGCGGTGTCTATCTCGTCCGCAACCGCGCACGGCCGACGTCCGGCAAGGCGGTGATGCTTCAGGCGCCGCATCGGTTCAAAGACCTCGATACCGGCCGGATTCTGCTCCGCCTGTTCGAGGCCGACACGAGCTTCACCGCAGCCGCGCTCAACACGGTGCCCCGCCGGTACGACGCGGCCGGCCGCGAGGTCGATGCCGACCTCGCCCATCTGACCGACACCCACTACATCGCTTTTTCCCGCGCGTTCGCCCGCCGCTGGCCGGACGGGCGCATCATTCAGCTGCACGGCTACAGCAGCACTTCGGCCCGTCGCAGCGCCGCCGGGCGCGCGTCCGACGTGATCGTCAGCGCCGGCACCGCCGACCCGTCGCCGCGGGTCCGACACCTCCACCGCTGCCTGGCCGCTCGTTGGCCCGACCGGGAGATCAAGCTTTATCCCGACCAGGTGCAGGAACTCGGAGGCACCACCAACACGATCGGCCAGGCACTGCGTGCGATCGACTTCGACGGTTTCGTCCATATCGAACTCAACCGCCCGGTGCGGATCGCTCTCAGGGATCAGGCAACAATCCGCGATAACCTGGCTGCGTGTATCCTGGAAAACTGATCCATATCATGGGGCGTATCGACGGTGTGCCTAAGCTTGTTCTTATGGAACAAAGGCGCGAACGCGGCATGGTCCCATGGGGACGACGCCGCCGACCGCGCCCGGGCATAAAGGAATAGGGTGTGACACCGGGGCGGACAATGCGCCGGATCGCCGTCGGGGTGGCGCTTTCGCTCGGCGTCGGGGCGGCGCTCGCGGGCGTCTCGGCCGCAGCGATCGATCCGATCGAAACCGAGCTGTCCCGGCCGTTGCCGGTGCCGCTGGTCTGGGAACCGGCCGAGCGCGCACCGGTTCTGGTGCGGGGCGGCGCCACGCCGGTGATCCGGCTGCCCGCCGACACCGCGCTCCGGCTCCATGCCCGCGCGGGCGCGGGACCGATCTCGTCTCGCGACGTCGAAGTTCTGTGGTCCGAGGGCGGCGGCCTTTGGGCGGTCGCCGACCCGATCTCGACCCGCGACGGCGATCTCCTTTTCCTGCCGGCCCGCTCGGCACCGCTGGTGGTCGCGATCGGGCCCGGGCCGACGGCACCTGCGCCAGGGACGCCGCCGGCCCTTTTCCTCGGCCGCCGATCCTTGCTGCCGACGGTCGCCCCGTATCGCCGAGCCTGGTCGCTCGGCGGAGCCGGGATTTCGGTCCGACGCGACGGCAGCCCCCGCCGGCAGATCGCCTGGCGGTTGGCCCCCGACCGACCGCCGGCGGTGCTCGACCTCGCTGGGCCGGCGCGGTTGGCGCTGACCGTGCGGCTTGCCTATGACCTCGGCGTGCGCCGGTGGAACCGGCCGTTGCGCTTGGCGATTTCGCGCAACGGGCGGCCGTGGCGCCTGATCGACCTCGACACCGCGCCGTCGACCCGGGAGCTCATGACCCTCGATGGTCGGGTCAGCCACCTCGGCCGTGCCGAGACGGTGCCGCTCCTGCTGCCGCCAGGCGACCACCGCCTTGCGTTTTCGGTCGCCACACCGGCCCTGGTGAGACTGGCAGGCCAGGATGATCCCGATTATCTCTTCCCCGGCCTCAACGCGCCGCACCCGTCCGCCGACCAGATCCGCGACCGGTTGCTCGGCGCGCCGCTGCCGCCGGCGCCGCATCGCACCCCGCCGGACGCGCTCGCCGGCCTGTTGGCGGCGGCCGAACGGGCGTCGCCCGCGGCGCTCGCCGGGCTCGCGCACCGGCTCGCCTGGGACGCGGCGGTCCCAGACGGCGGCACGATCGCGACGGCGCTGTTGGAACGCCGCGTGATCGATCGGCCCGATGCGCCCGAGATCGCCGTCGCGGCCGCACGCCTCAGCGGCGCTCAGACCTTCTGGCAACCGCTCGAGCCGGTCACTCTGCCGCCCGGGACGGAGCGTCGAGTGGTCGCCGCGGTCACCGACCGCCTGCGGCCACCGGACGAGCCGCCGCGCGCGATGACGGTCCAAACCAGCCAGGCCCGCGAGCTTGCCGGCTTTGCCGACCGTCTGGTGCTCCACCGCCTGCCCGCCGGCGCCGATCATGGCCTGGTCTTCCGCCTGCCGCCGCGGGTCGCCGCGACCACGCTGCGTCTTTTGGTCCCGGCCGCCGAAACCGACCGGGACGCCGAGCTTCGGGTCCGGTTCGACGACGCGGCGCCGATCCGCTTGGTCACCCGGCCGCCAGTGCCTTTGCCGGCAGACGCGGTGCGGCCGGACCTGGCCCGGGTCGGGCGCGCGCTGAGCCAGCCGGACCAGTTGGCGCCGCCGGTCGTCCCGGTCGCGGCGCTCGAGGTGCCGCTGCCCGCGGCCGTTCGGCGCGTCGAGGTACGCGCCGCGCCGTCCGCTGCCGAGGCGCTGCCGTTGCTCGCGGTCGATCTGCGGGTCGCCCGCCCGCCGCGGCTCGACGAAGAGGCGCTGTTGACCCGGCTCGACGCCGTGGGCCCGACCGCGGCCGCGGACTTGATGCGAGAATCACTCGCCGCCGCACGCGCCTGCCCGGCTCCCCGGGTGCCGTGGTCCTGCGCGCCGCCGGCGATGACCCGGGCCTGGGACGCCCCGGAGCTGGCGGCCGAGCCGGCGGCGGCGGCGGCGCTCGACCTGTTCAACGACTGGGTGCCGATCCTGCGCCTGGTCAAGCGACGGCGACAGGCTCTGCTCGGCGACATCGCGCCCGTGCCCGCACTTGGCCGGGGCCAAGCGCTTGGGCGCCCGGTGCCCCCCGACGCGCCGACCGCTCCCACGGCGTCCGCGCTGGCTGCGCGCGCCGAAACCTTGCAGGCCGCGGGCCACCCGCTCGCCGCGCTGGCGGTCTGGCAGGCGGTCGCGGCCCGGCCCGAGGCGCGGCGCTCCGCGCTGAAGGCCCGGGTTTGGCACGGCCGGGTCGCGGCGCTGACCGCACGCGGCGAGCTTTTCCTGGCCGAACGCCAGCTGCGCGCGCTCGCCCTCTTCGATCCGGACCCGGAGCTGCGCGACTGGGCGGCGGACGAGCTCGACAGGCGGCTCGCGGCGCGCGGCAACACCGCGCTCCGGCTCGGCCTCGCGGTTGACCGGGCGGTCCGGCGCGGCGCACCCGAGGACTTCGAACAGCTGGTGACGGCGCTGATCCGCGACGGACACCCCGATGCCGCATTGCGCCTCGGTCTCGTGCTGCCGGCCACCGCGCGGCCGACGGCGGCACTCGCCCCGATCGCGGCCGGAGCCCGCTGGTTTGCCGCGCTCGACCGCCTGGTCGGCCCGGCCGCGGCGGCGGCCGGGCCGTGGGCCGGACTCGCCGATGTCGACCGCGGCGATCCGGACCAAGCGGTCGCGGCGTGGCGGGCCGCCGGTGCCGCGGCGGCGCCGTGGCTCGACCAGTGGCAGCGCGGCCGAGCGCTCGCCCGCCGCCTGTGTGCCGCCGGCCTAGCCGAGCGACGGGCCGCGGTCGCCGCTTGGCCGGTTTGGCAGGCCCGCCACCCGGGACCGCGCGCCTGGAGCGCCGCGGATCATTTGGTCGAGGCCCATGCCGGCGCTTGCCGGGTCGAGGCGGTCGCCCGGGCTTTGAGCTTTTCGATGTTTCGCGCGACCCCGACCCGGCCGGTCCGACTGCGGGTCGCGGGTCCGGTGCGGCTACGTCTCACCGCGCGGCCGCTGTTCGCACCCGCCCCCGCTGGCCCGCCGCACGACGACTGGCTTGTAATCGCCATCAACGGCGTGCGACGCCGTGAGCCGATTACCGGCGCCGTGCCCTCGGAGGCCTTGCGCCTGATCGGCGATGCCGACCGCCCCGGCACCGCGCACGAGACGATCGTCGCGCTGCCGCGCGGTGTCCACCGTCTGACGATTGCCGCCGAGCATGCCCCGGTGCTGATCGCGGTCGAGCGCGACGACCCGGTGGCGCCGCTGCCGGTGCTGCCCACCGCGACCCCTGAACATCTGCGCGCCGGTCTTGCCGGCGCCGCCTGCGCCACCCCGCCGATCCCCGATCTGGCCCTGACCGCCCCAGCGGACGCCCGGTCGGCCGTCGCGGAGGCCGCGTCGCGCCCACCGAGCCAGCTCCGGGTAATCGCCCCCATCCTGTGGCCGGCGTTGACCACCATTGGCAACCAAGATGCCGCGGCGTGGCTCGCCGCGCCGCCGGTTGCGGCGACCGATCTTCCCGCGGCCCGGGCGACCGCGCCGCCGGCAACCCCGGCCACAACGATGGCGGCCCTGGTTCGTCGGGTCGAAACCGGACGGACATCGCTCGAGGCGGTGCTGCCGGCCGCGGCGGCACTGGCCCACGCCCATCCGGACGACCATGCACTCGGTCGGTTGTGGGGCCGTCTGACCCGCGACGGGGTCGCCTGGGAGCCGGTCTTGACCCTGATCGACAGCGCCGGCCTGTGGCTTGAACCGACCGCGGGCTGGCAGCCGTCGGGCCCGGCGCTGCGCGCCCGCGCGGCCCTGCTGCCGCCGCTCGACCCCGAGACGGTCCTGCTCACCCGCGACACCGCCGCGACCGTCGGCCGCGACCACGGCGTGCCGTGGCGGCTCGAGGTCGACCTCGAAGCCCTCGCCCTGCCGACCCTGCCGCCCGAACCGGTGGTGGTCGCGCTCCAGATCGACGACACCTCGCCGCGCACCGTCCGTCTGGTGCCGGGCACTCGGCGACACCTGGTCGCCGAGGTGCCGGCCGGCGACCACACGGTCCGCCTCTCCCTGCCCGGGGTTCGGAGCAATCGCTATGTCGCGGCGCGGCTGATCGAGGTGGTGCCCGGTCCGGGCGGCCCGACCCGCGAGCCGTTGGTCTATGAGCAAGAACGCGCCTATGACGTCGCGACCGCCGACACCCCGCTGGTGCTGGCGATCGACGGCCCGGCCTTTGTCCAGATCGAGGAACGACGCGACGACGCGACTCTGATCCGGTTCGCCGCGGTGCCGGCCGGCGCCGACACCCTCACGCTCACCCCGCCGGCCGGCCGGGCCGAGGCCAACTACCGGGTGTTCCAAATCACCCCGGCGGACCCGGACGATTCTCGAGGCCGGTCCGTGGTCCCTTTCGCCGAGGCCGCGACCGCGCCCCCGTCGCCGGCGCTGGCCCCCCCGGCCGAGCTTGGCA
>JANQHG010000234.1 GCA_028277115.1 Azospirillaceae bacterium
ACTGGTGAGCCGTATGGCAGTCGTCGAACTTATCGCCGCGACAACCACGACGAAAGGGCTCAAGGTTGGCTGCGAGCTAGACACGAACAACTATCAAAAAGGGCGAAAAATCAGCGACGCGAAAAATCAGCGACGCGGAGATGCATACGCTGAACATACAGCGCCAGGATTTTCACCCCGAATGGAACTATACCGTACGTCCCAGACCCCCGCCCTGAAGTAGTTATTTTTGCGCAAGTCCTAAGGTAGTTGACGCCGGGCACGGGGGGGGGTCAGGATTGCGTTCTTCATGTTGCTGGTCTCGTTCACCGGCTGGTGGCGCTTCGGTGATCGCCTTCGTGCTGTCCTGGCGGAACCGGTTTGCACCCAGGCGGAAACCACATTCTGGGTTGTGGCGCCACAACCCTTCCTCACGCCGCGATCTCCTCGCCACCGGCGTCGTCGGTTCCCAACTCCGCCGCCAGGCTGCGAATGCCGCCCGTCCGGAGCGTGACGTCCAACCCGTCCGGCGCCAAAGTCACGGTCGCGACCAGGAGGTGCAGGACCCGATGCTGCTCGGCCGGAAACAGGTCGTCCCAAATCGCCTCGACCTGACGCAGGGTGTCCCGGACCTCACGTTCGCGCTCGGCGGCTGGTTGGTCGTCGTCGGTCGCCGCGGCGGTGATGGTGCGGGCGGTCACCTCGGGCGCGCGGAGCAGTCGGCGGACGTGGGCCAATACCAACCCCTCGATCTCGGACGCCGATATCGAGCGCACCGGGCAGTTCGCGTGGCCCTGTTTGACTGCGGTGGTGCAGAGGTAGTAGCGGTAGCTGCGTCCCCGCCGCCGGATAGAGCTGGGCGTCATCGCCTTGCCGCAGGCGCCGCACCGCAGCAGGCCCTTCAACGGCGCCGGTGTCGCGGCGCGGGTCCGGCTGCCGGTGCGGTGGGCGCCCTTGGCCAGGACCGCCTGGACACTGTCCCAGGTTCGTCGGTCGATGATCGCCTCGTGCTCTCCCGGGTAGCTCGTCCCCTTGTGCACCACCTCGCCGATGTACAGCCGGTTGTTCAGGAGCTTGTAGATGGTCCCCTTGTCGAACGGCTTGCCCTGGCGCGGCTTGCCGTCCGGGTGACCCAGCTCTTCGTCGTGTGGTCGGCCTCGGCGAGCGACTATGTCGAAGAGCTGGCGTTGCCGGACCCGACCATCGAGGCGGTCCGGGATGCCGGCGGCGCGATCGAGGTCGCGGTCGCGGCGCATGTTTTTCCGGCGCCGGTCTACAAGCCGAGCGCGCTGGACGGTTTCGGGCCACACAGCAAGTTCCGGCCGGATTGCACATCGTGCGCGCACGGCTGGACCCAACTCAAGGGCGGCGGCGTCACGCCGAGACCGGAACTGGTCTCCCGGGTCTTTGCATACCGCGCGCTCGCGCCGGACATCACGGTTGCCTATATTCCTTACACCTAAACGTAGGGAGGTTCAGGGACCGCCCTTGACCGACGACCACAGCGGCGACGGCCCGAAGACCGATCATACCCGGTATGTCGAGGCCTTCATCGCCTTGTTGCAGGCCGAACGCCCCGACCCGGTGAAACGCGAGCTGCTGACGCGCCTGGACGGGCGCAACAGCACCATGGCGCATGTCCGTTCGCCCCCTGTGGTGCGCGGCGAGCACGACCGGATCGCGATTTTGTTCCGCGTCATCGACGTCCTGACCAAGCACACCCCGCCCGACCGGGCCGTCGGTCCTTTGACCCATCTGCGGCGCGTGTTGGTGGACTGCGTCGAGGAGGTCCTGGACGCGCCTGAAGGCGCCGAGGACCGGATCGAGCAGCTGGGCTATCTGATCGCCGCGGTGGCCGACGACCGGTCGCCGCCGCTCGCCCGCAGCTTGCGCCGCCGGCTCTGGGGCGCCCTTGCCGGCAACGATCTGCCGTGCCCTCTGGCGGAGGTGATAACCCATCGGGGGACGGGATGAGGGCTTGGCCACCACCCCTCCCACCGGAGGTGCCGACGAGGTGAAGCGGGCGCGAAGAAGTGAGCTGATCATACCCGACGTCCCGTTTCCGCAGCCAAGACCGCTGGCGGGTGACGCGGCGGTGGTGCATTGAAAGCCGCCGCCATGGAGATCATCAGCTTCTTCTCCTTCAAGGGCGGTGTCGGGCGTACGGCCTTGATGGCCAATCTCGGCGCCCTGTGGGCGGCGTTGGGCCGCACGGTGCTGCTGGCGGACATGGATCTGTCGGCGCCCGGCATCAGCTGTTCCGATCTGGCCGGTCCGTGGATCGATCCGAAGGCGCAGGAGCTCGGCGTCAGCGATCTCCTGGACGTCTTTTATGAAAGGCTCGACCCCGACCGAAGCACCTACGACTTCCTGCCGCCGTCGCGCTTGATCCGGGAGATGGCAAGCCCGGTCGGCGACCGCTGGACCGGCACCGGGCGGCTTTACTTGCTGCCGGCCGGATCGCCGCGCTTCAAACGCCGGGACGGCGTCGAAGAGGGGCTCTTGCGCGCGGTGCCGCCGCCGCAGGGCCGGGCCGACGAACCGCCGGTGCAGACGGCGTTGCGCGGCCTCGCCCAGGAGATCCGCAACGACCTCGCGGCCTGGCGCTCGCCGCTCGGCCGCGCGCTCGACTATGTGCTGATCGACAGCCGCACCGGCGTACCGGAGCTGGTCGATCTCAGCCTCGGCTATTCAGATCGACGAATTGCGCAGAATTTTCGATAACGAATGGCGAGAATCCAATGCGATGGAGCCTGGTGAGCATGAGAATATCCGCGTGATGACACAAAAATGTCAGGTCGATTGGGCGACCATCCTTTTAGGAACACGTGCCGCGGCCCTGCAGCGTTACTTACAGGCACCGGTCGACGGTTTTGAACCCGCCGCCACCCGCGATGTCGGCCGCGTGCGGTCCTATCACAACCGGTTTGAGGCGATTTGCGACCTGTACGACCTCGCCGGTTGGCGCCCGGAATGCCGGGACGCGGCGCGGGCGGCGGCGCGGCGGTTTTTTGATCTGCCGGAGGAGGTTACGGTGCGCGTCAAGGATGTCCCGACGCCGGACGACGTCATGGCGCCGCTGATGCCGTTTCTCGACAACGAAAGCGACGGGGCCGGCGACCCGCGCGACGTGGCGCTGTGGTGCCGGGCAGACCGGGCGCGCGCCGGGTGACCGTGGTACGGCCGCTCGGTCCTGCGCAGCGTCTCGAAACGCCGGTGCCACGTCGGCGTCGGCGTCGGGTGTCGTGCATGCGATTGCCGACCGGATGCGGGTTCGGAAAATCGGGCGGCCGGTTCCGTTGGGGCGATCGGCCGGCACGGCATGCCGGTTTGCCCCGCGGGTTGTGGCCGATCGCCCCAACATCGGCGGTTGCGTCCTCGTGGCGACGCCGCAGTCGGGGCGCGGGCCTGCGACAAGGGGGGGGGCGCCCGATCGGCCACGGGTGCGGCCCGCGCCCCCCGTACGGCCGCACGGCCGCATTCGGCGCTTCAGTAAGGACCCTCATGCGCAACTCGACCATCGCGCTCGCCCTGGCCACCCTCGGCCTCACCGCCGTCGCCGCCACCTTGCTCGACGCGACCCTGCGCCGACATGCCGAGGCGAGCGATCTGCGCGACCGCGCCGACCTGGTCCGCCGGTACGGCCTGACCGATTTGTGCCTGTTCACCGAAGCCCGCTACACCCGCCATCTCTCGCAGACCGATCTGCATGCACCGTTCCAGGATCATCCGGTCTCGCTCGACCATTTCCCGTCCGGGTCCCTAGTCGGACCGCCGCCGGGATGGCGCGATCATGACTGACTGGGTCGAAAAGCAGCGCAACATCCTGGACTTCACCCTGTCCTCGCTGCGCCGGCGCAAGGGGCGCCATCTCGGCATGCTCGCGGTCTACGCGGCGATCGTGTTTCTGTTGGCCTCGGTCATGCTGTTCAGCCACGCGATCAAGCGCGAGGCCGCGATCGTGCTCGCCGATGCGCCGGAGATCGTGGTGCAGCGGATGGTCGCCGGCCGCCACGACCTGATCCCCGGGGCCTATGCCGACCGGCTCACCGGCATCCGGGGTGTGGCCGCGGTGACACCGCGCCTGTGGGGCTACTATTACGATGCGGCACTCGCCGCCAACTACACGATCCTGGTCCCGACCGACCAGGCGGTGCCGGCCGGCAGCGTCGTGATCGGCGGCGGCGTCGCGCGGGCGCGCGGCGCCGGCGTCGGCGACACCCTTTCCTTCCGTGGCTACGGCGGCGAACAGTTCTTCTTCACCGTCGCCGAGGTTCTGCCGCACGCCTCGGAACTGGTCGCCGCCGACCTGTTCCTGATCGCGGAGACCGAGTACCGCGCGATGCTCGGGATTGACGACGGCGCCTATACCGACATTGCCGTGTCGGTGCGCAATCCCCGGGAGGTCGTCACGGTCGCCAACAAGATCATCGCCGCCCTGCCCGACACCCGGGTGATCCTGCGCGAGGAAATCTTGCGGACCTATGACGCCCTGTTCGACTGGCGCGAAGGCCTGATGCTGGTGCTGTTGACCGGCGCGGTGTTGGCGTTCGCCATCTTCGCCGGTGACAAGGCCTCGGGCCTGAGCGCCGAGGAACGCCGAGAAATCGGTCTCTTGAAGGCGGTCGGCTGGGAGACCACCGACGTCATCGCGATGAAGGTCTGGGAGGGCGCCGCGGTCTCGCTCGCCGCCTTCCTTGCGGGTTATTTGCTCGCCTATCTCCACGTGTTTCACTTTTCCGGTGCCCTGTTCGAGCCGGTGCTCAAGGGCTGGGCGGTTCTCTATCCCGAGTTCCGGCCGGCGGCGTTCGTCGACGTCTTCCAGGTGCTGACGCTGTTCTTCTTCACCGTGTTCCCGTACACGGTGGCGACCATCGTGCCGATCTGGCGCGCGGCGATCATCGACCCTGACGCGATCATGCGCAGTTGAGGAAACCCCCATGATCGTCCTCGACGGCGTGCGCAAGGCGTTCAATCAGGGCAAACCCAATGAGTTTTGGGCGATCCGCGGCATCGATCTGGAAATCGAGCTCGGCCGGGTGACGGTGCTGCAGGGGCCGAGCGGGTCGGGCAAGACGACGCTGTTGACCCTGATCGGATGTCTGGCGCGGCCGACCGCCGGGCGGGTGCGGCTTGGCGGGCGTGACATCTCCGGCCTGCCCGAGCGGTTTCTGACCGAGATCCGGCGCAACAGCTTCGGGTTCGTCTTCCAGCAATTCCATCTGATCAAGGGGGTGTCGGTCTTGGACAACGTCGTGTTGCCGGGTCTGCCGACCGGTCGCCGCCGCCGTGAGCTGACCGACCGGGCGCACGCCCTCTTGAGCCGCTTGACCCTGGCCGACAAGGCGGCGTCGAACGCCGAATGGCTGTCCGGCGGCGAGGCGCAGCGGGTGGCGATCGCCCGGGCGCTGATCAATGAGCCTGAGGTGGTGATCGCCGACGAGCCGACCGCCAACCTGGACTCGAGCCTCACCGAGGCGTTCCTGGCGATCGTCGCCGCGCTCAAGGCGGAGGGCCGGACCGTGCTGATGACCAGCCACGACCCGCTGATCTACCGGGCCGAGATGGTGGATCGGGTCTTGAGCATGCGCGACGGCCGCCTGGTCTCCCAAGCGCCATGATCTTCCAGCCGGCGATCATCGCGCTCCTGCTCGCCTCGGTCGTAACCGCGACGGTCGCCGTGGTCGCATCCGGGTTCGGGGTGCAGGTGCTGCGCCACTGGGACATCACCAGCGGCAGCGAGCGGCAACTCGCGCTCGAACGCCTCACTTATCTGATCTCGACCCTGCTCGGTCTCGCGTTCGCGGTTGCTCTGGGATCGCTCTTGCTGTTCGTGCTCAACGCCGACCGGATGGCGTCTCAGTTCGTCGGGGCGATGTGCGCGGTCGGCACGCTCAACGCCAATGCCTGGGGATTTCCGACCCTGGTCTTGAAGATCGTCAACTTCTTTCTCGCGGGCACCTGGCTGATCCTCAACGAGGTCGACACCCGCGGCTGGGACTACCCGCTGATCCGCGCCAAGTACCGGTATCTTTTGGTGATCACGCCGTTTCTGATCGCCGAGGCGGTGGTCCAGGCGGTCTATTTCCTCGGTCTGGAAGCGGACGTGATCACGTCGTGCTGCGGCAGCCTGTTCAGCACCGACGCCGCCACGGTGGCGGCCGAGATGTCGGCCCTGCCGCTGGTCCCGTCGATCATCGGCTTTTACACGGTGCTGTCGGCGACAGTGGTGGCGGGGCTCGTGTTCATCCGGTGGCGCCGCGGCGGCTGGGTGTTCGCCGGGCTCTGCGCTCTGGCATTCGTGGTTTCGATCGCGGCGATGATTTCTTTCATCTCGATCTACATTTACGAGCATCCCCACCACCACTGCCCGTTCTGCGTGATCCAGGGCGAGCACGGCTATATCGGTTATGCGCTCTACCTGCCGTTGTTCGCCGCGACCGTGTTCGGGCTTGGTCTGTTTGCGATGCTTCCCTTCAAGCAGATCCCGAGCCTGCGCGCAGTGATCCCGGCGCTGGCCGGCCGCCACGCCACTCTGTCGGTCGCCCTGTTCGCCGTGTTCGTGGCGGTCGCGACCTGGTCGGTCGCGACGTCGAACCTGGTGATGCGGAACTAAGCCTGACCGCCGCGTGCACGGCTCAACCGGAGGCGATAGCGATGAGATTTGCCAGTCTGTCGTCGAGAACACCGTCGCGCAATTCACCAATGATCTTAGCGCGCAATACCCCTTTGTCGTCGACGATGAACGTCGTCGGAAAGTACGCGACGCCGTAACGCGTCGCGCCCACCTGCAACTCATCGACTGCGAGCTCGTAGGTCACCCCGAATTCGGCGGCTGTGTCGCGGACGAGACGAGGAGAACTGCCGATATTGATCGCCAATAGCCGCACCCCGTCCGGCCTGTGGCGTTCATGGAAGGCCTGGAGCACCGGTATCTCGTTGAGGCACGGGGCGCAGTCACCCTGCCAGAAATTCAAGACGGTGTAAGCACCGCGGAAGTCCGAGATATTCACCGCAGTGCCGTCAAGATCCAAGACGCCGAGGTCCGGCGCCGGCGCCCCGATGACCGCCGGTTGCTCCGGTTTGCAGCCGATCAGCGACAGGACGAGGCACAAGAGAATGACGGCGCTTGTCAGCTTGCGGATACCAGCCGAAGGTGACATCGGGGACTCCCGTGAAGGTTCGAACCCTTGCAGCGATGGGATGCGCGTAAAAGACAAGGCTCTACCAGGCCGGTCAATCGGTTCGCAACGGATGTGGCACTCCCGAAAAGGGGCGGAACACCCACCGATATCTTGATCAGGCTCACGTCATGGCGAGGGTGCCTTCGTCACACGATAAAGCAGGAGGATGGCGACGCCGGCCGTCACAGCACCAAGCGCGAAGGCGGCGGCCATTCCGGTCTTCAAGCCCACGATCAAAAGGCCGGCGAGCGGCCCGGTCAAGCCGAAGGCAAGGTCCTGGAAGGTGCTGAACACGGCCACCACCATGCCCTTGCCGGTGTTCGGCAGCCGCTTCATCGCCTCAACGCCAAGCGCCGGAAAGCCGAGCGCAACCCCGGCCCCGGTGAGCGTCGCGCCCAAAATCGCAATCGGCGCCGCCGGCGACCAGGCGATCAGAAGCTGGCCGATCAACGCCGTCGCCGGGATGACCATCCTGCCCTCATCGCTGGTCACCGAACAGGAAGAGCGGGCGCCGGCGCATTGTCTCCCCGCCGCCGGTGAAATCGCCTTCGCCTTGGTCCCCCCGTGATCGCACTCGACGGCAAGACCTTGTGCGGCAGTTTCGACAACTTCGCCGACCGCAAGGCGGCGCAGGTGCTGACCGCTTTCGCATCGCAAGCCGCCCTGGTGCTGGCGCAAACCCAGATCGACGAAAAATCGAACGAAATTCCTGCCGCTCAGCAGATGATCCGCGACCTTGGATTGAGCGGT
>JANQHG010000102.1 GCA_028277115.1 Azospirillaceae bacterium
AGCGACGGTTTTCTATTCCAGGGGTCAATCCGCCCGGCGGCACGGAGCACCCGATAGACCGTCGCTGGGCTGACCGCGACGATGTCCCGGTCAAGCATCTCCGGACAAAGCGGCGATGCGAGTGACGGCCGCCGAGTTTGAGCGGAATGTCGGACGGTATCAGAATGCGGCCCATCCTCGTCTCGCTCGTCATGGACCGGCCCCTCGAAACCAGTCACATGGCCGGTAACGGCCACCCTCACCGTCTCTTGCGCGCCAAACGCCCTTTCCGCCGCGCCGCCTCGACCCCGAGCCGCGCAAACGTCTCGAACACCGCCAGATCGTCGACCGCCGCGGCCGGGCACCGCCAATACGACATCCTGACCGGCGTTCCCTTGCCGTGGTAGACGAACGGTGTGCTCCCCGCCGCCGCGAACTGCGGCTCGGTCTCGGCATCGACCTTGAAGAAAAGCTCCTCGCCCGCGATCAGCGCGAACATCACGTCTTCGCAGTAAATCCCCCAGCCGCCGAACATCGCCCGCGCGCGCACCGGGCCGATCGGGGTCAGCCGGGCGAGCCAGGCGGCGACATGCGGTGGCGGCGGCTTGGCCATGGGCAATACTCCCGGTCAAAGGTCAATCGGCGCGCCGGTGCACCGCCAGACGCAGGCCGCCGTTCGGGCGCAGTGCGACTCGGGAGATCGGCTCGCACCGCGTGTCCGCGGCGGGGGTGAACCGGACCGACTGCACAAGGGTCGCGAGCCCGGCGACCATCTCCATCATCGCAAAGGTCGCGCCCAGGCAGATGCGCGGGCCGGCGCCGAACGGCAGGTAGGCCATGCGGTGGCGGGGCGCGGCGCCGTCGCCGTCCAGGAAGCGCGCCGGGGCGAATCGGTCGGGGTCGCGCCACAGGGCGCGGTGGCGGTGGATCGCGTAGACCGGCACGAAGATCTGGCTGTCCGCCGGGATCGGGATTTCGCCGAGTCGTTCGGCCCGCAGGGTCCGGCGGGTCAACAGCGGGATCGGCGGGAACAGGCGCATCGTCTCCTTGATGAACGCCTCGGTGCGGCGGAGCGCCGGCAGGTCGGCCGCGGTGACCGGGCGAGCGCCGGCGACCGCGCGGACCTCCGCCGCCAGCGCGTCCTGGGCGGCCGGCTGCATCGCCAGGCAGTACAGCGTCCACACCAGGCCGTTCGCCGAGGTCTCGTGGCCCGCCGCGATCAGTGTCAGGATCATGTCGGTCAGGTCGCGGTCGCCGAGCGGGCGGCCGGTCTCGGGGTCGCGGGCCCGGATCAGCTCGGCGCTGAGGTCGGCGGGGGCAGGGGCGCCGTCAGCGTCAGCGTCAGCGTCGGCGTCGGTGGTGGCGGCGAGCGCCGCTCGGCGCGCCGCGATCAGGTCGGCGACCGCGGCGCGCATCCGGTCGCGCGCCGTGAGCAGGCGGGCGCGGCCCGGGTAGGGCAGCCACCGGGGCAGGTCGAGGCTGGCGTACGTGATCACCCAGGTCACCGACGCCAGATAGTCCTCGATCGCCCGCGAGATCGCAGGGAAGTCGACCGCCGCCGGGTCTGGGACCAGGGTCCGGCAGATCACCTCGAAGGTCGCCGCCGTCATTGCGGAGACGATGTCGACCGACCCGCGGTCCGGCGCGGCCGACCACGCGGTCGCGAGCGCTTGGAACGGCGCCACCATGTCCGGCACCCGACGAGCCAGCGCCGCCGGGGTGAAGGTCGCCGCCGCCAACTGGCGCTTCCAGCGCCAGTCCTCGCCCTCGGCGGTCAAGAGGCTCGCGCCGAACGCCGGCTCCAGCACCCGGGCATCGACCAGCGCCTTTGGAAAGTCCGCGACCCGGCGCCGGAAGATCTCGTCGACCAGCGGCGGGTCCGACACCACCGCCAACGTCCGGCCGCCGAGCCGGAGCACGGTCACCGGCTCGGTGTACGCCCCCGACGGCATCGCGCCGACCGGGTTGGTCACCATCGCCCGCAAGAACCCGACCAGCCCCGGACGGCCCGGCCCCGGCGGGATCCGCGGCGGCACGAAACCGGGTCGATCGATCGGCGATGACAGGTGCGGGTCGTCGGGCATCGACATCTCCGGCGGCCGCCCGCGTGGCCCGCGGACGCTAGCCGAGTTCGAGCGTGGTCTGGCCAAACAGCCGGGCCGGGTCGCCCGGTGGCACCGGCCCCTTGTACATCCGGGCGGTCTCGAACACCGGCACGAAGCCCGCCGCGGTCAACAGGTCGATGAACCCGGTCCGCGGCTCGGGAACATCGAGGAACACCGCCCGTCCAGGTTCGGTCGCCGACAGCGCGGCGAGCAAGCCGAGCGCGGTCTCGCCGTCGCCGGCGATCAGCGGGCCGACCTTGCAGCCGTCGCGGCACCGGCGCACGGTGCCGACGCCGGTGATCGCCCCGTCGTCCACCGTGACCAGCGTGCGGCGGGTCGCCGTCTCGGCAAACCACGCCGTCAGGTAGGCGGGCCGGGCGACCCCGGTGACCGCGCGGTCGAGCGCCAGCAGGGCAGGGATGTGCGCCGCCGCAGCGGCGATCGTCGGGACGGCGCGGCCGCCGTCGTCAAGCCGGCCGCGAAACCGAATGTTGCGGTGCGCCGCAACGAAGCCCGAGCGCTGATACGCCGGCTGTTGCGCGACCACGCCGTCGAGGCCGACCGTCCGATCGCCCAGGCGGTCCATCCCGGCACACCACAAGGACCAGCCATGGCCGCGGCCGCGAAACGGCGGCCGGCAGATGTAAAGGCCAAGGAACCCGAAGTCCGGTGCGTGGCGGACCGCCGAGATCGCCGCGGCCGGTTCGCCGTCGATCCAGCCGAGCAGGAAGCCGCCCGGGTCAGCACCGTGGAACGCCGCGGCATCGTCGAGGCCCGGGTTCCAGCCCTCCGCGGCGGCCCAGTCGATCAAGTGATCAAGGTCCGGCCGGTCGGCCGGCGCTATGGTCAAGCTCATCGGTCGCTTGGTCTCTCTTTCAAATTCAAACAGCAGCCGCACCGGCGGCCGGAGTCTTCCACCGCCGCTGTGGGCGGCGGTGGCGCGGCGGCGTGCGCTCAGGTGCCGGTCTGGGCCGCCAAGGCGTCGTCCTGCGCCTTTGCCCTTTGGTACGCCGGGCGCGCCGCGAGCCGCTCCAAATAGGCGGTGAGCGACGGCAGCGTCTCCAACAGGCCGAGTTGGCGGCCGAAACCGATCTGGGCGCCGACATAGACATCCGCCGCCGAAAACCGGTCGCCGACCAGGTAGCTCCGCGCGGTCAGGGCCTGGTCCAAGACGTCGGCGACCTTGGCCAGGCTGCCGAAGCCGGCGCGGCCCTGGTCTTGCGGCGTCGTAGGCTCGAAGCCGAAGCCCTTGGCCGCATACGCGCCTTCGATGCAGCCGGCGCTGAAGAACAGCCAGCGGTAGTAGTCGCCGCGCGCGCCGAGCGGCGGCGCCAGCTCGGTATCGGGGAAGGCATCGGCAAGATAGGCGATGATCGCCCCGGTCTCCGCAACCGCGGTGTCGCCGTGGGTGATCGCCGGCACCTTGCCCATCGGGTTGATCGCAAGATAGGCCGGCGTCTTCATCGCCGGTCCGTACGCGACCACCTCGGTGCGATAGGGCGCGCCGATCTCTTCCAACATCCACCGGACGATCCGGCCGCGCGACATCGGGTTGGTGTAAAAGACAAGATCAACCGACATAGGGTCTGTCCTTTGCCAGGGGCAGGCGCGAACGCGGCGATGGTAGCAGGAAAGCCTGGGGCGGTGTCACGCGGCGGCGCCCAATGCGCCTGACGGCCGTTGTCCGACACCCCCGAGAAGGGGATTGCCCCCTAAATGGGGTCCAGGGGGCACCCCCTGGTCGGGGGGTGTCGGGGGGTGAACCCCCCTGACCTTGGGGGCAAGCCCCCAAAACCTGCAGAGCTTGACCACGCGCGATCGAGGCGACAAAACACGTCGGTGGCACGTCCGTTCCGTCGCGTAGCACGGCCTCTTCTCTTTATAGAGAAACGCGGACGACCAAGGCGGCCTCGCGCATGGGTTGAGACCGCCGTCGCTCGAGACCGGCCGTGGCATCGGCCGCGGAGACCTGAAGGTGACTGGTCCGTGTCGCGTCCTCGGCGGTATCGCGCTTGCGATCCTGCTTTCGGCGGGGGTGGTCGAAGCCCAAGAGACGGGCACCGATGCACCCGCGCTTCGGATCGCCTATTGTCAGGACTGCGTGCCGTTCGCGTTCACCGGCGCCGCCGGCGCCGCCAGCGGTTCCTTGATCGACATCTGGCGGCTGTGGGCAACCAAGACCGGGCGCGCGGTCACCTTCCTTGCCGCGCCGTCGGACGACACCTTGGCGATGGTCGTGGCCGGCCGCGCCGACATCCATGCCGGCCTGTTTAAGACCGCCGAGCGCGATCGCGTGCTCGATTTCGGGGTGGGCTTGCGGTCGGTCGAAACCCATGTGTTCCTGCACAAGGACCTGCCGGCGCTCGGCGGGCTCGATGATCTGCGCGCCTACCGGGTCGGCGTGCTGGCGGGCGACGCCGTCGAGGACTGGCTCGGCGCGCGGATCGGGGCGCCGTCGGTGGTCGCCTATCCCGGCTATCAGACGCTGATCGCCGCCGCGATCACCGGCCAAGTCCGGGTGTTCGCCGCCGACACCCCGACCGGGCTTCACCATCTGCGCGCCGTCGGGCTCGCCGATTTGTATCGGGTTCGCCCCAACCAGCGCCTGTATGCCCACGATTTCCACGCCGCGGTCGCCGAGGGACGAGCCGATCTGATCGTGCTGATCGAAGAGGGCATGGCGCAGATCACGGCCGCGGAGCGGCGCGCGATCGGCCGGCGCTGGTCCGGCGCCGGCGATGCAGCCGCCGACGACGGCGCGCTGATCATCGCGATTTTCCGCGACTACCCGCCGTTCTCCTTCACCGGCCCGGACGGCCGACCGGCCGGGTTCCTGATCGATTTCTGGCGGCTGTGGGCGAAAACCACCGAGACCCGCATCCGCTTTCGGGCATCGGGCTGGATCGAGACCCTGGAGGCACTGCGCCGCGGCGAGGCCGACCTCCATTCCGGCTTGTTCCGCAACCGCGCGCGCACCACCTGGCTCGACTTCACGGCGCCGATCCATGAGATCAAGACCGCCGTGTTCCGGCGCGCGACCGACCCGCCGTATACGATGGCGCTCCGCCCCGGCGCACGGGTCGGCGTGCTCGCGGGCAGCTATCAGGCCGACTGGCTCGCGATGACCCATCCCGAGGCGATCCGCGCGCTCTACCCGAGCGGCGACGCCATGCTGCTCGCGTTGGTCCGCGGCGAGGTCGAGGCGGTGGTCAACGAGGCACCGACGATCAAGGCGAGCCTCGACGGCCTCGGCCTCGGCGGCCTGGTCCGGCGCGACCGCACCCTGTTCGCCAACACTCTGGTCGGCGCGGTCGCCAAGGGGGCCGACGCGCTGTTGGCCATGATCGACGCCGGCCTCGCGGCGATGCCGCGGTCGGCTCTGGTCGCGCTCGACCAGCGCTGGCTGCCGGACGCCGACGATCGGTTCTATCGGTCCGGCGAGGCCGATCCGACCAGCGCCGCGTTGCCGGATGGCAGGGGGTCCGGCACCCCTGCCGGCGCCGCCGAGTCGGGCGACCCCGACCGGGCGGGCGTCGAGGGGGCCGTCGGGATCGGCCGGTTGCTCGCCAACCTCGGCGCGATCTCGGTCGCCTTCATCGCGGCGATGGTCGCGATCAGCTGGGCGCTCCGGCGTGTGTTCGCCCGTGCCGGCGGTCTTGGCTATCGGTCGCGCGCGGCGATGCCGGTCGGTCTCGCCTTGGTCGCGGTGTTCCTGGTCAGCGTGATCCTGGCAAGTTGGTTCGTGCTCGGCCGGTTGGAACAGCGGGCCCGGCGCCAAGCCGGACAGTCGCTCGAAACGGTGCTGGAGACCACCCACCGGGCTGTGCGTCTGTGGGCCGACGATCGGCTGCGCGCGACCCGGGATCTCGCCGCCGACCCGCGACTGGTCGATCTGATGGTGCGCCTCGGCACGCTCGACACCGCCCGTCACCTGTTGACCGCGAGTTGGGAGACCGAAGAGATCCGGGACTTCCTGCGCGACCGGCGCGCGGGTCTCGGGTTCACCGGCTTTTTCGTGCTGACCCCGGACGGTGTCACGATCGCGTCCGACCGCGACGCCGACCTCGGCGGCCCGAGCCCGTTGCACGCGGTCCGCGCGCACGCGATCGCCGAGATCCTGGACGGCCACACCGTGTTCATCCCGCCGGTCCAGCTGGCCGCGGACGCGGCGGTCGGCGGCGACGATCGGGGCGGCGAGGCGGCCGGCGACGCCCTGTTCTTCGCCGCGCCGATCACCGACGGCGACGACCGCCCCCCGATCGCGGTCTTGGCGCTTCGCATCGACCCGGCGGAGGTGTTCCTGCCGCTGCTCGCGCTCGGGCGGATCGGCGCCTCGGGCGAGACCTATGCGATCGACCGCGACGCCCGGCTGATCAGCGAGAGCCGGTTCACCGATCAGCTGAGCGAGATCGGCCTGATCGCGCCCGGAAGCCCGACATCATGGGCGGTCCGCGTCCTCGACCCGGGCCGCGACCTGACCGACCGCCAAGGCGGCGCGATCGCGGTCGCCGAGCCGGCCTCCCCGACCGTGAGCGCAGCCGAGGCCTTGGCCGGCCGCAGCGGCGCCTCCACCGTGGCGTACCGCGACTATCGCGGCGTGCCGGTGCTCGGCGCCTGGCTGTGGGACGCAAGGCTCGGCATCGGCCTGATCACCGAGATCGACGCCCACGAGGCGCTCGCCTCCTACCGCCTGGTCCATACCACGATCGTCGCCCTGCTCGGTGCCACCGTGCTGCTCGGCCTCGGCCTCACCTCGGTCTCGGTGTGGATCGGGCAAAGCGCGACCCGGGCGCTCGCCCGGGCCAACGGCGCGCTCGAGCGGCGGGTCGCCGCGCGCACCGCCGAGCTGGCGGAAAAGGAGAGCCACCTGCGCGCCGCGCTCGACAACATGTCGGACGGCATCTACATGATCGACCGCGACGGCCGCTACACCCTGACCAACCACCGCTATCCGGCGATGATGGACCTGCCGCACCACTTGGTCGACCGCGGCCGCGACGTTCGCGAGGTGATCCGGCTGCACGCCGAGCGCGGGGAGTACGGCGAGCTCCCGCTGGGCGAGGCGATCCGCCACGGCACCGCGGCGCTGGTGAGCGATGCGACCGTCGTCCGGGAAATGTCGGTGCGCGACACCGGGCGGATCGTCGAGCTGCGCAAGTCGCCGATCGCCGGCGGCGGCGCCGTGGTGTTGCTGAGCGATGTCACCGCCCGGATCGAGGCCCAGCACAAGCTTGAGATCGCGGAAGAACGCGCGCGCCTGATCCTGCATTCGGTCGGTGACGGCGTGTTCGGGGTCGATCGTGCCGGTCGGCTCGGCTTTGCCAATCCGAAGGCGCTCGAGCTGTTGGGCTATACGGCCGGCGAGCTGCTCGGGCGCGGCATCCACGCGATCGTCCACCACAGCCAGCCCGATGGCAGCCCCTACCCGATCGCCGAATGCCCAGTATACCGCGCCTACACCGACGGGGTGTCCGAGCGGATCGATGACGAGGTATTGTGGCGCAAGGACGGCACACCGGTCGAGGTCGAGTACCACGCCGCCCCGATCGTGCGCCGCGGCGAGCTTGCCGGTGCGGTGATCGCCTTTGCCGACATCACCGAGCGCAAACGGGTCGAGCGCGAGCGCAACGAGGCGCTCGCGGTGGTATCGAGCAGCATCCGCTACGCGAGCCGGATCCAGCGTGCGATCCTGCCCGACCCGTCGATCTTCGCGGGCGCGTTTGCCGACCATTTGGTGATCTGGGAGCCGCGCGACGTGGTCGGCGGCGACATCTACTGGTGCGACGTCTGGGGCGACGGACTTTTGGTGATGATCGGCGACTGCACCGGCCACGGCGTGCCCGGCGCGTTCGTCACCCTGCTCGCCGCCGGCGCGCTGGCGCGGGCCCGGATGGAGATCGCGCCGGGCGACCTGTCGGAGCTGGTCCGGCGGATGCACCAGCTGCTTCAGATCACGCTCGGCCAGCATCTGGAGGGCGGGCAGTCGGACGACGGCATGGACCTGGCGGCGTGCTACCTGGCGGCGGACGGCACGCGGCTTGTGTTCGTCGGCGCCAATCTCGGGCTGTTCGTGGCCGAGTCCGACCAAATCCGCGAGATCAAGGGCAACCGCGTCGGCATCGGCTACCGAAAAATCTCCCGCGACCAGGCGTATACGGGCCATGAGGT
The DNA here is from genome assembly GCA_028277115.1 of Azospirillaceae bacterium. Classification (GTDB taxonomy): domain Bacteria; phylum Pseudomonadota; class Alphaproteobacteria; order Azospirillales; family Azospirillaceae; genus JANQHG01. Next base: position 8,253 of record JANQHG010000102.1, read on the forward strand.
CGCGATCGGCGACGGGGTCGCCGTGTATCTCACGACCGACGGCCTGATCGACCAGGTCGGCGGCGGCGGCCGACGCCGGACCTTCGGCAAGGCGCGCTTGAAGGCGCTGCTGCGCGAGGTGTCCGGCCTGCCGATGGCGGCCCAAGGGTCGCGCCTTATGGCCGCACTCGCCGAGTTCCAGGGCGCGGAGCGCCGCCGCGACGACGTCTCGGTGATCGGGTTTCGGGCGTAGGGGGCGGCGACGGTTTTGAGGGCTGGCGCCCCCAAGGTCAGGGGGTGCTCCCTGCCCCCCATTTGGTGGGGGGGGGAAAGGCGGCTCCCCCCGCAGGGCCGGCAGGCCTCAGCGGCGGTGGCGCATGACACCGGCATTCAGGCCACGGCGCCGCCAGCCAGCATCTCGCGCAGCCGCGCGCGTTTCAGGCCGCGCCACGGATCGTCGGGGCCGGCGTCGGGGCGGTCCTCAAGCCGGGCACGCTGGTCGAGCTTCCAGGCCCACACCCGCCCGGCAAGCGCGCCGTCCAGGCCGAACCGCTGGTCGGCCAGGCGGATCAGAACCTGGTTCGGCCAAAAGGTCGGCTCGCGAAGCCGGCGGATCGCCTCGAACGCGGCGTCGGCGGCGTGGCCGGCCTGGACCAACACCGCGATCGCCGCGGCGGTGCTGCGCGACATCCCGGCCAGGCAGTGGATCAACAGCCGCTCGCCCGGCCGCATCGACGCGCCGACCGCGAGCACCGCGTCGAGATGCGCGCGGGTCGGGCCGTCGGGGTCGTCGGCGGCGGGCTCGGTGTCCTCGAAGAACAGGCCGTGGTGGTCGGGATGGCGCCGCGCCCAGCTCGTCCGGAACAGCGGGTCGAGCAGCGCCACCGTCTTGTCGGCCCAGGCGATCGCCGACGCCTCGGCGGTCTCGAAATCGGTCACGCGGAGCGTCCACACCGCCGATCGATCGGTCGGTACGGCGACGGCGACCCCGGTCGGGTCGGTGGTCAGGGTCACGGGGTCGGGGCCTCCGGTCGGTCGGTCAACGCACGCATCGCCGCCCGCGCGCCCGCGGCCGCGTCGCGCAGCCGGGCGGCCTCGGTCGGGTCGGTCGTTGCGACCCGCGCCGCCGCGACCGCGCTCTTCAGCCACTGATCAGCGTGGTGATAATAGGCGCGCGGCGGCCGGTCGGCAATCTCGTGGTCGCGGTCGCTGCCTTCGGCCCACGGCACCGCGCTGGTCACCCGGTCGGAGATCCGGTCGAAAAAGCCGGTGCCCTTGATCGGGTAGGCGACGGTGGTGAAGAAGATGTCCGGGTTGGCGCGTTTGACATGCTCGACCGTCGCGGCGATGTCGTCCTCGGTCTCGCCGTCATAGCCCCACATCAAGAACATGCCGACCTCGATGCCGTGGCGCTGCGCCACCTTGGTCGCCCAGACGATCTGGTCGGTGGTGACCCCGCGCTGCATCGCGTCCAGAATGCGCTGGCTGCCGCTCTCCGACCCGATCCAGATTCGGGTGCAGCCCATGCGCGCCAAGGTCTCCAGCACCCCTTCGGACATCATCCGATCGGCGCGCGAGATCGTTTCGAACGGGAGCTTGAGGCCGCGCCGCTCGAGTTCCGCGGCATACCGGAACAGCCACTTGTGGTTGATGGTGAACACGTCGTCGGCGTACCAGACTTGGTCGGGGCGCCAGGTCGCGGCGAGGTGGTCGAGCTCGTCGGCGCAGGCGATCGGGTCGCGCCGGCGGTGGGTGTGGCCGAACACCGTGTGCGAGCACCACGTGCAACGGTAGACGCAGCCGCGTGCCGTGATCAGGTTGACGCTGCCGACACCGTGGTGGCGGCGCCAGGCGTCGAGATAGCGCCCGAGGTCGATCCGCTCCCGGTCGGGCCACGGTAGGGCGTCGAGGTCGCGGATCAGCGGCCGCGGCGGCGTCGTGACCACCGTGCCGGTCTCGTCGCGGAACACCACCCCGGCGACCCCGTGCAGCCGGTGGGGGCCATGGGTCGCCAGGGCTTCGAGCAGCGCCGCCATGGTCTCCTCGCCCTCGCCGATCACCACCACGTCGGTGCCGTGGGCGAGATAGGCATGCGGATAGCTTCCGGCCTCCGGCCCGCCGACCACGGTGACCCAGCCGTGCCGCTTGGCGGTGGCGAGGAGGTCGAGCACGCTCGCGCGGGTCATCAGGTTGGCGGCGACGCCGAACACCGGCGCGGTCCGGCGCGCCAGCGCCGCCGCGAGCGCGGGCCGGGTCGCAAAGGTGGTGTCGACCAGATCGACCGCAAAGCCGGCGCGACGCAGATAGGCCGACAGATACAACAGACCAAGCGGCGGGTAAGGCCGCATGATCTTTTGTTCCTTTTCGTCTTCGGCCAGGAAATGGCCGTGGGTGAGCAGCACGTCCGCCATGGGTCCGGTTCCTTCGCGGCCGTCATAAGGGGAACGAACGAGAAACCACCATCGTCATCCCGTTGCAGCGCGAACTCCCCGTCCTCCGCGTGAAGCGGGGGACGGCGGCCGACCGGCACCGCAGGTGCCGGGGGCGAGGCCGTCGCCCCCCTCTAGACAGAAACCATCCGGTGGCCCCGGGCCCCTTCGGATCAGAAGGTGGGCATCATGCGGCCTCCGGCAGGCGTTCGAGGTGGACGTGGAAGCCGA
>JANQHG010000118.1 GCA_028277115.1 Azospirillaceae bacterium
TCTTCCTGTAAACCAGGTTGGAGACCAATGTCTCCGCAAACTCAATCCGCGTCAGCTCAGGGTAGCGCCTTTTGGTTGCGGCCAACGGCCGCGCTATGATTTTCAGCGCGTCCCACGGCGATACTCAGTTCACCGTCCCTCTGTTCGACGGGTTCATGAAGCGTGCGATGTCGGAGTGGTGATCGACACGGCCGGCGGGACGGTTCCTCGAAAGCGTGGGTCGCCGCCGGATCGCCCACGCCCACCCGCCGGATCACCGGCTGGGGGCGGAGCGATCCGATAGAGGCGCGCTCAGGCCGCAATCGCGGTCTGAAGGCGTTGCATCCGTCCCTCGAGACCGACCAGATGGTCGCCGACCCCGGTCGCAGTGCCGTCGTGGTCGCGCAGACGATCGACGTGGCGGCGCACCGCGCGCAGGCCGTCGGCGATGTGGTGGTCGATCCGCTCCGGCACCAGACGGTCGCGGTAGGGCAACAGCCGCTCCAGATAGTCGATCTTCTCCTGCATGCGCGCGACCAGGGTGGCGGCCGGGTCGGTCTCGCCGGTGCCGTGCTCGGCGATCATCCGGTCGACCCAGTGGCCCTCGACCACCCGGATGTCGCAGCCGCGGGCCAGGTCCAGCTGAGCGGCGTCGCCGATCCGGGTCATCGCGACCACGATCCCGGCGCTCTCGAGCGCCGCCACCTTGGCCGCGAGCGCGTCCGGGTCGATCGCGTCCGGCGACGGCGCGATCAGCTTGACCATCGCAGGCTTGAGCGCGGTCACCGCCTCGACGTCGACCAGAGCCGGGTCCAGGCCGTCGAGGCACAGGGTGGCGCGGGTCTGGTCGGCGAACCGGCGCAGCTGCGCGAACGCCTCGGGCTGGCGCTCGGCATCGGTGCCCGCGATCTCAAGCACCAGCTTCGGCAGATGATCGCGCATCGCCGCGGCAAACGCGGCGAACTCCGGGGTCGCCAGGCTCGCCAGGTTGAGGTTGACCGCCAGCGGGCGGTCGAACAATCGCGGCGCCCCGGCGAGCGCGTTCAACATGTGGCGGTCGAGCACCCGCGTCACCGCCGCCCGCCGGTTCGGGTCGTCGAGCGTGCCCGGCTCGGCGAGCAGGAACTGTTCGATCTTCGGCAGTTGGCAATAAAGCTCGGTCGCGATCACCTCAGGCGCGTCGGCATCGGCCCCGGCCGCGTCGCCGTCGGCGAGCAACGCGATCGGTTGGACGCGCACGAAAATCTTGAAAAAGCCGTCGAGGGTGAGTGCGGTCAGCGCCGCATCGACCTCGGCCGGCGAGCGGCGGGCAACCATGATGTCGGAGCGCAGATCCGGCATCATGGTCCGGCGCACCCGGTCCGCAGTCGCCGGCGTGCCGTCGGCCGCCCGGGCGCGGCCGGGCGCCGCGGTCGCGACCAGGCGCGGGCGGCGGGCCAGTTGCGCCTCGATCCGGTCGAGCAGGCGGTTGGCCTGCGGCCGGTGGGTGCGCACGTTGACCACCTCGAACAGGGCGTCGGGGCGCAAGCCGAGGCCGGTGCGGCCGAACGCCTCGGCGAGCAGGCGCACGCAGGCGAGCTTGATGTCGGCGATCACCCCGATCGCCGACAACGGCGTGACGTCGAGCACCAAAACCAGGCTGTTGTCGCCGAGATCGTAGATCGCGACCCGATGCCAGTCGCCGAAGCCGTTCTCGGCGTACGGCGCCTCGGTGACCAGGGGCGCGCCCTCGGTGTCGATGCCGCAGTTGAAGCGCAGCGCAAACGCGCGCAGCATCAGCCGGCGCGCCCGCCGGGTCGCGTCGGGGTCGGGCCGGCCGAACCGATCGACCAATGCCGCGAAGTTCAGGCTCAGCAGATAATGCTGATAGGTCGCCGGGCTGGCGAGCTTCGTCCTGACGTCGTCGACCGTGGCCATGGTTGGTTCCCCTCATGTGCGTCGGATGCGGTTCGGCAGGGGGGACAAAGCAACGGTCGGGCCAGGGGGGCGGCCTTACGGGGCCGCGGTTTTACTGGTCGGTCGGGGCGGTCGGTCGGCAGCTCTTGCCCCCGCGTGGGGAGCCGGGTCGGCAGGTCTTGCCGGGTTGCCTCGGCCGTCGGGCCGCATCGGCTGCCGCAGGGTGGGTCGCCCGACGACCGGTGTGAAACCAACGAGAAACCGACCGCTGGCGCGGCCCTGGCGTTTGCCGGGAAGAGCCCCTATACGCTGGGGCGCGCGGGGACGACGGCAGGGAGTGAGTGCAAGCATGGACGGTTCGACGATGGACGGCGCCTCAGGCGCGACCGCGGTCGGCGGGGCGGCGGCTGAGATCGCGAACCGGCGCACCTTCGCGATCATCGCCCACCCGGACGCCGGCAAGACCACGCTCACCGAAAAGCTGTTGCTGTTCGGCGGTGCGATCCAGCTCGCCGGCGCGGTCAAGGCGCGCGGCGAACAACGCCGCGCACGGTCGGACTGGATGAAGGTCGAACGCGAGCGCGGCATCTCGGTCACCGCCGCGGTCATGACCTTCACCTATGACGGCCGCACCTTCAACCTGCTCGACACGCCGGGCCACGAAGACTTCTCCGAAGACACCTACCGCACGCTGACCGCGGTCGACAGCGCGGTCATGGTGCTGGACGGCGCCAAGGGCATCGAGTCGCAGACCAGGAAGCTGTTCGAGGTCTGCCGCCTGCGCGACGTCCCGATCATCACCTTCGTCAACAAGTTCGACCGCGAGGCGCGCGACCCGTTCGACCTGATCGGCGAGGTCGAACAAGAACTCCAGCTCGAGGTCGTACCGCTCAGCTGGCCGATCGGCATGGGCCGCGACTTCCGCGGCTGCTACGACCTGGTCCGCGACCGCCTGATCCTGATGGACCGCACCCACGGCGACACCGTGGACGAGGGGATCGCGTGCCAAGGGCTCGACGACCCCAAGCTCGACGAACTCCTGTCGGCCGACCTCGCGACCCGGCTGCGCGAGGAGGTCGAGATGGTGCGCGGCTTAACCCCGCCGTTCGCGCTCGACGCCTACCGCGCCGGCAACCTGACCCCGGTCTATTTCGGCAGCGCGATCAACAATTTCGGGGTGCGCGAGCTCTTGCACGGCCTCGCCGAGGTCGCACCACCACCGCGCCCCCAGCCGGCCGAACAGCGCGAGGTCACGCCTGAGGAGCCGCGGGTCTCGGGCTTCGTCTTCAAGGTCCAGGCCAACATGGACCCCAACCACCGCGACCGGATCGCGTTCTTCCGGTTGTGCTCGGGCCATTTCCGCCGCGGCGCCAAGCTGCGCCATGTCCGCTCGGGCAAACAGATCCCGGTCAACAACGCGGTCCTGTTCCTGGCGCGCGACCGCGAGTTGGCCGAGGACGCCTGGCCCGGCGACATCATCGGCATCCCCAACCACGGCGCGCTTCGGATCGGCGACACCCTGACCGAGGGCGAGGCCCTGCGCTTCACCGGGGTGCCGAGCTTCGCGCCGGAAATCCTCCAGCGCGTCCGGGTCGACGACCCGATGCGCTTGAAGCATCTGCGCAAGGCGCTCGAGCATTTCGCCGAGGAAGGGGCAAGCCAGGTGTTCAAGCCGCTGGCCGGCGGCGACTGGGTGGTCGGGGTGGTCGGGCCCTTGCAGTTCGACGTGCTCGCCGCGCGGGTCGAGGCCGAATACGGCCTGACCTGCCGGTTCGAGGGCGCCGCGCTCGACTGCGCGCGCTGGGTCGAGGCCGACGACCCGGCCGAGCTGAAGCGGATGATCGACACCACCCGCTCCAGCCTCGCCGAGGACCATGACGGCGCGCTGGTGTTCCTGGCCCGCAACAGCTGGCACTTGAACCGCGCACAAGAGGATTATCCGAAGGTGCGCTTCCTCAAAACCCGCGAACAGAACCGCCACGTCATTCAGGTAACCTGACCGTCCGACTGCGGCCGCGGCAGCGCGGCCACAGTCGGGCGGGCGCACGCGTGGGCCCGGGTTTCCAGGCGTCGCCGCTTGGCATAGAGTGCGGCCATTCGTCAGCCAGGACGGAGAGTTCGACGACATGTTCGGGGGCAAACCCATGACCGTGAGGCGGGCAGCAAGGGCGGTGCACGGCGTGATCGTGGCCGGAGCGCTGGTGGTGGCCGGCTGTGCCTCGGGGCCGGACGAGACGCCGTTTGCGGACGATCTGTTCTCGGGCGAGCTGTGGACGCGGCTGTTCCACGAGGAACCGTGCCGGCTGTATGCCGACGCGTTCGGGGCGACCGACGACGGCCTCGACCCGGTGCTCGGCGACGAAACCGCACCGGTCGCGGCCTATTGGGACGCGATCGCGGCGGCCGAGACCGACGCGCGGCTGCGCGCCGCCACCGTGCTCGCCGACCTTCTGTACGAAAACGCCCAACTCGACCAGGCGCGGCTCGCGTTCGACCAGCTGATCGCGTGTCGGCGCGACACCGCCGCCCGGGTCCACACCGCGGTCGCCGACGCGGCACTGGGGGCGGACGAGGCCGCGGCCGATCTCGCCGAACAGCGCACCGCGGTCGACGCGGATGTCGCGACGGCGCACGCGATCATCGCCGCGGCGGCACGGCGCAGCGACGCCTTCGATTACGCCAACCGCCAGATCAACCCCGACGGGGCCGCCGAGTTGGCGCGCGCGGTCAAGGCCAGGGAGGGCGGCGACGCCCCCTTGACCGCGACCGAGGGCGTCGACGCCGCGGGCGAGGTCCCGACCGCCCAGGTGCTGCTGGCGACCGCCGACAATCAAGCCAAGGTGGCGGCGTT
>JANQHG010000284.1 GCA_028277115.1 Azospirillaceae bacterium
GTCCAGCCCCGTTGCGGTTACCGCCCGCGGCGGCGCCGCCGCGGCCGGCCGGCCGGTTCGGTCGGCACGGAACAGTTGGAGCCAGACCGCGGCGCGACCGGAGTCGATCGCTGCGACCACCGTCTCGTCGCCGGCGCCGGTGTCGGGGTCGAGCCCGCCGGCGATCGCTTCGAGACTGGTCACCCCGATCACCGGACAGCCGCAGGCCAACGCCAGACCGCGCGCGGCAGCCAATCCGACCCGAACCCCGGTGAACGAGCCCGGCCCGACCGTGACCCCGATCCGCGCGATCCGCGGCCACGCCGCATCGACGGTCAGTCCCGCGGCGGCGGCCGCCGCCGCGATCACCGCGTCGACCATCGGGACCAGTGCTGCGGCGTGGCCCCGCGCCATCAGCGCGCCGCGCCGGGCGATCGGCCGCCGGTCGACCACCAGCGCCGCCGAACAGGCGTCGGTCGCCGACTCGATCCCGAGCACCCACTCCGAGCCGGCGCAGGCGTTGGTCACGACGGGCGGCCGCGGCCGCCCGGCCCGGTCAGACCACCGGCGGCGTCGAGCGGCGCTGGATCGTCCGCCGCCAACGCCCCGGTCTCGGCGTCGTCGGGCGCGGCACCGGCCGTCGGGCGGCGGGCGACCAGATGGTCGAAGGTCACGGTCATGACCTCCTCGCCGTGCTGGTTGAGCGTGGTGTAGGCGAGCCGGACGATCCCGCGGTCGGGCCGCCGCGGTTCCAGCCGCTCGCGGACCTCGACCCGCACCCGCAAGGTGTCGCCCGGGCGGACCGGGCGCCACCAGCGCAAACCGTCGCCGCCGCGGCCGCCCAGGCTGGTCCCGGTGATCGTGCCGGTGTCGCGAAACAGCCGGAACGACAGCGCGAGTGTCTGAAACCCGCTGGCGATCAGGCCGCCGAACGGCGAGCGGGTCGCCGCGTCGACATCAAGGTGAAACGGCTGCGGATCGTAACGAAACGCGAAATCGATGATCGCCGACTCGGTCAGGGTCACGCCCTCGGTCTCGATCACGTCACCAACCTCGAAATCCTCGAAAAATCGTGGCATCACCCTGACCCGTGTCTTGATCCGTCTACTTGGCACCATCGGTCGACGCCTGATCGAGGCCGGCCGGCGACGACCGGTCGCGCTCGCGATCCGCCGCGAGGTCTGACACAGTCGCCAAACGCCGGCCCGCCGGCCGATCCATCGACCCGCCCGGGAGTCGCCCGCCCATGTCCACAGTTCCCCCCCCGGGTCCGCCCGGGCCGCCGCCGTGCGCGCCCGGTCCGACCACGCTGACCCTGTTCCTGGCCCAGGCGGTCGCGCTCGAAACCGATGTTGCCGCCCAGTATGGCCGGCTCGCCCAAGAGGCGGCCGCCCGCGGCGACGCCGAGGTCGCGGCGCTGTTCGACGATCTTGGCTATCAGTCGCGCAAGCACGCGGCCGATGTCCGGACCGTCGCCGAGCGCCATGGCGGCCTGCCCGAGATCGCGGCCTGGGAGTCGCCGTGGCACGCGCTCGGCGATCCCGCCCGGACCGCGCGCCCGACCACCGATCTGCCGCCGGCGGACCCGCCGGACACCGCAACCGCCTTGCGGTTCGCGCTCGCCTGCGAGGAGCGGGCCCGGGCGTTCTACCTCGCAACCGCGGACGATACCCCCGACCCCGAGGTCGCCCGGCTCGCCCAACAGTTCGCCGCCGAAGAGGACACCCATGTCGCGCTGATTCGCCAGTGGATCGGCGGCGACGCACCGCCGGCCGGCTAAACCGCAGCCCCGTCGTCGGCACCGCGACACGCGCTCAGCCGTCCCCCGGCCCGAGCGCCGCGACCAGCCCGGCCACCGCTTCCAGCAAGAGCGCAATATCGCCCGACCGGGACAACCGATGGTCGCCGTCCTTGATCAGGGTCACCCGGATGTCCTGGCTCGACAGCCGTTCCGCCAACCGCAGGCTGATCTGCCACGGCACGTCGGCGTCGGCCATGCCGTGCAACAGGCGGACCGGCCCGTCGAACGGGATCGGCGCGCGCAACACCAAATGGCGGCGCCCGTCCTCGAGCAACGCCGCAGTGATCGGAGTCGGTGCCTCGCCATATCGGTTCGGTAGGTAAACAATCCCGGTTTCGTCAAGCGCCTTTTGCTCTTCGGCCCCGAGCGCCGGCCGGATCACGTCTTCGGTGAAGTCGGCGGCACTCGCGATCCCGACCAAGCCGACCACCTGCGACGGCCGCGCCAAAGCCGCCAGCGTTGCGGTCCACGCCCCCATCGACGAGCCGACCAGGATCTGCGGCCGCGGGGCCAAACGGTCCAAGACCCGGACCACGTCGGCGCTCCAATCGGAAATCGTTCCGTCTTCAAAACGACCGCTGGACTGGCCATGACCCTGATAGTCGAACCGGGTGATTTCCTGGCCGTGAGCGGCGCCCCACGCCGCGATCGCGGCGGCCTTGGTGCCGGTCATATCGGATTCGAAACCACCGCAGAAAATGATCCCGGGCGCCCGTCCCGGTCGGTGATGGTGGGCAAGGCGGATCTCGCCGTCACGCCAGATCGCCGGCGGTGCCGGTACGCCCGCATCCTCGCTCATCGCGTCGTTCGCCCTCGTCGTGGACCCCGGCCGGCCGGGGGTCGGATCAGGCCTTGAGCTTGTAGCCGGTCGCGACCATGCGCAAGCACAGCGCCCACAAGGCAAGATTGGTCGCAACCAGGACCGATGCACCAAGCAGGATCGGCGAGTCGGCCTGGCCCAGAAAGCCGTAGCGGAACCCGTCGATCACGTAGAACATCGGGTTCAAATGGGCGGCCCACCAAAACGGCGTCGGCAGGACATCGACCGAATAGAACGTGCCGGACAGGAACGCGAGCGGGGTGACCACGAAATTGGTCACGGTCGCGATGTGGTCGAACTTATCCGACCAAATCCCGCCGATCAGACCGAACATCGCCATCAGGAACGACGCCATCGCGGCATAGAACAGCACCGCCAGGCCGTCGTGAAACCGAAAGTCGATCAGCGCCCAGATCACCAGCCCGGTGATCGCGCCGACCAACAGCCCGCGGCTGACCCCGCCCAGGATATAGCCGAGCACGAACTCCCACGGCGCCAGCGGCGGCATCAGGATATCGACGATGTTGCCCTGGACCTTGGCGATGATGATCGACGACGAGGTGTTGGCAAAGGCGTTCTGGGTGATCGCCATCATAACCAGCCCCGGGCCGAGAAACGCCATGAAGGGCACGCCGCCGATCTCGCGCACCGCCCCGCCGAGCGCCAGCGCGAACACCGCATAAAACAGCAAGCTGGTGACCATCGGCGCCCAGATCGTTTGCATCTGGACCTTGCGGAACCGCTGGACCTCTTTGGTATACAAGGTCCACAGGCCGATCCAGTTGACCGGTCCGATCGGGTGTGGCGGCCAGGCGCCAGGCGGGGTCATGGCGGGTGTCCTTCGCGCGCGACCGGAACGGCTGCCGACGGCGGGGCCGCCGCGGCGTGCCGTCGATCGCGGGTTTACAGGTCGTTAAGATTAGCCGACCACCGTCGAACGGACAGGGCCCGCGCCGGTCGGCGGCGGTTTGCGCCGGGACTAGCGCACGGGCCGCGGGCGATGCAAGGCCGGACCGGCGCCGTCGGGACGTGCCGACCACCGGGGCTCGCGGTCCGGCAGTGATGTGGTGGAGGTCCGGGAATGCCAGCTCCCGCGCGTCCGGCGCGGCGGTCCGTGGCGCGACCGGTGGCGGTCGCGCTCGAAGACGACGGCAACGGGCCGCGGGTGGTCGCCAGCGGCCACGGTGCGGTCGCCGAGCAGATCCTCGCGCTCGCGTTCAGTCATGGCGTCAAGGTGCGCCGCGACGCCGACTTGGCCGAGTTGCTGGCGGCGCTTGATCTCGACACCGAAATCCCGGCCGAGGCGATGGTGGTGGTCGCCGAGATCCTGACCCGGGTCGCTGCCGCCAACGCCGGCCCGGTCACCACGGGGGCCAGCCCATGACGGATCTGCCGCCAGACACCGGGCTCGAGGCTCTGATCGCGCGCATCGCCGCGATCACCCGCGCGATCGACGCCGCCTGCGCGGCGGCCGCGGCGGGCGCGGCGGTCGACCTGACCGGCCTGCCCGATGAGGCCGACCGGGCTTGCCGGGCCGCCCAGGCCGCGAAAGGCCCAGACACCCAGCGGCTCGCGCCCCATTTCGAGGCTTTGGTCCACGCGCTCGATGCATTGGCCGACACTTTGCGGCGCAACATGGCGCCGGACGCACCGGGCGCAACCACGCCGTCGGCCGGCCATGGCCTCGGACCGGCCGCGGCGACCCGGGTGGCGGCCCGCGCCTATGGCGCCGGCCCGCCCGCGCCGGTGCCGGAGGACCCGAGCCGTCCGTGACCGACCTGTTTGCCGCTGAAAGCTATCTTCGGTTCGCCGCTGCGCTGGTGTTCGTCCTCGCCTTGATCGGGGCGAGCGGTTGGCTGCTGCGCCGCCTGCACAGCCACGGGCTGGCCGGGCGCGCCGGCCGCGGCGTCCGCCGGCTCGCGGTGGTCGAGGGTCTGGTGCTCGACGCGCGGCGCCGCCTGGTGTTGGTCCGACGCGACCGGGTCGAGCATCTGCTCCTGCTCGGCCCCGATCGCGACCTGGTGATCGAGACCCGGATCGCCGCCCCCGAGGAGCCCGAGGAGCCATGACCCGATGACGCCGCCCCGCGCCGGCGTGACCGCAGCGGCGGTCGCGGTCTTCGCGTTCGCCGCCGCCCTGGTGGCGGCCGCACCGGCGTCGGCCCAGGAGTTGACGCTCGAACTCGGCGATCTCGGCGGGTCGACCGCGGCGCGGGTGATCCAGCTGTTGGCGTTGATGACGGTGCTGACCCTGGCGCCGTCGATCCTGATCATGGTGACCTGTTTCACCCGGATCGTGGTGGTGCTGTCGTTCCTGCGCACCGCGCTCGGGGTTCAGCAGGTGCCGCCGAACACGGTCTTGATCAGCCTGGCGCTGTTCTTGACCTTCTTCATCATGGCGCCGGTGTTCGAGCGCGCCTACACCGACGGCATCCAGCCGCTGATTGACCAGGACATCGACGAGTTCGAGGCGTTCGACCGGGCATCGCGGCCGTTCCACACCTTTATGATGTCGCATGTCCAAGACCGCGAGCTGCTTTTGTTCACCGAGATCGCCGGTTACGACGACTTCGCGTCGCCCGACCAGGTGCCGCTGCATGTCCTGGTCCCGGCGTTCATGATCTCAGAGTTGAAGCGTGCGTTCGAGATCGGTTTCTTGTTGTTCTTGCCGTTCTTGATCATCGACATGGTGGTTGCGTCGGTCCTGATGTCGATGGGCATGATGATGCTGCCGCCGACCATGGTCGGCATCCCGTTCAAGGTGATCTTTTTCGTCCTGGTCGACGGATGGTACTTAATCACCGGCAGCTTGGTGCGCAGCTTCGGGACCTTATGACCGCCGGTCGGTGGCCGCCGGGTCGGCGTCCCGCCGCGCGCGCGAAGGCGCGGGACGCGTCCACGCGCTCGGGCGACCCCATCGGGTGACGATCACCACCCCGGCCAGCGTCAGGACACCGCCGACGATCGACAGCGCACTCGGGAGTTCGCCCAGCGACCGGTGCCGACGCCGTTGCCGTTGCCGTCATCCGAATCGGGGGGCGAGGCGCCCGCCTGCCGGTGGTGCTCAATTGACCAGGCTCGCATCGGCGCGTTGGTCGCGGGTCGGGTCGAGGTAGCCCTTGAGGAAACTGTCGAACACCTCGACCTCGGCGACCCGGGCCCGCACGGTTTCAAGGTCGATGAAGTCGGCGTCGGCGTCCGGACGGGTGATCACCCGGAACGCGTCGGCGCGCGGGCTGTCGGCCATCGCCGCGCCGTAGAGATCCCGCAACCCGGCGAGGCCGGCGCTGTCGCCCGCGAGGGTCAAGGCGACCGCCCGGTTGATCACCAGGTCCGCGGTCTCGACCGCCAGCGGTTCGCCGGCCTCCGGCGGCGGCCCGGTGACCGTGGCAAGTGCCGCGGCGGCGCGATGCCAGTCCCGGTTGCGCCACGCGATCTCGACCCGGAGCAACTCGGCCTCGCGCGACGACAAACCCGCCAACTCGTCAAGTGCGTCCTGACTGCGCTCGAGCCCGGCCAAGGCACGCGCGCGCAACAGGCGTCGCTCGTCAATCAGCGTCTCGGGCAGGTTGGCAATCTCGCTCGCCGCCAGGCCCGCAAGCGCCTGATCCGGTTGACCGTCGAGCAGCCGGATCGATGCCAGCCGGGCGCCGATCTCCGCCTTTTCCAACCCGGCGAGCCGATAGCTGACCTGGTGCTCGAGCAAATCGGCGGCGCGCCCGAGCAGATCGACCTCGACCAGCCGGTCGGCCAGACGACGGATCACCTGATCCCCCTCGGCGCCGACCGGGGTCAACTCGCGAAACTGATCGTAAAGCGCCAAAGCCTCGAGCGGCGGCAATGCCGCTGCGCCGTCTGCGAACAGGTCGGCGAACCGACGCGCCATATCTTGAGTGATCGCGGTTGCGCGCGCACTTTCCGGGAACAAGCCGGCGGCCGCACGCAGCGCCACCAATCCGTCCCCATAGCTGGCGGCCCGCCACAGCGCATCGCCGTATCGTTCCAGCGCATCGAGTTCGAGCGCGTCGCCGCGCCAGGCATAACGCTGCCGCGCCAGGCGATCGGCCGCCTCGGCCGGCGTGATCAGTCCCTCAGCCTCTTCCAGCGCGGTCAACGCCAAGCCGGCACGGGCGCGGGCCAGGCGGTCGTCGCTCGCCACCGCGGTGCGCCACGCCTCCAGCGCCTCCTCGGTCCGATCGGTCGCGGCCATAATCCGCCCGCGCAAGAAGACCACCCGCGGCGCCTCGCCGGTCGCCGGCCCGCCCCGCTCGACCAGCCGGCCCAGGCGCCGCTCCGCCAGCGCCGGTCGATCGGTCTCGAGTGCGGCTTCGATCGCGCGTTCGGAAAAGCGCCGGAAGTACGGCATCGGGTAATCGGCGAGCAAAGCCTCGGTCTCGGCAAACCCCGCCGCCGCCGCATCCCAGTCACCGGTGTCGGCCGCCGCCACCGCCCGCCACAGCGCGGCCTCGCGGTTGCTGCGCAGCTCGTCCTCCGCCAGCAACGCCGCGGCCGCCGGATCGCCCCGGTCGACCCCGATCGCCCCAACCAGCGCCCGGATTGCCGGCCAACCGAGCAGATCCGGCTCGGCCGCCGCGATCACGTCGAGAATACCTTGTGACTCCAGCGTCATTCCGTTGGCGAAATAAAACCGTGCAAGGTCCAGGCGGGCCCCAAGTTTTCGATCCGGGGGCGAATCGATCACTGCTCTCTGGAGCGCCTGGCGCATCGGCGTCACGGTCTCGATACCACCGCCGCGGCGCCACCCCTCGAGATCGAACAACCGACGCGTGTTGGTGAGCGGTCGCCGTGCGGTTTCGGCGGCGTCTTCGCCGTCCGCCGCGATCCCGACCGCGCGCGATGCGGCGTCGACATCCTCGGGTGGCGAGAGTTTCAGGCCATCGGCGGATGTTATTTCGACTCCGTCACGAATTGTCCGGACCCGGACCCCATCGACCCGCGGGCGCACGACGATGCCCTGCAGCGCGCCCAGGAACGACAGCTGGGCATAGCGCCGCGGCGTCGCCACCGCCTCGGGCACGCCGGCGAGCGGCACCACCAAAAGCCGGTCGCCGACCGCGGGATCGACCAACTCGACCACGCCCCCGGGATCGTCGGCGACCACCAACAGACGCGCGCCGAGGACGAACCCCGGCTCGCTTCTGATCTCCGGTTGATAGGGCACGGTCTCGCGCTCCGGCAGGAACGCGACTCGCCAGACATCGCCGTCACGCGCGACCGCCGGTTTCAGCCACGGCTGCATCTCGATCCGCACTGCGCCGCCGCCGACCGCGGCGACCGGCATCACCTCGCCGATCAGGTCGCTGTCACCGCCCCGCCGCCGCACCGCCTCGAGCCCGACCGGACGGTCGAACACCACGATCAGGTTGCCGGCGCGGGCAAACACCGCGGCCGCGGCCGGCCCGTCCGGTGCGATCTCGAGCACCGGCGGTCCGGCGACCGCCGGCTGGTCGCCCGGTCGGTCCGGGACCGCGGGCGCAGCTTCGACGGTCTCGGCAGCCGGCGCGGCCGAACCCGGCTCTGTTGCGGCGACGTCGGACGGCACCGGCGCGCCGCCCTCCGAAGAGGCCGGGCCACTGACCGCGGTTGTGGCGGGTCCGGCGCCGGCCGGGGCCGCCGGTGCCGGCAAACGATCGTCGCCGATGGGTTTCGGCCGCGGACGCGGCAGCGCCGCGGCGGCGGCCGGCGGTTCCGGCTCGGGCGACGCGGTGGTGGTGGTGGCG
>JANQHG010000253.1 GCA_028277115.1 Azospirillaceae bacterium
CAACGCCACCGCCTCGCCCGACCGGCCCTGGCCGTGGCGGACCATCGCCAGCAGTTCGAGCGCCGGCGGTGCCTCGGGCGCGAGCGCCAGCGCCGCCTCGCAGCCGGCCGCCGCGGCGTCCAGCCGGCCCGCCCGGCGGTCGCGCTCGGCGCGCTGCAACAACGCCGCGGCGCGCGACGCCCTGGCGTCGGTCATCGCCGCCGCGGCGGTGGTGGTGGTGGTGGCCGGCCGGTTGGGCCGACCGCGGCGGCTGTGCTAGAGTGCGTCATCCGAAAGCTCCGGCGACGGCCGCGCGCGGTCGCGAAATCGAACGGCGAGGGGGCACATGTCTTTCATTACGGGTTTTGCCCAGGGCTTTGGGGCCGGGGTGACCGCGCTCGCGCGCCTGTTCGCGCAAGCCGGGCGGGTCGCCTTGCTCAATCTGCCTTACAATACCTGGATTTTGGTCGCCTTGGTGATCCTGGTCGCGACCGCCGACGGGCGCGCGGCGCTCGAGGCCGAACTGTTCGCCCTGACCTTCCAGGGCGAGCCGGTGATGATCGATGTCGGCGGTCTGCTCCTTGTGCTCGCGATGGTCGCCTTCCTGCTCGAGGCGATCAAGGCGGTGTGGGCCCGGGAAACCAAGAAATCCTTTGTCGACTTCATCACGTCGTTCCTGATCACTGCAGTCCACGCAGTCTTGCTGTTGTTTGTCCCGGGCTTTGCGTCCGAGACCTTGTTCTATCTCACCATCTTGGCGTTGCTCGACGTCGTGCTCGGCTTGGTGATTGCGGCGCGGGTCGGGTTGTTGCAGCACCATCTGCGCGGTTGGCGGGCGATCACCCGCCGGGCGCGGGGCGAATGACGTCGCCGGCGCGCCGGTGACCGTCTGGGGTCTGCTGGCGGTCGCGCTCGGGGCGGCGGTTCTGCCGCTGGTGGTGTTCTGGCTGGTCATGACCGCGGCGTTCGATTTCGATGCCGCGGTCTGGCTGATCCACCTGAAAACGGTGTCGGCGCGCTCGGCGACCGCCGTCACCGCAATGCTCAAGGTCAAGGGGCGCGGTCTGGCGCTCCGCTTCCTGCGCAGCCGGAGCCTCAGATGGCTCGGGGTGGTGCTCGGCATCTTCATGATGCCGCGGACCATGCGGCGCGTGATGCGTTGGCTCGGCCGCCTGATGCTGGTGCCGTTGAGGATTCGGCGGGCGGCCGCGGCGTGGTACCGGAGCCGCAACAGCGTCGAAAAGGGCATCATCTGGGCGTATCTGATCACGGTGCTGGTGATCCTGGCCAGCCGGTCGAGCCTGTTGTGGCTGGCCCTGCCGACGCCGATCCACGCCACTGTCGAACGCATGGTGTGGGACACAATCCCGAACACGCTCGGCCGGATCGCGCGCTGGGAGAGCCGGCTCGAAGGCGCATTGATCCGCACCGCCTACCGCACCCGGGTGCGCGACTTGAAACGGCTGCGCCGCCGGCGGCGGTCGTCGCAGCTCAGCGATACGGGTCCTCGGTCGCAAGATAGCGACGGACATAGTCCGCCACCGCGGTCTCCAACCGGGTGACCGGCCGGGTGAAGCCGGCGGCGCGCAAACGGTCGATCCGCGCCTCGGTGAAATACTGGTATTTGGCGCGCAAGCTCCCGGGCATGTCGATGTATTCGATCGCCGGTGCGTGCCCATAGGCGGCGAACAGGGCGTGGATCAGGTCGCGGAAGGTGCGACCCTGGCCGGTGCCGACGTTGAACAGGCCCGAGACGCCGCGCTGTTCGAGCAGCCACAGCACCACCGCGACACAGTCGTCGACATAGACGAAGTCGCGGGTCTGGCCGCCGTCGTGATAGTCCGGCCGGTGGGAACGGAACAGCCGCACGGTCTCGCCGGCGGCGGCGCGCGCGGCGTTCTTGGCGAGCACGCTCTGCATGTCGCCCTTGTGGTACTCGTTGGCGCCGAACACGTTGAAGAATTTGAGCCCGGCCCACTGCGGCGGCCGTGCGGCGCCGCGCGCGACCAGCGCGGTCACCCGCCGGTCGAACAGGTGCTTCGACCAGCCATAGGCGTTGAGCGGGCGCAAGGTCGCAAGCCGCGCCGGGTCGTCGTCGAAGCCGTTGCTGCCGTCGCCATAGGTCGCGGCGGACGAGGCATAGATCAACGGCACCTGCGCGGCCGCGCACCAGTCCCACAGGCCGAGCGACAAGCGGAAGTTGGTCTCGACGATCAGATCGGCGTCGGTCTCGGTGGTCGCCGAGATCGCGCCCATGTGGACGACCGCCTCGATGTGGCCGGCGCGGCCGTCGAGCCAGTCGAACAGTCGTTCGGGCGCGACCAGGTCGGCGAGCGCGCGCTTGGCGATGTTGCGCCATTTGTCGCCGCGGCGCAGCCGATCGCACGCGACCAAGTCGGCGTACCCCGCGGCCTCCAGGCCGGCAAGCACGTTCGAGCCGATGAACCCGGCCGCACCGGTGACCAACAGCAACGGAGACCCCGATCCTTGCCAAAAAACCTTCCCCCGCCTCAGGCGGGGGAAGCGACTGTGCTCACGTAGCGAAACGATCGGCCGCCCGGCCTCAGCCCCGGTTCATCCGGTTGTCGACCAATTCGGTGACCACCGACGGGTCGGCCAGCGTCGAGGTGTCGCCGAGCTGGTCGTGCTCGTTGGCGGCGATCTTGCGCAAGATCCGGCGCATGATCTTGCCCGACCGGGTCTTCGGCAGCCCCGGCGCCCACTGGATCAAGTCGGGCGAGGCGATCGGCCCGATCTCCTTTCTGACCCAGCCGACCAGGTCCTTGCGCAGTTCCTCGGTCGGGGTCTCGCCGGCGATCAGGGTGACATAGGCGTAGATGCCCTGGCCCTTGATGTCGTGCGGGTAGCCGACCACCGCGGCCTCGGCGACCTTGGCGTGGGCGACCAGCGCGCTTTCGACCTCGGCGGTGCCCATGCGGTGACCCGAGACGTTGATGACGTCATCGACCCGGCCGGTGATCCAGTAATACCCGTCGGCATCGCGCCGGCAGCCGTCGCCGGTGAAATACTTGCCCGGGTACATCTCGAAATAGGTTGAAATGAACCGGCCGTGATCGCCGTAGACCGTGCGCATCTGGCCGGGCCACGGCTGGGCGAGGCACAGATTGCCCTCGGTCGCGCCTTCGAGCACGGTGCCGGTGGCATCGACGATCTCGGGCTTGACCCCGAAGAACGGCCGGGTGGCAGAGCCGGGCTTGAGCGCGGTCGCGCCGGGCAGCGGCGTGATCAAAATCCCGCCGGTCTCGGTCTGCCACCAGGTGTCGACGATCGGGCAGCGCGCCTCGCCGACCACATTGTAGTACCACAGCCAGGCTTCCGGATTGATCGGTTCGCCGACCGATCCCAGGATGCGTAGCGACGTGCGGCTGGTCCTCTTGACCGGTTCGTCGCCGTCGCGCATCAGCGCCCGGATCGCGGTCGGCGCGGTGTAGAAGATCGAGACGTTGTGCTTGTCCACGACCTCCCAGAACCGCGACACCGTCGGGTAGTTCGGCACACCTTCGAACACCAGCGTGGTCGCGCCGTTGGCGAGCGGGCCGTAGACGATGTAGCTGTGCCCGGTCACCCAGCCGACGTCGGCGGTGCACCAGTAGACCTCGCCGTCCTTGTAGTCGAAGACATACTGGTGGGTCATCGAGGCATAGACCATATAGCCGCCGGTGGTGTGCAGCACCCCCTTGGGTTTGCCGGTCGAGCCTGAGGTGTAAAGGATGAACAGCGGGTCCTCCGCGTTCATTTCCTCAGGTTCGCAGGTCGCCGGCACCTTGGCGGTTTCCTCGTGGTACCAAAGGTCGCGCCCCGGGGTCCACGCGACGTCGCCGCCGGTGCGGCGGACCACCAGGACGTGGCGCACGCCCGGGCAGCTCTCGACCGCCTTGTCGGTGTTGGCCTTCAAGGGCACCTTGCGGCCGCCGCGCAGGCCCTCGTCGGCGGTGATCACGAACTCGGCCTCACAGCCCTGGATGCGGTCTTTGAGGCTGTCGGGCGAAAAGCCGCCGAACACCACCGAATGGATCGCGCCGACCCGGGCGCACGCCAGCATGGCATAGGTCGCCTCGGGCACCATCGGCATGTAGATGGTGACCCGGTCGCCCTTCTTGACACCGTGGGCGCGCAGCACGTTGGCCAGGCGGCAGACCTGCTCGTGCGCCTCGCGATAGGTGATGTGCTTGCTTTCGGACGGATCGTCGCCTTCCCAGATGATCGCGGTCTTGTCGCCGTGGGTCGCGAGATGGCGGTCGAGGCAGTTGGTGCTGGCGTTCAGCGTGCCGTCGGCGAACCAGGTGAACCGAACGTCGCCGCTATAGTCGCCGGACCGGACCTGAGTATACGGCTTGATCCAATCGATCCGCTTGCCGTGCTCCCCCCAAAAACCGTCGGGGTCCTTGATCGACTGTTCGTACATCCGCAGATACGCGGCGTCATCGACCCAGGCGGTCTTGGCGAGCTCCTGCGGCACCGGGAACAATGAAGAATCGGTGCTCATGGGTATCGTTTCCCCCTTATGGCGTTCGGTGTCCTTAAGGTTCGGTGTCCTTAGGATTGAAACCGGCACGAGCGTGGGCCGCCGGGTGCGGCGACCGTTGCCGATGCGGGGTGCTCCGGGCGTCGGGCGCGAGGGCGGGTTGCCCGGCGGCTGTCGCGCCGCCCTTGGGTGTCCGCCCCACCGGCGACCGCGACCCCGCACGCGCCCAGACCCGGTGGTCGGCGGCGACGGCCGGTCGCCCGATCGGCCCAACATTATCCACGGCGGCCACGGTCAAGACAAGACTCGCAACGGCCGGTGGACGATTGCAACCTGTGGCACGACATCCAACATCTGCTAATTCTGATGCGTGCGCGGTCAGCGCAAGATCGACCCGAGGATGCCGCGCACGATCCGCCGGCCGATCTGGCGGCTCGCCTCGCGCAGCGCGGTGTCGTAGATCCGCTCGACAAAGCCCTTGCCGCGCCGGCGTTTGGGCGGCTCGGCGGTCTGCGGCACCTTGCGTTCGGCCTGTTCCTTCAGCATCTCGTATGCCGACTCGCGGTCACGGGTGTCGTCATAGCGGCCGGCGAGCGGGCTTTGCGCGAGCAGCCGGCGCCGTTCGTCGTCGGTCAGGGGCCCCATGCGCGAGCGCGGCGGCCGGATCAACGCCCGTTCGACCACCGACGGGGCGCCGTCCGGGTCGAGGAACGACACCAGAGCTTCGCCGACCCCGAGCTGGGTGATCACCTCTGCGGTGTCGAACGCCGGGTTGGGCCGGAAGGTCTCGGCCGCGGCACGCACCGCGCGCTGGTCGCGCCGGGTGAACGCGCGCAACGCATGCTGGACCCGGTTGCCGAGCTGGCCGAGCACGGTGTCCGGCAGATCGAGCGGGTTCTGGGTGACGAAGAACACCCCGACACCCTTGGAGCGGATCAGGCGCACCACCTGCTCGATCTTCTCGACCAGCGCGGGCGGGGCGTCGTCGAACAGAAGATGCGCTTCGTCGAAGAACAGGACCAGGCGCGGCTGGTCGGGGTCGCCGATCTCAGGCAGGGTTTCGAACAACTCGGACAACAGCCAGACCAGGAAGGTGGCATAGAGCCGGGGCCGGCGCATCAGCTCGTCGGCGGCCAGGATATTGATCATGCCGCGGCCGTCGGGGGCGGTGCGCATCAGGTCGTGGAGCTCGATCGCGGGCTCGCCCAGGAACCGGTCTGCGCCCTCTTCGGCGAGCACCAACAGCCGGCGCTGGATCGCGCCGATCGAGGCGGTGCTGATATGGCCGTACTCGGCCGAGATGCGCTTTCGCTCGTCGGCGAGATAGACCAGCATCGAGCGCAGGTCCTTGAGGTCGAGCAGCAACAGCCCTTCCTCGTCGGCGACGTGGTAAGCGATGTTGAGCACGCCGGTCTGGGTTTCGTTGAGGTCGAGCAGGCGGGCGAACATCAACGGCCCGATCTCCGACGCCGCGACCCGGACCGGGTGGCCCTGCGTGCCGAACAGGTCCCAGAACACCACCGGAAAGTCGCGATAATCGTCCTTGGGCAGGCCGAGGGTGTCGAGCCGGCGGTCGAGGAACGGCTTGGGTTCGCCGGCGCGGGCGAGGCCGGCGAGGTCACCCTTGACGTCGGCGGCGAACACCGGCGTGCCGATCAGGGAGAACGCCTCGGCGATCACCTGGAGAGTGATCGTCTTGCCGGTGCCGGTGGCGCCGGTGATCAGCCCGTGGCGGTTGGAGAACGCGGGCAACAAGAGCGCGGGGTGGTCGCCTGCACCAATGAACAGGCCGTTGTCTGCCATGGGCGTGTCTGTCCGCTCCGGGGGTCGGTGCGCCCGCACCTTAGCGACATCGGGTCGCGGCCGAAACCGCCTTTGGGGGGCTCCGGCCTGGCTGAAACGCCGTCGTTCGGCCTGGCGGCCGTTGTCAGGGGCGCTGCCCCCGACACCCCCGCAAGGGGGTTGCCCCCCTTGACCCCCGCCAAATGGGGTCCAGGGGGCAACCCCTGGTCGGGGGGTGTCGGGGGGGTGAACCCCCCTGACCTGGGGGCGAAGCCCCCAAACCCTCGCCGCAACCGGCGTCGGTCAGGGCACGCACCGCTGCGCAGCGTCGCGTTCGGCGCGCAGGCGGTCCTGGGCCGCTTCGGCTGCCGCCAGGCGATCGCGAACCGCCGCGGCCTCGGCGTCGCGGGCGGCGTCGAGCGCGGCGTTGCGCGCGGCATGATCGGCGACCAGGCGGCTGAGCCGCGCGGTCGCCGCCTCGGCGCGGGCCCGCCAGCGCGCGCGTTCGGCCGCGAGCTCGGAGATACGCTCGCGCGCCGCGGCGGCGGTGGCCTTGACGATCGCTGCGTCGGCCAGTTGCGCGCGCGCGGTCTCGAGCTCGCCCGACAGCCGATCGATCCGTCGGGCGCGGTCGTCTGCGATTGCCTCGAGCGCGGTCGCGCGGTCCCGGGTCTCGGCCAGCGCACGGGTCAGCCGGTCGAGCCGGTCGCGCGTCTCGGTCAGCTCGGCGGTCGCGGCGCCGGCGCGGGCGTCGGCGGCGGTCAACCGAGTGGTCAGACGCGCGACCTCGCGCGCACGCGCCGTACCCGCCCGCTCGGCCGCATCCAGCGCCGGCTCGAGCGCGGCGACCCGATCGGCCGCGGCGCGTGCGGTCGCCCCGAGCCCGTCCAGCCGGGTCTCGAGGTCCGCGATCGTCCGGGTCCGCCGGTCGGCGGTCGCCTGTGCGGCCTTGAGCGCCGCACCGAGCGACTCGATGCGCGCCGCCTGGGCCCGGCCGGTCTCGGACATGCCGGCCAGGATCGCCCGGGTTTCGGTGAGCGCCGCGTCGAGCGCGCCGACCCGCGCGTCCCGCGCGGCCCGCGCCGCCGCCGCTGCCGCGGTCGCGGTGGCGAGCGCCGGTTCGAGCTCGGCGATCCGGGCCGCGCGCCCGGCGGCCAGCAGTTCGAGCCGGTCGGCTCGCCGGGCGAGCGCCGCGAGCGCGGCCGTGCGTTCGGCCAACGCCTGCTCGCTCGTGGCCAGCGCGCGCTGGTCGCGGGCGCGCTCCACCGTCTCACGCACCGCGACCCCGGTCAGAGTGACCACCACCACGATCGCGAGCAGCACCAGCCGACGCACCCGCCGCCGGGCGCGTCCGAGCGGCGGCGATTCCGGCGGCGTCACCACCATTGGCAGACCGCCGATCTGCCCGGGTCGCTCCTCGGCCATGGTCGCTCCTTGTCTAAGCCGCCCGCCGCGATCGCCCGACCGCGATGGTCGCTCGGCGGCCGGATCATCGCCGAATCGGGGGCGCGGCCCCAGGGATTTTCGCACCGCGGCACCCGGCGCGGGCCGCGCCGCGAATCCGTGTTGACAGGCACACCCGCGGGATCCATCTGTGGGCCGGATTTCGGCCGGCTCACAGGGTGGGTCTCCATCCGGGGGCTGCGGCGAAGTCGCCCTTCTTAAGTGTCCGTTCGAGGAAGTTCTGATGTTCGGGTTCGGTGCGCTCGCCAAGAAGCTGTTCGGTACGCGTAATGATCGCACACTAAAGGCGCTCCAGCCGACGGTCGAGGCGATCAACGGCCTCGAGCCCGCGATGGAGGCACTGTCGGACGAGGCGTTGAAGGCGCGCACCGACTGGCTGCGCGGCCGGCTCGCCGACGGCGAGTCTTTGGACGACATCCTGGCCGACGCGTTTGCGACCGTGCGCGAGGCGTCCAAGCGCACGCTCGGCCAACGCCATTTCGACGTCCAGCTGATGGGCGGCATGGTCTTGCACCAGGGCAAGATCGCCGAGATGAAGACCGGTGAGGGCAAGACGCTGGTGGCGACCCTGCCGGTCTATCTGAATTCGCTGACCGGCAAGGGCAGCCACATCGTCACGGTCAATGATTACCTGGCGCACCGCGACGCCGAGTGGATGGGCCAGATTTACAATTACCTGGGCCTGACCGTCGGCTGCATCGTCCATGGTCAGACCGACGAGGAACGGCGCGCCGCCTACGCCGCCGATGTGACTTACGGCACCAACAACGAGTTCGGCTTCGACTACCTGCGCGACAACATGAAATTCCGGCTCGAGGACATGGTCCAGCGGCCGTTCAACTTCGCGATCGTCGACGAGGTCGACTCGATCCTGATCGACGAGGCGCGCACGCCGTTGATCATTTCCGGCCCGGCACAGGATTCCTCCGAGCTCTACGTCGCGGCCAACCGGCTGATCCCGCGGCTCGAAACCGACGATTTCGAAAAGGACGAAAAGCATCGTACGGTGTCGCTGACCGAATCGGGCACCGAGAAGATCGAGACCTGGTACCGCGAAGGCGGCCTGTTGCCCGAAGGTGCCAGTCTTTATGACATCCAGAGCATCAATCTGGTCCACCATGCCAACCAGGCGCTGCGCGCCCACAAGCTGTTCGCGCGCGACACCGACTACATCGTCAAGGACGGCAAGGTCGTCATCATCGACGAGTTCACCGGGCGGATGATGGAGGGGCGGCGCTACTCCGACGGCCTGCACCAGGCGCTCGAGGCCAAGGAAGGCGTGAAGATCCAGCGCGAGAACCAGACGCTGGCGTCGATCACCTTCCAAAATTATTTCCGGCTCTACCCCAAGCTGGCGGGCATGACCGGCACCGCGATGACCGAGGCGTCGGAGTTCGCCGAGATTTACGGTCTCGACGTCGTCGAGGTCCCGACCAACCTGCCGGTGGTGCGCGACGACTGTGACGACGAGGTCTACCGCCGCGCCGCCGAGAAGTACGACGCGATCATCGAGTTGATCGAGGAATGCCGGGAGCGCAAGCAGCCGGTCCTGGTCGGCACGGTGTCGATCGAGAAGTCGGAAGCGCTGTCGGCGCAGCTGAAAAAGAAAAAGGTGCCGCACAGCGTCTTGAACGCGCGCTACCACGAGCAGGAGGCGCAGATCATCGTCCAGGCCGGTCAGCCGGGCGCGGTCACGATCGCGACCAACATGGCCGGCCGCGGCACCGACATCCAGCTCGGCGGCAATCTCGAAGCCCGGCTCAAGGCCGATTTGAAGACCATTTCCGACCCCGAGGCGCGGGCGCGGCGCGAGGAGACGATCCGCGCCGAGATCGCCGAGGCACGCGAGGTCGTGCGCGCGGCCGGCGGCCTCTACGTGATCGGCACCGAGCGCCACGAGGCGCGCCGGATCGACAACCAGCTGCGCGGCCGCTCCGGCCGTCAGGGCGATCCCGGCGCGTCCAGGTTCTTCTTGTCGCTCGAAGACGACCTGATGCGCATCTTCGGGTCGGAGCGGATGGACGGCATGCTGGAGCGGCTCGGCCTGAAAGAGGGCGAGGCGATCATCCACCCCTGGATCAACAAGGCCTTGGAAAAGGCGCAGCAGAAGGTCGAGGCGCACAACTTCGAGATCCGCAAGAATCTGCTCAAGTACGACAACGTCATGAATGACCAGCGCAAGGTCATTTACGAACAGCGCCGCGACATCATGGCCGCCGACGATGTCTCGGCGACCATTTCGGACATGCGCCACGAGGTGATCTCGCGCCTGGTCACCCGCCACATCCCGCCCAACGCCTATCCGGAGCAGTGGGACACCACGGCGTTGCGCGATGAGCTCCGGCGCGTGCTCGGGCTTGATCTGCCGGTCGACGAGTGGGCGAAGGAAGAGGGGATCGCCGAGGAGGCGATCGAGCAGCGGGTGATCGCGGCGGCGGACCGCCGGATGGCGGAAAAGGCGGCCAATCTCGGTCCCGATATTTTGCGGATCGCCGAAAAGAGCCTGCTTTTGCAGATCCTTGACCAGAACTGGAAGGACCATCTGCTTCAGCTCGACCATTTGCGCCAGGGGATCAATCTGCGCGCCTATGGCCAGCGCGACCCGTTGAACGAGTACAAGCGCGAGGCGTTCGAGCTGTTCGAGCAGATGCTGACCGGCCTGCGCGAAACCTTGATCCACCTGCTGATGCACATCGAGATCCAGGCGTCCGACGCCGAGGCGGTGCCGACCGCGGTGTTCGGTCGCCGCCCGGTCGAGATGCGCGAGAGCCGGTTCGACCCGACGATGGCGCTGGCCCCGACCGGCACCGATGGCGCGCCGGTGCCGGCGCCCCGGCCGGCGGCGGCGGGTGGCGGTGGCGGCACTCGCCCGACCCCGGTGATGACCAAGGCACCGGCGGCCGGCGGCATCGATCCGGCCAACCCGGCGACCTGGGGCAAGACCCCGCGCAACGCGCCGTGCCCTTGCGGCTCGGGCCGCAAATACAAGCAGTGCCACGGAAAAATGTGAGGGGGGCGGCACCCCGAAAACCCAGTCGGGCCGGCACACACGGGACCCTGGTTGGACCTGCACGCATACCGCGTGCAGGTCGTTCGTCGCCGCTGGTCGCCACGGGCGGCCGGTGTCTTCGCGGCGAGGCCGGCGGCCGGCACGTTTGGGGCGCGCCGGCCCTGCGGGTGCTGCTGCTGCTGACAACCAAAAGCGGGGCGACCCCGGCCGTGACCAGCGACCGGCCGGGCTCGACGTCGCGGCATTGTGGACGGTGGCGCCCCTGATCCGAAACACGTTACCTGCGTGGGCCCGATCGAGCGTGCGCCTCGGGCGGAACAAGCGGCGAGGGGGCACTCGTGATGGTAGGTATCCTGCCGGTTCTGATCCTGGGGCTGATCGCCTCGGCTCCGGCGGTTGCGGGGAGCGCAGAGGGCGGTCGGGTCGCGCTGGTGATCGGCAACGGCGCGTATCGCCACGGCCAACCGTTGCAGAACCCGAGCAACGATGCGCGAGCCGTGGCGGCGCGTCTGGCAGCGATCGGCTTTGACCTTGGCTCGGGCGCGTTGTTGGATGCCGACAAGCGTGCGATGGAGACGGCATTGCGCGCGTTCCGCCAACGCTCCCAGGGCGCGGCGATGGCGATGTTCTTCTACGCGGGTCACGGCATTCAGGCGGCGGACCGCAACCTCCTTCTGCCGGTCGATTCGGCATTGCGCGACCCGGCGGACGTCGACCTTGAGACGGTGGCGGTCGACACCGTGCTTGGCCAGATGCGCGCCGAGATCAACCTGGTCGTGCTCGACGCCTGTCGCGAGAACCCGTTCGAGAGCCGATTGCAAAGGTCGGCGGTGCAATTGGGGCGCGACTGGTCCGGCGGCCGCGGGTTCCGGCGGATCGATCCGCGCACGCTCCGCGGCGGTTCGATGGTGGCGTTGGCGGCGGCGCCGGGCGCCATCGCGGCGGACGGCGCCGGGTCGCACAGCCCCTACACCGCGGCGCTGCTCGACCATTTGGCATCGTCCGACCTGTCCGTCCGGTTGCTGTTCGCCCGGGTGCGCGAACAGGTCGAAGCGGCGACCGCCGGGCGCCAGAGCCCGGAGACGATCGATCGTCTGCCGTCCCATGACGTCTACTTCGTGCCGAAAGGATCGGTGGTAACGGTTGCCCCCCCGGCGGCAACCCCGGTCGATGCCGATGCCCTGAGTTGCCGGGCATTGGCAACCTCTTCGAGTGTTGCCGCGTTCGACGCTTATCTTTTGGAGTTTCCGCATGGGCAATGCGCTGCCTTTGCGCGGATTCGGCTGGCCGAGCTGTCGAGATCGCAACCGGCGTCGGGCGGCGCGAGCCCGACCGGCCCGGCCGGGCCCCAGACCGCCATGGTCGCTCCGGGGCGGTTGCCACCGGAAGACGGGGAACTGGCGATCGGATTGACCAGGGATCGCTGGCGGGCGGTCCAAGTCGCCCTCAATCGCTTGGGTCATGGCGCCGGGACCCCGGATGGGCTCCCGGGGGCACGGACCCGATCAGCGATCCGCGCCTGGCAGCGCGCCGCCAGCCGTGCTGCGACCGGATACCTGACCTCCGACGGATACCACGCCTTGCTTCAGGCCGCGGCGGCCGCGGTCGTCGACCGGCCGCTGGTCAACAGCCCGATCCTTGAACAGGTGCGGGTGATCAGGGCGTCCGACCATGAACGGGTGTCCGCGTATCGAGGCTTGTCGATCACGGAGGTGACCGGACGGTCACAAGATGTGGCGACACGGTTCCGGCAACGGGCACGGCGGATCACGCGACGCACCTACGAGCGCAGCAAACCACAAGCCGAGGTGGTCTCCGGGTTCAGGGGGGATCGTGGCTACTATCTTCTCCTGTTGCGCGCGGGCGCCTATTCAGCCTTCATCGAAATGGCTGGCCCGGCCGGCCCACGCGGTCTGTCCGAGACCCACAAGAGAGCCATGGGTGATATCGCCTGCACCGCAGAGTACCTCGGGACCACTCTCGGTTGTCGCGGACGATAGGCGGGGGTCGAGGGGGCAGCGCCCCCGGCACGGCCGACCGGCCGCATGCGGCGCCGCCGCCCTAACGGCCGATCAGCAGTCGCACCGACCGCTCGACGCCTTTGTTGAGCATGGCATCCAACAGCGCCCGGCCGAACAGCGTGCCGAGCTTGACCGCCGGCGCAAGCCGTGGCGGCGCGGTCGGTGTCGGTCCGGGCGGCGCTTCGCCAACCACCACCGCGTGGATCGCGTCGCCCCCAACCACGGCCGGATCATGGAGCACGGTGATGCTGCCGGCGCGGGGGTTGACCTCGACACGGCGCACGCCCGGATGACCCGACAGGATGCCGACGACCCGCTCGCGCCGGTCCGCGTCGAGCGCGAGCCAGGAGGCGCGCAGGCGCACGCGGCCCGGCAGGTGATGGACATAGACGCTCATCGGCGGCCTCCGCTTGGCGCTCCGCGGGCGGGGACCGATCAGGCGACGACCGCTCCCCGGTGTCCGGCGACGAACTGTAGCACAGCTCGGCCCGGCCCCGGCAGTCGGGCCTCAGGTCGCCGGGCCGGCGTCATCGGTCTCGGGGCGGGCGCGTCGCAGGCGCCGGCGCGCCGTGTCGCCATAGAGCATGTGGTGCCAGACGCTGAACCCGACGACCGCCGCTGCCGAGAGCATGTGGAGCCGGCGGTAGGCGCGGGCCGGCCGCGCGAAGCCGGTCGCAATGCACACGCCCAAGGCGACCGTGAGGCCCTGCTTGGCCAACGCGCGCTGCTCGGCCCGGGTCGGGCCGCTGGTCCGCGCCGCGCGGCGCCCGTCCTGCCGCCCGCTCATCGGGCACCGACCAGGAACCGCAGCGAGTGTTCGACGCCTTTGTGCAGCATGGCATCGAACACCGCCATGCCGATCCGGGCG
This sequence comes from Azospirillaceae bacterium, assembly GCA_028277115.1. GTDB lineage: Bacteria > Pseudomonadota > Alphaproteobacteria > Azospirillales > Azospirillaceae > JANQHG01. Next base: position 13,611 of record JANQHG010000253.1, read on the forward strand.
CCGAGCCCGGCACCGGCCGCGGACCGGCGCCGGGCCCGGGGGCGGTCGTGCGGATCGGGCGCGCCGGCGACGGCGGGCGGTGCGGCATCGACGCAGGCAATAATCGCCGGCGTCGCCACCTTCGTCGGGTCGTAGAACACGATCAGGCTGTCCGCGGGCGGGTTGACATCGATCCGGCGCACGCCCGGCAGCGCCGCCAGACGGGCCCGCACCGCCGCCGCACGCGGAGCCGACCGCGCGACCGCCGGAACCTTGAGACGAAGACGGCCGGGGACGTGATGAGCGCAGATGGTCATGGAGCCTCTCAAATCTTCGGGTCCGTCGGGTCGATCGTCAGGATGGCCGGGGCGACCGGGGGCGGTCTTGCGAGATCGCATCGGCCAAAAGCGCGATGGTGGTGCCGTTGTGGAGCAGCGACGACAGCACCGGCGGCAGCCAGCCGAGCGAGGCCCCGGCCATGATCGCCGTGTTGATGCCGACCGCGGTCGCGAACCCCCGCCGGATCTTCTCGATGGTGCCGCGACCGAGCCCCAGGGCCTCGACCAACCCGGCCAGCCGGTCGTCCAACAGCACGATGTCGGCGGTGGCACGGGCGATGTCGGCGGCCTGGGGCATCGCGATGCCGAGGTCGGCGGTCATCAGCGCCGGTCCGTCGTTGACGCCGTCGCCGACAAAGGCGACCCGCCGCCCGTCCGCCTTCAACGCCTGGAGCACCGCCGCCTTGGCCTCGGGCTCGGCCTCCGCGACCACCTGGTCGAGCTCGAGGCCGTCGGCGAGCCGCCGGGCGGTCGCCCACCGGTCGCCGGTGACCATCGCGAGGTGCCGGATGCCGAGCCCGCGCAGCCGCGCCAGCACCGTCGCGGCCTCGATCCGCGGCCGGTCGCGCAACGCAATCACCCCGAGCGGCCGGCCGTCCAGGGCGACATGGAGAAGGGTTTTGCCCTCGGCCTCGAGCTGGTCGAGCAGCGCGACGTGGTCGCCGAACGCGACCTGCTCATGATCGACCAGATAGTGCCGGCTGCCCAGATGGAGCACGCCTGCCGCCACCCGGGTGGTCAGACCATGCCCGACCACGAAATCGACCTCTTCATGGCCGATGTGGCTCATGCCCTCGGCGCGCGCCATCCCGACCACCGCGGCGGCGACCGGATGGGTCGAATGCTCGGCGACCGAGGCGATGGTCGAAAGAAACCGGTCGCGCGGCCACGCCTGCGGATCGAACGCCAGAACATCGGTGACCGCCAGGGTGCCGTGGGTCAGGGTGCCGGTCTTGTCGAACACCACGGTGTCGATGTCCGCCAGGGTCTCCAGCGCCTGCCCGCCCTTGATCAACGCGCCGCGGCGCGCCGCGCCGTGAAGCGCCGTCTTGACCGACACCGCCGCGCCCAGCTTGAGCGCGCAGGAGTAATCGACCAGGAAGACCGAGGCGAGCCGGCGGGCGTCGCGGGTGACCGCGAACACCGCAGCACCCGAGAGCAGGCTGATCCACACCCGACGGTCGGCCAGATCCTCAGCCAGGCGCTGGCTGTGCCCCCGGCGGCCGAGCGCCTCTAAAATGAACCGGGTGATCCGGGCGGTGGTGGTGGCATCGCCGACCCGTTCGGCCCGGACCACCAGGCGGCCCTCTTCGACCACGGTGCCCGACAACACCAGATCGCCCGGTGCCTTGGGCGCCGGCAACCCCTCTCCGGTCACCGAGGACTGGTTGACCGTGGCACCGCCGTCGAGCACGGTGCCGTCGACCGGCACCTGATCGCCGGTGCCGACATGGACCCGGTCGTCCGTCACGACCTCGGCAAACGGCAGCGCGATCACGGTGCCGTCGCGTTCGACCATCGCGGTGTCCGGGGCGGTCCGCAACAGCCGGTCGATCAGCCGGTCCGACCGGCGGCTGGTCGACGCTTCGATGTACTCGGACAGCTCGAACAGGAATTGGGTCGCGCACGCGGTGAAGTAATCCCGCCGCGCCGCCGCAACCCCGATCGAAAGCGCATCCAGGACCTCGATCTTGACCCCTCGTCTGACCAGGGTGTCGACCCCGGTGCCGAGGGTCGGCGCGATGCTCGCCAAGGTCACGGGCAGGCGAAGCCGGCGCGGCAGAACCAACACCCCGAGCGCCGCCGCGGCGGCGAACGCCATCCTGGCGGGCGACAGGTCGCCGCCGCCGCCCGGTGCGCCTTCGGGATCGGCGGCGCCGGCCGGTGCCGGCCGGCCGGGGCGGCTCAACCGATCGATCAGGGTGGCTCTGGTCGCCGCCCGTCCGTCATGGTCGATCACCAGGCAACCGGCGCCGGCGTTGGCCCGGACCGAGACATGGCCCGGCACCGACCGCAAAGCCGCGGCCAAGCGACCGAGGTCGCCGTCGGCCAACGCCGCCTTCGCCGGCCGAACCCGTAGCCGGCCCGGGAGTTCGTGCAGGATCTCCGGCGCCTCGGGTGTCCCCATCGTCAGGCGTCGTCGTCGGACGAGGTGGAGCCGTTGACCGGGGCGCCGGCGGCGTGACGCAGCTCGGCCTCGGCGTCGCGGACCCGTTCCTTCACCTCCTCGAAACCGCCTTGCAAGGTTGTCCACAACGACACCCCGGCACGGATCAGCGACCGCTGCACCGTCTCGTTGCTCAGCAGATAGGCCACCGCGGCGCCGACCGCGAGACCGGTCAGAAGGGCATGATGGTCGGTGTGGTGTTCGGCGCCGGCCGACCCGTAGGACCCGTGATGACCGTAGCCATGGCCAGAGCTATAGCCATGCCCATGACCTTTTTCGTGACCGCCGGCGCCGTGTCCGCCGTGCCCGGGCGCGGCATGCCCGGGATGGGGTGGATAGGGCGGCGGCGCGGCCGCGGCCGCCGCGGCAGGATGGGGATGCGGTGGCGGCCCGCCATACCAGCCGTGCCAGCCATACCCGCCGGTGGGGCCGTGGGACGGGTGCCATCCGGCGGCCGCCCACGGGGGGGCCATCGGATGGGGCGGATGGGGCGGATGGGGCGGGTGAGGCGGATGCCAGGGGCCGGCGTAGGGTGGGGGACCGTGGTCGCCGGGGTGGCACGCCGACGGCTCGGGCCGCGGTGCGTCGTCGGCGGCCGATGCGGGATGGTCGCAGGACTGGCTCATGAACGGGCAAGCTCCCAAAAGGCCTTATCGATCCGTTACCGCCGGTCAGCTGTCGGCGGGGGTACGGGCCGAGGGGGTGGCCCCGGTCATCGTGTGCAGGGCGACGCCGCCCGCGACCATCAAGGTCGCCAGGCGCAGGAAGCGGTTGCGGCCGACCAGCGCCGCCGCGATGGCGCCGACCCCGGTCGCGACCGCCGCGCGGGCGCCGGCGCGCACCACCCGGTGGGTCGCCTGTTCGACGCTGGCGGTGCCGGCGCGCGTCTCGTCATACGCGGCCGGCAGGGCGAGCAGGCTGCCGACGACCGCACCGGCCGCCCCATAGCGCAACGCCTCGCCGACAAGCGCCTCGTGGCCGCTGTGATGACCCGGATCGGGTCGGTGATCGCTGCACATCGATCAGGTTCCTTCGTTCGGTTGCGATGTCGGGTGCGCCGCGGCTTCGGGGCCTGGGTCGGCGGCGGCCGCCGCCGTCGGCGACGACGACCCGCCTTGCGCTTTCAGGAACAGGACGCCCGCCGCCCCGAGTGCGGCGCCGATCCAGAACGACCGGTGGTGCAAGATCGGCAGGTCCAACAACGACCCATGGTCGAGGCGTCCGGTGAGAACGCTTTGCATCACCGACCCGAGGGTCGGCGGCGGCGACTGATGGTGGGACATGGGGCGACCCCTGTGGGCTGGCGTGGGCGGGATTGGGGGGGCGGGACTGAGGGCAGGATTTGGGCGGAACGAGAGCGGTGCGGCCAGCCGGCGCAACGCGCGGTCGGCCGTCGATGCCCGCGCGCCGGCGTCAGCCGGCCGGGACCGTGGCCGGCCCCGGCGCGAGCACGGACCGGAGCAACTCCGCGGCGGCGGCCCGGGTCCCGGTCAACAACAAGGCCCAGGCCGACGGGGCGAACCGGGCCGGTTCGTAGGTCACGACCAGACTGCGCGCCGCCGCGTTGACCTCGAACCCGGTGATGCCGGGCACCCGGGCGAGCGTGCCTTCGAGGCGATCGATCCGCCCGCCCAAGGCCGTCAAAACCCGGTCAGGGTCGAACCGGAGGCGGATCCGGCCCGGCACATGGTGGATGATGCCGAGGTGATCCCTGAGGGTGAGGAGAAACCCGACGTCGCCGACCCGGTCGGCGGCGGCGGTGGACGGCGAGGTGCTATCTGGCATTGAGGTTCGCGACCGGCAGAGCTGACAGGCGGGGCCGGGCGCCTTGACCGTCCCCAGCTGCGCGACGGCGGCGCGCCCCGGGGTAATGGCTCTCGTGCGGGCCCGACCGTTCGAGATCGTGATAGACAGACCGCTCGGTCCCTGTCAATGCGACCCATTCGCATTTATGGTTGGCGAGGCGGTCGTGAGGGGACCGCCGATCCGGTCGACGCCGGTCCGCTCGTCCGGACCGGATCCTGGCTGCCGTGACCGGCTGCCCGCCGCACCGAGATCGCTCCGGACGATTTGCCGCAGCTGATCCCTGGCCCTCCCTATTGCGATTGCAAATCATTTGCATTAATCCCCGGTCGGGCGCCGGCAACCGTTGCCCCTAAGGCCGGTGGTCGGACCGGCCCGACCGGGGACCGACCGGGGCCCGGCCGATGCCTGACCGCAGGACGAGGTTTTAAGGAACCGCACGTCGTGTAAGGAACCGTACGTCGTGTTTGACCAACGGATGGGACCGGGCGTGGCGCGGCGACGGCGCGTTCGGGTCGACCGGCGGCGCCGGGGCAGGGCGCCCGGGCGGTCGTCGTCGCCCACATTGAGCGAGGTTCGCCCCGGCGCGACCTGCCGGGTGGTCGCGCTCACGATCGACAATCCGGTGCGCCGGCGGCTGTTGGAGCTGGGGTTGGTACCGGGCGCGGTGGTCGAGGTGATCCGGCACGCGCCGTTGTACGACCCGCTCGAGGTCCGGGTCGGTGCGACCCGGGTCGCGGTCCGGCGGACCGAGGCCGCCGCGATCAAGGTCGCCGATCTCGAGGTCGCCGATGTCTTCGCCCTTGAGTGACCCGTCGGCGCGCGCGCGGTCGCGCGCACTGATCGCCCTCGCCGGCCAGCCCAACGCCGGAAAATCAACCCTGTTCAACGCATTGACCGGCGCGCGCCAGCAGATCGCCAACTATCCTGGCGTGACCGTCGAAAAGAACAGCGGCCGCTACGGCCACGCCGGACGAGAGGTCGAGATCGTCGACCTGCCGGGCGTCTACAGCCTGGCGTCGTTGTCGCTCGAGGAGCGGGTCGCCCGCCGCCTTCTGGTGGACGAACACCCGGACGTGGTCGTCAACGTGATCGACGCCTCGACGCTCCAGCGCGGTCTGTCGCTGACCTTTCAGTTGATGGAACTGGGCCGCCCGGTGGTCTTGGTGCTCAACATGATCGACGTCGCGCGCCGGCGCGGGTTCGAGATCGATCTCGCGGCACTCGAGCGCCGTCTCGGCGTGCCGGTGGTCGCGACGGTCGGTCGCCAGCGGGTCGGGCTCGACGCGCTACGCGCTGCGGTGGCCGCGGCCGCCGCGGCCGCACCGGCGGCGCCGCGGTCCTCCTCCCCGGTGACCTACGGCGTGCTGGAGCGCTTGGCGCGCGAGATCGAGCACCGCCTGACCGATTGCCCGGCGATCACCCAGTCGCGGTGTCCGCGATGGCTGTCGCTGGTCCTGCTCGAAGGCGATCCCGACGCGCGGTGCTTGGTCGAAACCACCTTGGACGAGCCCGCGGATCTGCTGGCGCGCGCCGACCAGGCGCGTGCGGCCTTCGAAGACCAGGCCGGGGTGCCGGTCGCCGACCATCTGGTCGCGTGCCGCAGCCGGTGCGCCGCCGAGGTGGTCGCCGCAACCACCACCGAACGCCGGTCGGGCGGCCACGTCTGGTCGGAGTGGATCGACGCGATCCTGCTCAACCGCTGGCTCGCCCCTTTGTTCGTCGTCGCGACCGCCTGGACGCTCTATGAACTGTCGATCGTCCAGGGCTACGAGCTGACCAAGGTGACCTGGCCGGTGCTCGCGCACCTGCGCACCCTGGTCGCCGGCATCTTGCCCGATGCCGGTTTCCTTCATGATCCACAGGTGCGTGCGATGAGCCTGTGGCTGGTCGATTCGGCCAACACCTTGCTCAACTATGTGCCGATTTTCCTTATTTTGTTCGCGTTGATCGCGATTTTGGAAGACAGCGGTTACATGGCGCGGATCGCGTTCATCCTCGATCGCCTATTGCACCAGTACGGCCTGCACGGACAATCGACCCTGCCGTACATTCTGGGCGGTGTGTTCGCCGGCGGCTGCGCGGTGCCCGGGGTGATGGCGACCAAGGGCATCCCGGACCCGAGGGCGCGGCTGGCGACGATTCTGACCGTTCCGTTCATGAATTGCCTGGCCAAGGTGCCGCTTTATACTCTCTTGGTCAACATTTATTTTCCGGATCACAGTGGCCTGGTCTTGTTCTACCTTTCGACCGTGACGATCATGACGGCGTTTCTGGTCGCCAAACTCTTGACCGTGTCGGTTCTCCACACCATGGAGACGGCGCCGTTCGTCATGGAGCTGCCGCCCTATCACCTGCCGACCGTGGTCGGCGTGGTGCGGCGCGCGGTCGATCGGACCTGGCTCTACATCAAGAAGGTCGGCACCCTGGTGGTCGCGGTCGCCGCCGTGATCTATGTTTCGCTGCAATTTCCGAACCTGCCGGCGGAGCGGATCGCTGATTATGAACGCCGCGCCGCGGCGGCGATCGCGCAGTTCTATCAAAAGCTGGCCGGCAACCCGCTGGCGCACGCGGTGTCGGATCCGGCCCGATTGACCGATCTGGTCAACCTCCACTCGGCCTACCGCGCCCGGACCCTGATCGCCGGGGGCGGTGCCGCGCGCCGGGCGATCGACGCCGCGGTGGTCCGCGACCATCCGGCGCTCGCGCCCTTTTTGGTGCGCAGCCGCGACCGCGCGGCGCGCGCGGCGGCGCGGGCACTCCGGACGCTGACGGCGACCCGTCTCGCCCTGCGTCGGGAAATGAAACAGGAACGGCTGGTCAACAGCGTGCTCGGCCGGGTCGGGCGCGGGCTGGAGGCGGTGACCTGGTTCGCCGGCTTCGACTGGCGGATCAATGTCGCCTTGTTGAGCTCGTTCGCGGCGCGGGAAAGCAGCGTCGCCACACTGGGCGTCCTGTTCGAACAGGAGGACGGCGGGGTCGATGCGCTCGAGGTGCGCATGGAGGCGGCGCCCAGGCTCAGCGACGGGGCGCTGACCGCGGCGGCGCTGATGCTGTTCTTTGCGCTCTATCCACCCTGCCTTGCCACCATGATCATGGTCCGGGTCCAGACCGGGTCGACCCGATGGATGCTGTTTTCGATCCTGTTTCCGACCGCGCTCGGCCTTGCGGTCGCGAGCCTGACCCATTCGCTCGGTCGTGCGCTGTCGCTCTCCGGCGTCGAGGCGTTGACCATGGTCTACCTCGGCCTCTTGGGCGCGTTGGTTCCGGTCGGTCTGGTCCGGCGCCGGCCGACCGGCGCGGCCGCGCGACATGCCGTCTCCTCTCCCGGCGGGAGGCGGGCGCCATGACCCGACCCTTCCCGCCGTTTCTCGGCCCCCCATGGGTCCGGCGCCGTTGCCGGCCCGTTGACTGTTCAGTGTCCGATGGATCACCAGCAATGACGCACCGCGACGCGCGTGAGACCGGGATGTGGATCGACCTCCTCCGGCAACGGTTCCAGGTAGATCGGGTGGCCGCGCAATACCAGCCGCTGATCCGGCTCGGCACCGGCGCCGTGATCGGTTACGAGGCCCTGGCCCGGTTCACCACCCCCTGCGGCGACCCGGTGTCGCCGCAGGGGGTGTTCCAGCACCTCCACCGCTGCGGCGGCCGGGTGCTCGCCGACGCCGATCTTGACTTGAAAAGGCTTCAACTCGCCGCGGCGCCCGATCGCGGCACGATCTTTCTCAATATCAACACCCATGGCCTGTCCGGTCGCCACGGCACCGATCTCGCAGCGCGGCTCGGGCGGCTGCGCGCGCTGCGCCCCGACATCGTGCTGGAGATGGTCGAGGCCAACGGCAAGGCGCACGGCGGCGCCCTGGAGACGGCGACCGGGCTGTTGAAGCGCCGGGGCTTGGCGCTGGCGCTGGACGACATCGGGGCGCCGGGGTCGCTGGTCTCCCTGCATCAGATGATGCAGGTCGATTACTTGAAGTTCGATCGCGCCTGGCTCGCGCGTCGGGATGCACCGCTCGGCCATCCCGGTCTCGCCATGCTCGACAGCCTGCTCGGGTTCGCGCGGGCGACCGGCAAGGTCACCGTGCTCGAGGGCGTCGAGACCGCCGAGCACCTCGACTTCGCCCATCGGATCGGCGTCGATGTGGTCCAGGGGTTCCTGTTCGGCGCCGGCGACCGCTCGGACGACCTTGCGCTCGCGGACGTGGTCACCCGGCCCGAGCCGCGCGCCGGAACCGCTCGGCGTCTGCGCGCGCTCGGGCTTGCGACCGCCGGGGAGCTGCATCCGTGAGGCTGGTCAACCGGTTGCGGGTGTTCGGGGTGGCGGCGCTGGTGCTGTCCCATTTGGCGCTGACCTGGCTGTTGCCGATCGATCATGCAGACTCCCTGGTGGTCTCGCTCGGGGTCAATCTCGCGGTCGCGCTCGCCATCGCGCCCCTGTTCGCGAACTGGTTGTTCGTCGCGCCGTTGAGGCGGATCGACGCCTTCGTCGACCGGGTCAAGACCGGCGACTTCACCGACCACCTGCCGGTCGCCGCCGATCCGGCGGAGGACGACGAGACGTGTGAGTTCAATCGGCTGCGCCGGTCCCTGAACTGGATGGCGCGCCAGATCGCGATGCGCGAGGAGCGGATCCGCCAGCAACGCGACGAAGCGATGGCGCTGCAAAAGGAGTTGCGCGACCTGGTGATCCGCGATCCCTTGACCCGCATCTTCAACCGTCAGTACTTTCAAGACCGCCTGACCGCCGCCTTCGCCGACCTGATCGAGCGCGGGCGGCCGTTCACCTTGGCGATTCTCGACGTCGATTTCTTCAAACGGATCAACGACACCCACGGTCATCTGGCGGGCGACCGGGTTCTGGTCACTTTGGCCGGGCTTCTCGGCACCCAGGTCCGCGACGGCGACGTGGTCGCCCGGATCGGCGGCGAGGAGTTCGGCGTTCTCCTGACCGACATCGAGGCCGGGCACGCCGAGCAGGTGTTGTCCCGGCTTCAGTCGGCGATTCGGGCGACGCCGTTCCGGCTGTCGCACGAGGTGACGGTGCAGGTCACGGTCAGCATGGGCTTCGTTTCGGCCGCCACGGTGGGCGGCCAGTCGCACGACGAGGTGATCCGCCGGGCCGACGAGGCGCTCTATCACGTCAAGCGCAACGGCCGCGACGGCTTGATCAGCTGGGAGGCGATGCCGCGGCGCGCCAGCGACGGCCGCACGCCGCCGCGGCGCGCGGGCGGCACCGGCACCTAGGCCGGATCTGGGCCCAGGGCTGTTCAACGCCCTCAACCCGCCAAAGAGCGACCGCGGCCCGCGGATGCGCAAAAGCGGGTGCCGCCAGACCGGGCGCCCGGATCGTCGCGCCGGTCTCGGTTTGGCGACACGCCCACCCAAGCGATCGGGCGTCTCAGTCGCGGGCGAAACAACAGCTCTGGCAGGACGCCACAACGGAGCCGCCGTCGACCTTGGTGCCGTTGATCGGACCGCACAGCGGATCGGGGTCGGGCATTGCCGCTTTCAAATGCGCCATGATAGCGCGGTCGACCCGCTGTCGGTCGCACGTCGCCACCCATTGCTGGTCGTCAATGAAAATGTTGACCCAGGCGGCCTCATATTGATTGAGCGTTCGATCCAAGACGGCCCGGTTGTCGTGCCCGGGTGTGTGGATGAAACACCAAAGCCCAGCCGTTGCCAACTGATAGACCTTGGTGCTGTCGACCTTCTTACTCAAAAGTCGACGGATCAGCGCCTGGGCGCGCCGGTAGCTGTCTTCATTGCGTAGTCTGGCGCGGACTGGTTTCGGTGCATTTTTTTCAAACGCTTGCAAAGCAGCGTCCAGCTTTGTTGAGGGGAGCGCGGCCGTACCGCCCCGGCCCGACGCGTCGGTAACGGTCACGGCAATCGAGTGTCGAGGTATCTCGATCTCGGAGATCCAGTTCATTGCCAAGCTGCCTCCACGCGCGGGCAAACATCTCTGAAGACAACGGTGTACCGGTCCCAGTTGGTTGCCCGGTTTTTGCTTTCAATTTGGCTCTGGCCGGTCTTTAAAGAAGAGTTTTCTGTTCAATCTTTTCTTCTTTTGCTTTGGATCGAATTGCCATTCAGTGATATTTTATATCATTTTCTTGTCCATGATCAGTCATGACCGGTGTAAAAACGGCTTCGACGCCCCCCCCCCCCCTCGACGCTTTGGTGTGTGCTGGCCCCGGGGGCTGTCGCGTGCTCCGACCTCATCGGATCAACTCGACCCAACGAGACAGCCGGAACACGCGATACCTGGACCTGACGTGACGCCGACCGAACCATCAAACAGGGCAGGTCGATCGAAGATCACGCCAATTGTTTGTTTGACCTATTGCGCGCCGGCGCCCCAGCTCGAGACCGTCGAGTCCGGCGTGATCGGCCACCAGCTGAGGTCTTCCGGCACAATCCCGTGCTTCATGCCCCACGCCGTCCAATCGTCCACCAGGGTTCCGGTGATCAGAATCCCGATCCCGCCGGTCAGCGTCGTCAGCATCGCGAACCACCACGCCCACCGGTGGATCGACTCCATCGAGGCGTTGAACCCCATGGTCCAGCGCCAGAACAGCGCCGCCCGCTCCGACGCGGTTCCCCGATCGGTGATCTGCTCGATCTCGCGATCTCCGCCATAGCGGGAAACCGAGAGAATGGTCGCGCCATGGATCGCGAACAGCAAGGCCGAGCCGTAGAGGAATGCGATCGACAAAGCGTGGAACGGATTCCAAAAAAGGTTGCCATAATCGACCGAAAAGTCGTTGGTCCAGTACAGATGCGAGAAAATCCCGAACGGGACCGCATGACTCCAGTTGCCCATCAGCAGCGGGCGAATGAAACCCAGGACAAGATAAAGCCAGATCGCCGCGGCAAAGGCATAACTGACGTGGTACCCCAACCCCAGGCGCTGGGCGCGGACGTACATCCGGAACCACCATAAAATGATCGACAGGGTGATGAAGAACCCGGCGATCAGCCACCATCCCCCTTCGTTGAGCGGCGGGAGAACCTTCAGCCCATGCTTGGCAAGCGGTGGATCGAGCGACAGCCACAGAAACTCACGGACAAACAGCACCGGGTTCCAATCAACCTGGGCAAGCATGTTCATGCCGATGATCGTGAACCCGAGGAGGAACGTGATCAGCGAGGCGAGGCCGAATCCACCTAGGTAAATCGGGCCAATTTGCGCACTTCCGATCTTGCCGGCCCAATAACTAAGTATCGGTGTCCCAACCCGTTCCAATTCGCCGTCTGGAACCGGCACCCCAGCCTCGACCGGACCAACCAGCTGGACCCGGGTAAAGATGTTCTGGAATTCACTCATTGCCTGGAAACTCCTCTTTCGGTACCCATGGTTACTGACCAGGATAAGGAATCCACTCACGAATGAACTCCCACCACTCGACCCACGACCCGGAATAGACTGCAGCGCCACTGATCAGCATGCAGACCGCGCTCCAGAAGGCGGCAGACAGGGCGAGGAACAAACCGAGGCGATGAATGCCCAGAATGCCGATCGAGTATCCGACGGTATCCCGGAAGTAGGTATCCTCGTAATCGGTCGGCCTGACCGATTGATCGGGTTGCGGGTTCACTGCCGAGAGAATCAATCCGCCATGGAGCGCCAGCGCCAACGTCGTGGTAAAGAAGAAGGTGATCGCGATCATGTGGACAGGATTGAAGTGAAAGTTCTCGTATTGATAGCCGGTGAACCAAACCCAGTTGAGGTGGCTGAAAATGCCGTAGGGGAAGCCGTGCCCCCACGCGCCGAGCATGATCGGCCGAATGATGTTCAGCGCCGCGAACGCGAAGATCGCCACGCCGAACGCCACCGGGACATGGATGCCGATCCCGAGTTTGCGGCAGATCTCCACTTGCCGGAGCGCCCACGAGCAAAAGGCACCCATCGCGCAAAAGGTCACCAGCTGCCAAATCCCGCCGTCGCGCAACGGCGCGGCGGCGAGGCCCAGTTCGACCGGCGGCGGATTGATGCTGATCAGCCACGGATTCCAGGTCGGACCGTAGAGCGCGCCGAGAACGAGCAAGAGCGTGCCCAGGACAGTAAAGAAGATGGTCGCGATGCCAAAAAACCCGACATAGAACGGGCCGACCCAATAGTCGAAAAGGTCGCCGCCGATCAGCGTGCCGCCCCGCACTCGATACTTGCGTTCGAAGTTCAACAGTGCCATCGAACTACTCCTCTGACTTAAAGCGGCGATAGCCTTGCCGCGCTCGCGATGGTCGATCGCTCGATCGACCGGTCCGGATCCGCGGCCGGGGTGCCGAACCCGTTGGTCGGTCGCACGGCCACGGCGGCGCCGATCGACGCACCGCCCAATCGCAACAGGTGAGCAAGCGCTCCGGTGGTGGTCGGGCCGGCCGAGTTCAACCGAATGTGTTTGTCAGCCCGGATGTCGGACAGCGTCACGCCCCCCGACTCCCACCGAACCAGCTGATACGGCGCGTCCGAAGCGCGACCGCTCAACACGCGTGCGCGGTCGAGCCCGCGCTTGGCGCCCCGGATCAATGCGTCGCGCCCGGGCTCGAGGATCGCCACCACGTCGGTCCTGCGGGCATTAAGGATCGCGATCCGATCGGAACCGAGCGGTTCAAACCGCAGGTCGACGATCGCCTGTGGTCTGCCAAGGGTGGCGAAGGTGGTCCCGATCCCGGTGAACCGGCCGACACCGACCACCACCAGGCTGAGGGCGACCACCACCGCGGCCGCGATCATCGGGACCCGCGGTACCAGCTGCGGGCCTGCTGGCGTCCGACACCCGCCCGCCGCGCGGCGCTCGCTCGGGGCGGCCGCCCGACCGGCCGCTGCCTGGGCGATCACCGGCTGCGTGGTCGCCCCCGCCGACTCGGTCGCCAAGGCGGTGGCAAGAACACTCGCGACCGTCTTCACGTTTCCAATCGACCGCAGCATCGGCTGCGGTTGGCGAACCGTCCACGGGCTGACATGCGGCCAAAGGATCAGGAAGGGGATGACACATCCTGGCTTGAGCTGGAGCCGAATCGCCCCGAGCCCGCCGGGATAGGTCTTCACCGAAACCGTGTCGACGTGCGACAGCGGAATATTGATCCGCTTTTTCAAGGCGACACCGACGGTCATGGCGATCCGGCGGTCGGTGATCGTGTAGGTCGCGGTTCTGGCGATCGCCCAGGACACCAGCGCCAGAATCCCGATCACCGTGAAGCCCAAAACGACCAGCGCGGTCGCGGCAGAGATGCCGTCGAGCCAGCCGCCGCCATCGTTCATGATCACAAGGCTGCGCCATATGATCAAGACTGCGAAGTATTGGACAACAATTGCCCCTTGGAAGACGTGATTAACCAGGCATTGCCATTGAGGAGATCCTTGCCACAAGATGATCTCATCGCTCGGAAAGCGGTCGATATTTGGTGATGCCCTCCCGGAGTCACCGTCTTCGCTCATAACACCGACTCCTGTCGAATCGGGATCGCGTAGAGCAAACCACCACCATAATAAGCGCAAATTTTATCTTCTTCCAATAACGTGATTTCATTGGGATTTTTGGTCAGAGGTACCTCGGTGAACTGAGCACCGGTGATCGCGTGGACGTAGATCTGCCCCGGGATGCCCCGAATCACCGTGAAATTGACCGGCAACAGCGCCGTGCGCGCCTTGGGTTGATCGGAAACCGCAACCTCGTAGTAGCGGATCAGGCTTTCGGTCCGATCGACCCAGATATCGGTGACCACGCCGGCGAACGCGTGATCGCAGCCGTACACCTTCATGCCGATCGGATTCGGGTCCTGCGCCGAGACCGCGTAGACGCCGAACAAACTCCGCAGCGGCACGATCTTCGGCTTGCCCGCAAGGGTTCGATCCGGAACGTTCTTGCGCTCGGCATAAGACGCCGGACCAACGGCGTCCTTCATCGGATTGCCGGTGGGGATTTTAGGGGCGCCGGGCCAGGCAAAGCCGGCCCGCAGTTTGAGCAGCCGAGCCTCGCGCTTGTTGTCCGGCTTGATCACACTGGCATTGTCATCCGGCAACAGATAGGTTTTTCCATTGGGCATGTAGGTAATTGTGTCAGGATCTTCAATAACTTCAGTGGTATCCGTTTCCAACGGATAGCCCTCGCGGCGACTTTCCCGATGAAGATAGTAGATCAGGATCGCAAAAAAGATCCAGAACGCATAGACCAATACTAGAGTTGCATCGATGTGCTCGGTCAATCCTAGCGTCATTTTTCCCTCCTGGCGCTGTGTTTTGACCATCTCTGGTCAATAACCGGAAGTCAGATTGCGACTTAATGTTCCTGAGCGTGATTTATCCGCTTGTTGACTTCCAACTGACCCATCTTCGCCACGGCCAATCCGGTCGATGCCGGCAGGGTGACCGGCTTCCCGCCGGCATGAGCATTCGAAATCCCGACTCCGCGACCGACGATCCAGTGACTCACGATCCAGTGACTCCAAGATTTGCAAACGATTCTCATTTGCAGTTCGAGTTAACGTCAATCAGGGGAGGAGCTGAACTGGACATTTGGTCGCGGGTGGGCCGGACCGTCGGCCGCGGCGCCCCGCGGCGCCGACCCGTGGCCTTGGGGTGAGAGCCGGAAGGGGGGGGCGAGCAGGATCACACCGCCGGCCGGATCGCGATCATCACGGGTGGCGCCGGCGTACCCAACGGGCCGGCATTGCCCAAGAGAGCCGGTGCTGCCGTCGGCCCCGTCCGGTAATGCTACGTCACGCCGCGCATTTTCGGCCCGTCGCCAAGGTCGGGTGCGTCGGTGCCAAGCCGAAAGAAAGCGACCAATCGACGCTGCTCTTGCGCCTGATTGTCGAGCGATTGCGCTGCAGCCGTGGTTTGCTCGACCATTGCCGCGTTTTTCTGGGTCATGGCATCCAAGCTCGAGACTGTCGCGTTGACCTCCTCCAGAGCCGCGGCCTGTTCCTTACTGGCGGCCGCGATGTCGTGAATGAGATCGGCGACCTCCTGGACCGCGCTGACGATGCCCTGCAGCGCGGCGCCGGCCTTTTTGACCATCTCCACACCATTGTTCACTTCCGCATCAGAAGCCAGAATCAGACCTTTGATTTCCTTGGACGCCTGGGCGGATCTTTGGGCCAAGATGCGCACCTCTTGCGCGACCACCGCAAAACCTTTGCCGGCATCTCCGGCCCGCGCCGCTTCGACCGCCGCGTTCAAGGCGAGGAGGTTGGTCTGAAACGCGATTTCGTCGATGACGCCGATGATCTCGGTGATCCGGCCCGACGCCTCGGCGATTCGCTGGATGGCCTCGACGGCCGTCGTCGCAATCTGACTGCCGTCGCGGGCGACATGGCTCGCGTGCGTGGCTTTGGCGCTGGCGCGTTCCGCCTTCTGGGCATTGGCGCGCACCGTCGCGTCCAGTTGTTCCGTGGAGGCGGCCGTCTCCTCCAGGCTTGAGGCCTGTTCTTCCGTCCGCTCGGACAGGTCACCGCTGCCGGTGGCGACGTCCGCGGCGATGCGCGAGATCGATTGTGCTGTTCCGCCGATCCGGCCAACGATTTCCGCCAGTTTCGTTATGGTCGCGTTCAGGTTCTGTTGAATAGCCCCGAACGCGCCCTGATAGTCATTGTCGAGTTGCCGGGTTAGGTCACCCGCCGCCAAGCTGGCCAGAACCTCGCCTATGTCACGCACCAGTTGGTCGACGGTTTCGGTGAGCCGGTTCATCCGTTCGCTCAAACTGCGGTAGAATGCATTCTTTTCTTCAAGGTTCAGGCGTCGTGAGAGGTCGCCGTTGGCGACCGCCGAAACCAGATCGGCGATTTCCTCGCCCATGGCCTGTTCACGCCCGTGCTGCTCCGCCACCGCGCGTGCCTCCCGTTCGAGTCGCTCCGCCTCTTCGATCTCTTGCTGCCTTTTGTAGACGGCGTTCCCCCGGAACACTTCGACGGCCTTCGCCATGGCACCGATCTCTGACCGGGAGTGGAACGGTGTGAGGTCCACTTCAAGGTCACCGTCCGCCAGCGCCCGCATGAGACGGGACAGACCGGTCACCGGACCGACGATGCCCCGTCGCGCAAATAGATAGATGCCGACGGTGATACCACAGAGGAGCATAGGAAAGGCAATGGCCAAACCGCCTAAGAGGTCGATTTTACGGTCGAGCAGGTCTAACATTTCCGTTGAGGCGCGTTCGCTTTCGGCGCCGATCTCCGCCGCCAGCGTAGTCAGGGCGGTAATTGCTGGATTATCATCGATTTTAACCATTGTGTCTATCTGTTTAGGAGTATGTCCTTGGTTGATAAGGCGAACTGCCAGGTCCAGGTTACGTTCATAGGCATCCACAACAGTGCCGATGTCCACGAGAGCGCGGCGCTCGGCAACGGAAATCTCGTAGGTCCGATACTCGTCAATGGTCGTGCGCACGGCGGCGATCGCGGCTTCAACCCGCAGCACGCGCGCCAAGTCGCGCCGGATCACCACATTCTTGAAGCGATGAATCATGCCGCCATACCCGAGCGCACCCTCGAGCCGTTCGAGCTGATCCATCCGCGTCCTTGCTGTCGAGCGCCGTGACGTCGCAACGATCGTTTCGAGCGTGTCCAGGGCCGCCAAGGCGGCCTGGTCGGACACCGCAACGGCCGCATCGACTTCCGACACCGTGGCGCCCTCTGCGACCAACGCGATCGCCATCCTCAAGGCCTCACCATAAGCACTGATCATGGCATCAATGGCGTCGAGCCCGGTGGTTTCTTCCGGTAACTGACTGGAGCCACGATACCGTTGCGTGGCCGCCAATGCGGCCCCCATCGCGCGGTGAATACGTTCGATCCGCGGTTGGTCCTGGCGCAGGACGTAGTTTTTGAAGTCATGGATCATGGCACCGAAGCCCAGCGCCCGGCGCAGTGCGCGCAGGCTGCGTTCCCGGACCGATGACCGATCGCCGAGCACTTTCCAAGTGGCGTTGACCTCGCTGGCACTTTGGTAGGCGGTGTAGAGCGTGGCCGTGACCGAGATCGCGATGACGGACAGGACAAGGACCAAAAAGGTGGCACTCCGGGCAATCGTCACGGCTCGAGCTCCTCCTTTGTCGTAGCGCTGTCGGTATGACGCGCCAATGTCTCCGTTCTCCAGGTCAGCATCCGATGCCTCTGATAAACAGACTTGCTTGCAGGATTGAAAACACCCCGACCGAGCGGATCAATCAAGCCCGCGGGCCGCAGTGAGCCCCTATCGGTCTTATCCGCACCAAAGCGTGAATTTTCTGTTTGTAAAGGGGAGAGTATCGCAGATATCGTGAAATACGATACGGTTTGTGCCCTGTGTCTGTGCCCTGTGTCATGGTGTAGGAACGGGACACAAGCAGCCTGTGCACGCCTCGGAACCCGCCGGGGACCGGCCGACCTACACCACGCGCTGGGACACAACCTCTGTTCCTCTGTTGTTGGCTTTGCCTTCCGACTGAGGCCGCCACAATCCGGAACGGAGATCCGCTCGGAACGTCGCCCAAATGGGCTATTGTGATTCGGCGGTTCCGTTGCCGCCGCCGGATTGCAGAGACCTCCCAATGCGAGTATCTCGCGACTTCAACGATCCGGACGGGGGCAGGCAGTTGGTGGACGTCCCGGAGGACGGACTCTCCCCCCGCCTTGCCATGCCGGCGGATGAAGGTCAGCTCCGAACTGACTTGATCTCTTATCGAAACCGGCGTTCGGCCGCCCCGCCCTGGATGAAACTGCCCGGCCAACCCGCCGCAAGGCGGGGGACCGTCCTCCCCCCACGGCACGTGGGGGGAGTGAGAGGGGGGCAGACGGCGGTGCCGCCTGGCAACCGCCATCGCCCGGTCACAAAGCGGCCTTGCCGACCGCTGGCGCGGCCACGTCCCCCGCCCGTGGCGGGGGAGGCGTTCTTGCCGCGCCACCCGTTGGTGTCTGGTCAGTCGGCCAGATCGACGCCGTAGAACAGATGCTTGCCGAGCGGCGAGATCCGGAAGTCGACCACCTCGTTGCGCACCGGCTGGAACCAGATCGAGTGCGCGATCGTCACCCACGGCGCCTGCTGCTTAAAGATCACCTGCGCCTGTTCATAAAGATCCGTTCGGGTCTCGAGGTCCGAGGTCTGCTTGGCCGCCAGCAACAGATCGTCGAACGGCTGGTGGCACCAGCGGGCCCGGTTGGCGCTGCCGACCGCGTCGCACGACAACAGGACATACAAGAAATTGTCCGGGTCGCCGTTGTCGCCGGTCCAGCCGAGCAGAACCGTCTCGTGCTCGCCGTCCTTGGAACGCTTCAGATACTCACCCCACTCATAGGTCACGATCTCGGTCTCGACCCCGACCGCGGCCCAGTCGGCCTGGATCATCTCGGCGACCCGACGCGCGTTCGGGTTGTAGGGGCGCTGGACCGGCATCGCCCAGATGTCGGTCGAGAAACCGTCGGCGTAGCCGGCGTCGGCCAACAGCGTGCGGGCCGCCTCGGGGTCGTAGGGGTAGTCAACGACATCGTCGTTGTACGACCAGATGGTCGGCGGCAGCGGGTTCCTCGCCACCGTGCCGGCGCCCTGGTAGACCGCTTCGATGATCGCCGCCTTGTTGATCGCCATGTTGAGCGCCCGGCGGACCCGGACGTCGTCATACGGCGCCTTCTCGGTGTTGAAGCCGAGATAGCCGACGTTCAAGCCCGGTTGGTGCAACAGGTTGATCTCGGGATGGGCGGCCATCGCCTCGAGATCGGACGGGTTGGGGTAGGGCATGACATGGCATTCGCCGGCGCGCAGCTTGGCCCAGCGCACCGAGGCGTCGGGCGTGATCGCGAACACCAGGTTGTCGATCGGCGCCCGGCCGGACCAGTACTCGTCGAACGCGGAATAGCGAATGAGCGCATCCTTTCGATACGCCACCAGCTGGAACGGACCGGTGCCGATCGGGTCGTGATCGATCCGCTCCGGCGTGCCGGCGGTGCTCAACTGATCGGCATACTCGGCGGACATGATCGAGGCGAAGTCCATCGCCAGATTGGCCAGGAACGGCGCCTCAGGCCGGGTCAGCTCGAAGCGCACGGTCAGATCGTCGACCTTGACGATGTCGGAAAGCAGGCTGTCCATGCCCATGCTGACGAAGTACTCGTAGGCGCCGCCCCCGACCTCGTGGTAGGGATGCTCGGGGTCGAGCTGGCGGTTGAACGAGAACAACACGTCGTCGGCATTGAAGTCGCGGCTCGGTGTGAAGGTCCGGCTGGTGTGGAACTTGACCCCCGGGCGGAGGTTGAAGGTGTAGCTGAGCCCGTCGGGCGCCGCCTCCCAGGACTCTGCCAGGCCCGGGACGACGGTTGTGGTGCCGCGCTCGAACTCGACCAACCGGTTGAAGACCGGCTCGGACGAGGCGTCGAACGTGGTACCGGCGGTGTAGAGCTGGGCGTTGAAGCCCTCGGGGCTGCCCTCTGAGCAGAACACCAGGGTCTTGGCCGCCGCCGGGCCGGCCACGCCGAGCACCGCGGCCGCGCCGAGGCCGACGGCCATTGCCATGCGCTTCATCACTGCACTGCCTCCCGAAATCGTTTCAGCGATCATGTCTTTGGGGGATCGAAACCGGATCGGCAGCGCGGCCGCGGCGGCCGCGCTGCCCCCCATGGGTCCGCCGCGATGATGGGTGGGGGTCTTGTCGAGATCGGGCGGGGCGGACGCGGCGGCGATTAAGCCGTGGCCGCCCGGACGCTGTCAACGCGTGATCGTCGCCGGCCCGGCCCCAGACACCCCCGGGCGTTTGCCGCAAAGCCTTGCCAGGATGGCGACACATTTGACAGTTTGTTGGCTTTGTGTGTCAGCTCTCAGGACGCCGATCCTGCGACCCGCCGGCGCCGGGCCGCGGGGCCGGCCGGTCTTGGGGACCCGGGCAAGACCGGTGGGGGTCCACGCGATGCACTTCGAGGTCACTGGACAAATCGAAGAGGCCGCCGAACTCTGCGGCGTGTTCGAGACCGAGGCGCAGGCGCGCGCGTTCCTCGACTCGATCCGGCTCAGCGGCGGTTATCGCAAGCTCGCGATCGTGCAGGTGAGCAGCCAAGGCGTCGCTCGGCCGATCGTCGAGTGCACCGTCCAAGCGACCGCCGCGGCGCCGACGCGAGTCCGCCCGATCACCCGCGCCATGTTCGATGAGTTGGTACTGTGCCGTCATCCGGTTGAACTGTTCCAGCATACCGCTCGCCGATTGATCGCTCACTTCGCCTTCGACTACCTTGAGCTGCGGGCGATCACCCCGATCGAGTTCCTGTGGTCCTACGACGCGATCCGAGGGTTCACCCGCAGCGACGGGGACTATCGCGCCGCGATCGGGCGGGTGGTCGACGTTTTGTCGCGCAAGACTGATCTGCCGCGGTCGGTCTGCATGGAGCGGCTGGCGACGCTCGAGACCCGGCTGATCGCGATGATCCGCGAGGTTGCCAAGACCGATCACAGTCTCAAGCGGTTGACGGTGGACGAGGCGAGCGAGGGGATTGCGGCGCTCGACACCGGCCGGTGCGGGCTTGCGGACGTCTGTGAACTCACCTTCATCGTCGCCAAGCTGTTGCGCACGGCCGACAGCTGGCCCGACAAGGTGGTGATGACCGCGGCGGTGATCGATGCGGTGCCTCAATCGGCGGCGGCCCAACTCGACCCGATCATGGCCGAGGTGATCGAACAGCCGGGCGCATTCTTCGAGCGTATGGCGCGGTCGGCATCGATGATCGGCCGGATTCGCCGGCTCGCCGCGATGGTGGCCGGTCGCGCGGCCCCCCCCGACCGCGCCGCCGACCTTGCCGATCCCGGCGACGAGGCACTCGCGGTCCCGGCATGGGAACAGGCGATCGCCCGCCTGTGCGGGCGCACCGATGCGGCAACCACCCGCCAGTCGGTCGCAGGGGCACTCGCGGTGCTGTTGCGCGAGCGCCATCCCGAAACCGTGTGGGCGCGCGAGGAAGAGCGCGCCTTGTTCGCGGACCTGGTGGTTGAGCTGGTCGGGTGCGTCGATTTTTTCTGGTGGACCGGCCTTGCGATCAGCCTGGTCCGCCGCATCCAGTCGGTGCTTGGCGGCGAACGCACGGAGGAGTCGATCCGCCAGAGCGTGCGCTGGCTCGAGTGTGCGCTGCCGTCGCGCGACTTGAGACTGGTATTGTTGTGCGCGCTGGTTCGCGACACCGTGGGCGCGCCCGATCAGACGCCGGTGCTGGCATCCTTGGTCGAGCTGCTCGAGGAGATCGACGAGGCGCGCTACACCCTGCCAGAGCTGCGCCAGGAGGCGCGCGACCGCATGTTGGCCGATGTCGCGCGCGCACTCGCCGCGCGTCACGACGACGACCCGGCGGTCGCGCAGGTGCTGGCCGGGTTCCGGCGCTTGAGCGCGACCCGCCAGGTCGAGGACAGCGAGATCGACCGCCTGTGGTCCGAGATCGTTGCCAGCGTCTGACCCCCCGTCGCTGACGGCCGCCCGCGACCCCGACCCCGACCGCGTCTTTGCCCCTTGGCCGACGCCCGCGGTGCGGGTTGCCGAGCTCGCCGACGCGCGGGCCGCGCTTGCGGCGGCGCACGCGCTCGGCGGCCGGCCGGTCGCGCTGGTGGTGGATCGCGCGCTCGCCGCGTGGTGCGGGCCCGCGTTTGCGCGCGAGTTGGCGCGCGCGGCCGCGGCGCTCGAGCCCGCCGCCGGACCGGTCACCCTGGTGCTCGATTGCGACGACCGCGCGGGCCAGGTGCTCGCCGGGGTCCGCGCCGGCGTCGAGGTGCTGGCATTCGACGGACCGGCGCCGGTTGCCGCGCGGCTCGCTGCAATCGCGGCCGCCGCCGGCGCGCGGCTGGTCCGGCCGGGCGGCGCGGCGCTCGACCTGCCGCGGCTGCGCCGCGTCGGCGTCGCCGACCTGACCGCCCTGTGCCGGCGGTGGCTGGGCGGGACCGGCTGCGCTACAACGGCCGGACCACGACCATCGGGATCTCTCGCCATGCCGCAGTCGTCCGGGCTCCTGTCGGGGGTCCGCGTGCTCGATCTCAGCCAATATCTGCCCGGTCCGTTCACCGCGTTGATGCTCGCCGACCTCGGCGGCGACGTGGTCAAGCTCGAGCCGCCGGGCGGCGATCCGATGCGCACGTTCGACCCACCCGACGCCGATGGTCTCTGCCCGGCCTACAAGCTGGTCAATGCCGGCAAGCGGGTGGTCACCGCCGATCTCAAGGACGAGGCCGGGCGCGCCGCCGGCCACGACCTGGTCGCCGCAGCCGACGTTCTGGTCGAGAGCTTCCGCCCCGGCACCCTGGAACGGCTCGGGCTCGGGCGTGCGGTGCTCGAGGCGCTCAACCCGCGTCTCGTCCACGTCGCGCTGTCGGGCTTCGGCCAGGGCGGGCCGTACCGGCTGCGCGCCGGGCACGACCTGACCTATGCCGCGATTGCGGGCGCGGTCGGCCTGACCGGCAGCGCCGACCGGCCGACCGCGGCGTGCCCGCCGATGGCCGACCACGCCGGCGCGACCCAGGCCGCGTTCGCGGTCGCCGCCGCCCTGTTCGCGCGCGAACGCACCGGGCGGGGCACCTATCTCGACGTCAGCCTGATGGAAAGCCTGCTCGGCTGGCAGGGCGCGGCGATCGCCGAGGCGGCGCGCGGCCGGGCGCCGGCGCGCGACCGCGCGCTGTTGACCGGCGCCGCCGCCTATTACCGGACGTATCGCACCGCGGACGATCGCTATCTGGCGGTCGGCGCGCTCGAGCCGAAGTTCTGGTCGCGCTTTTGCGAGACGGTCGGCCGGCCCGAGTGGATCGCGCGCCAGGACGAGCCGATGCCCCAGGACGCGCTGACCGCCGAGGTCGCGGCCCACCTGGCGACCCGGTCGCGCGCCGCGTGGCTGGCACGGCTCGACCCGGTCGATTGCTGTGTCGAGCCGGTGCTGGCGCCCGACGAGCTGGCCGACCACCCGCAGATCGCCGCGCGCGGCCAAGTCGTCACCATTCCGGGTGACGACGGCGCGCCGTCGGTGGTGCACACGCTGCAGGGCCTTCGGATCGACGACGGCGGGCCGCCGCCGCGCCGGCCGCCGGTCCTGACCACGCTCGACGCGGTGCGCCGCGACTGGGCCGGCGCATGACCGCGGGGCTGCCGTTCGGGGCGACGCGCCTGTACGATCTGTCGGTGCGGCTCGGCGTCGAGTCGATCGACTATCCGGGCGACCCGCCCTATCGGCGCGACCTGATCCAGTCCTACGCGGGCGGCGACGGCTGTGCGCTGTCGCAGCTGTCGCTGACCCCGCATTGCGGCAGCCATCTCGACGCGCCGTGGCACTTCGTCGAGACCGGGCGGCGGATCGACCAGTTGGCGCTCACCGACACGATCCTGCCGGCCCAGGTGGTCGAGGTGCCGAGCGACCGGCCGGCGGTGACCGCCGCCGAGGTCGAAGGCGCCGGTTTGGCCCCGGGGGACGCAGTGTTGTTCCGCACAGCGAATTCGGCGCGCGGGTTGCCGACCGCGGCGCGGTATACCGACGACTATGTCGCGCTGACCCGGGACGCGGCGGCCGCCTGCGTCGCGGCCGGGGTGCGGCTGGTCGGGATCGATTATGTTTCGGTCGATCGCGCCGCTGCGGCCGATCACCCAGTGCACCACACCCTGCTTGGTCACGATGTGTTGATCTTGGAAGGGATCACGCTCGCAGGCGTGCCGGCTGGGCGGTACACCTTGATTTGTTTGCCGCTCAAGCTGGCCGGGGCAGAGGCGTCGCCGGTTCGTGCGGTGTTGGCGGCGACGCCGTA
This sequence comes from Azospirillaceae bacterium, assembly GCA_028277115.1. Classification (GTDB taxonomy): domain Bacteria; phylum Pseudomonadota; class Alphaproteobacteria; order Azospirillales; family Azospirillaceae; genus JANQHG01. The sequence goes on from JANQHG010000253.1 coordinate 37,630, forward strand.
GTTCGGCCTGACGGCCGTTGGGGGGGCGCTGCCCCCTCGACCCCCGCAAGGGGGGACACCCCCCTTGATCCCCGTTAATGAGTTAATGAATGGGGTCCAGGGGGCAACCCCTGGTCGGGGGGGCGTGGCCCCAGAAAACTCGCCGCACTCGGGAGGCGCGCCCATGCTGCTGACGTTCACCACGGTGTTGGCGGTTGCCGGAACCTCGGCGGCGCTGGCCGGCCTGGTCCAGAGCCTGCGCGGCGCTCGCCACCGCGTGCCGATGGTCCGCTCGCGCCGGCCGCCCAAACTCCGGCGCGGCCCGGCTGCGGCGCCCACGGCCGCCGAAACCGCCCCGCCCGCCGCAACCACGCCGGCGATCGAGCCGCTGGTCGGACGCGACGTCGGGCGCTGGCATTTCATGCTCGCCTCGGCCTCACTCGGGCTCGGCAGCGCCGGCCTGTTCGCCCCGTCCCTCCTGATCGCGGGCGCGGTCCTGTCGGCAATCACGATGCCCCCGATCTTCGTTGCAGGCTTCGCCCCGCTGCGCCGCCGCCGGGTCGGCATCGACACCCTCGACTCGCTGATCTATCTCGCCTGCGCACTGCGCGGCCAGTTGTTCCTGCTGCCGTACGCCGCGTTCGTCTCCCATCTCGCCCGCCATCTGGTCCGCCGGACCGAGGACACCAGCTACCGCCGGCTGACCACGGCGCTCCAGGACCAGTCGCGCCAGGTCTGGCTGGTGCACGAGGGCGGCGACCACCAAGTGCCGCTCGACCGGGTGCGCCCGGGCGACCTGGTGGTGGTCAGCGCCGGTGAGGTGGTGCCGTGCGACGGCGTGGTGGTGCGCGGCGACGCCAGCCTCAACCGCGCCGCGCTGACCGGCGAGGAGCGCACGGTCGATGTCGGCCCCGACGACCGGGTCCTCGCGACCACCCTGGTGTTGACCGGCCGCCTCTATATCCGGGTCACCCGTTCGGGCGCCGACAGCACGGCGGGCGAGGTCGCGGCGATGCTGAACAGCGCCGACGACCTCCGCCGCGACCTCGCCTCGCACGGCGAGGCGCACGTCAACACGGTGGCGCCGCCGACCTTCCTGGTCGGCCTGGCGGGGGCGCCGTTCCTCGGCGCCTCGGCGATGGTCGCGTTGTGGAACTCGGTCCCGGGCTACATGTACCGGATCGTCGCCCCGATCGGGATGATGCACACGCTGACCGGCGCGCTCGACCGCGGCATCCTGGTGCGCGACGCCCGGGTGCTGGCGTTCCTGCGCCGGGTCGACACGGTGATCTTCGACAAGACCGGCACGGTGACCACCGGCGAACCCCGGGTCGAGACGATCGGCTGCGCCGACGGCTGGACCGAAGACGAGCTGATCGCGCTCGCCGCGACGGCCGAGTACCACCAGGTCCACCCGATCGCCGAGGCGGTGCGCGCGGTCGCCCGCCGCCGCGGCCTCGCCCCACGCGCCCCCGATTGGGTCGACTACGAAACCGGGCGAGGCCTGCGCGCCCTGATCGACGGCCGCCCGGTCCATGTCGGCAGCCTGCCGTTCGTCGCGGGGAGCGGCGTCCACATCGCCGAACCGTTCGCGGGCGAGATCCGCGGCCACCTGAACGCGGGCAAGACCATGATCGGGGTCGCGTTCGACCACCGGTTCGCGGGCTACTTCGCCTTATCGGCAACCCTGCGCCCCGAGGCCGCACCGGTGGTCGGCCGCCTGCGCCGACGCGGGCTCAAGGTCTGGCTGATCTCGGGCGACCTCGAGGAACCAACCCGCCGGGTCGCCGACACGCTCGGCGTCGACCGCTGGATCGCGGAACAGCTGCCGGCCGACAAAGCGCGGATCGTGCGCAGCCTGCAGGACAGCGGCCGCACCATCTGCTTCATCGGCGACGGCCTCAACGACGCGGTCGCGCTGCGCCAGGCCCATGTCGCGATCTCGCTCGCCCAGGCCAACGTGGTCGCGACCGACGCCGCCGACCTGTTGCTGCTCACCCCCGACCTCGCGCTGGTGATCGCGGCGATGGACGAGGCGATCCTGCTCGAGGGCAAGCTGTTGGGCGCCAAATGGGCGACCATCGTGCCCGGCGTGGCGGCGGCGGCGTCCACGGTGTTTCTCGGCACCGGACTGATCACGTCGATCCTGTGCAACCAAGTCGGCTTGTGGACCGGCATCGCGGTCAGCCGCGCGCGCTTTCCCGAGCTGGCGACCCCCGACCCCGAGGGTGAGGGCGAGACGATCGAGGGCACGTTTGCACTTTCGTTGCCGGGCGGGTAGCGGCGGGGCGAGCGGGGCGTCTTCTTTCTTCGTTCCACGAGAACCGCGCGGCAGCCGTCGCCGAGAACCGGATCGCCCTGGCCCTGCGGTCCTTGGCGTCGGCGGATACTGCGCGGTATTGTTGGCCTGATCTTTCTCACCGCCACCCGAGCCCGCCGCGGATGCGCCTGCCGCCGCTCAATGCCGTTCGCGCCTTCGAGGCCGCCGCCCGCTGCGGCGGTTTCGCCGCGGCGGCCGCCGACCTCGGGGTCACGGCGGGCGCGGTGTCGCGCCAGGTCCAGCTGCTCGAACGCGCGCTCGGGGTCCGGCGCTTGGTCGCCTGGGCGCAGTCGATCGCCGCCGCCGGACCCGTGCCGGCGGCGGCCGACCTGTCGTCGGCGGTGGTCGCCGCGGCGCCGGCGCCCGGCCCCGGCCCCGGCCCCGAGGCCGTCCGCCCGACCGGCGCGGCGTCGTGACCGCCGACCCGGTGGCGGTCACCGGCTTGCCGCGCGGCGCCGGCGCCTGGACCGCGCGCGCGGTCGCGCGCGAAGCCGGCGGCCTGATCCGGCTCGCCGGGCCGGTCGCCGGGGCGCGCGCCGGCAATCGCGTCTTGGTGATCACCGACGCGGTCCTGCTCGGCTGGCTGTCGGCGGAACAGCTGGCGGTGCATTCGGTCGCGCTCGCGGTGGTGTTCATCTTGATGGTCGGGCTGATGGCGCTGATGCTCGGGACCCCGGTGGTCGCGAGCCGGGCGGTCGGCGCCGGCCGGCCGGACGAGGCCGGGGCGGCGTGGCGACGGACGGTGCCGCTTGGTCTGGTGGCCGGCGGGTGCGCGATGGTGCCGTGCTGGTTCGGGACCGAGATCCTCGCCGTGTTGGGCCAGACCCCGGCGCTGGCCGCGGCCGGCGGCGAGGTGATCGGGGTGTTGGCCTGGTCGCTGCCGTCGATCGCGCTGTTCATCGGGGCCGCGGTGTTTCTGGAAGCGATCGGCCGGCCGCTGCCCGGCATGCTGGTGATGCTGGCCGGCTGCCTGGTCAATGCCGGGCTCGACTGGGTGTTGATCTTCGGTCACGTCGGCGCGCCGGCGCTCGGCGCGGTCGGGGCGGCCTGGGCGACCGTGGCGGTGCGCTGGCTGATGGCGGTCGCGCTCCTCGCGGTGGTCTGGGGTTTGCCCGGTCCGATCGGCGCTGCGGTGCGCCGGCGGCCGATCGGCGGCTGGGGCGCCTGGCGGGTGCAACGCCAGCTCGGCACCGCCGCGGCCGGCAGCATGGTCGCCGAGGTCTCGGCGTTCTCGGCGGTCGAGATCATGGCCGGCTGGATCGGCACCTTGGCGCTGGCGGCGACCGCGGTCGCGCGCTCCCTGATCGGGATCGCCTTTATGATCGCGACCGGGCTCGGTGCCGCGACCGGCATCCGGGTCGGCCGGGCGATCGGTCGCGGCGATCCGGCCGGCGCGACCCTGGCGGCCGTGGTCGGGACCGGGGTCGCGATCATGATCGCGGTCGGGGGCGCGGCACCACTGTGGCTCGCGCCGGGGGTGGTCGCGGGGCTGTTCACCACCGATCCTGCGTTGATCGCGGTGCTGGTGCCGGTCGTCCCGATCGTCGGGGTGGTGTTGATCACCGATGCAACACAAGGCGTGCTTGCCCATGCGTTGCGCGGCTACGGGATCGCGTGGAGCGTGACCCGGCGTCAGCTGGTCGCCTGGTTCGCCGCCACGGTGCCGACCTGTTGGTTGGCCGGCGTGGCGTTCGGTTATGGTCCGACCGGGATTGTCGGTGGACTTCTCTTCGGCACCTTGGTTTCGGCGGTGCTGTTGACGCATCGGTTCGTCGGGCTGGCGCGGCCGGTTCCCGCGCGCGTTCGGCCGACCCGCCCCGGCTGAAACGCCGTCGTTCGGCCTGGCGGCCGTTGTCAGGGGCGCTGCCCCCGACACCCCCGCAAGGGGGTTGCCCCCCTTGACCCCCACTAATGGGCGGGGTCCAGGGGGCAACCCCTGGTCGGGGGGTGTCGGGGGGTGAAACCCCCTGACCTTGGGGGCGCAGCCCCCAAATCCGCCGCCGCCGCGGCCTCGCCATCAGGGGGCCATCAGGGGGATTGTTCCCGACGCGACCCGCCGTGTAGGGTCGCGCGCGCGGACAGTAGCCCCGCGGCCGACCCCGGCCGCCACCACCCGAACCAGGAGGCGCGGCCGGTGTCGAGAGCGTGTCGAGTATTCGCGGCGGTCGTCATGGCCCTGATCGTCGTGGCGGCAGCAGAGCCCGCCGGGGCCCAGAGGCCGCCGCAACAGTCGCCGGCCGCCCCCGCGGTGCCCGAGTTCGACCTGAGCGAGATCGATTTCTACCGGGTCGGGATCATGAGCGCGTTCGCGCTCGGCGGCATCACGCTCTACAATCACTTGATGACGTATCCCTGGATCGTCGACGGGCTTGCGGTGGTCGCCCGGCGCCTCGGCCTGGTCGCGTTTGCACTGATGGGCAGCCGCGGCTCCGGCTTCGTTTACGACCTGATCAAGGACGGGCCCGAGGTGGCGCTCGGCCTGACCCCGCCGGCCCGCTAAGGCCCCGCCGGCTCGACGGCGAGCCGCACCACCGTGCCCGGCGCCGGCAGCGCCGCCAGGAGCGCCGCCACCGACTGGCCCGAGACCGGGTGCCGCCAGGTCGGCACCAGGTCGGCGAGCGGGCGCAGGACGAACGCGCGTTCGGCGAGCCGCGGATGCGGGATCGTCAGCGTCGGCAGATCGACCACCCGGTCGCCGTGAGCCAGAATATCGATGTCGATCTCGCGCGGGCCGAACCGGACCCGCCGGCGGCGGCCGAGCGCGTGCTCAATCGCCTTGACCGCGCCGAGCAGGCGCACCGGGTCGAGCCCGGTCTCCAACAGCGCGACCATGTTGAGGAACGGCGGCTGGTCCTCGAGATACATCGGGCTGGTCTGGTAGATCGGCGATCGGCCGCGCACCCGGCCCAAGGCGCCGAGCCGCTCAAGCGCGCCCTCGAGCGCGCCCGCCCGGTCGCCGACATTGGCGCCGAGCCCGAGGAGCACCGGCACGCCGGCGCCCGCGCAGGCGTCGGCGGTCCAGCCGGCGCCGTCGTCGGCGGTGGCCGCCGGGACGCGATCATCCATCGCTGCCGGCGTCCGCTGCGTCGTCGGGCCGTGGGTCGCCGGATCGCCCGGCCAAGTGGGCGCGCACGAAGGCGGCGATCCGGGGTGCCAGGCGCGCGACGATCCGCGCCACCCCGGCCGAGTTCGGGTGCAGCCCGTCCGGCTGGTTGAGCGCCGCGACGGTCGCGACGCCCTCAAGGAAGAACGGATCGAACGCGACCCCGTGGTCGGCGGCGAGCGCCGGGAACAACGCGTCGAACGCCCGGGTATAGGCCGGGCCGAGATTGCGCGGCGCGCGCATGCCCGACCAGAACGCCGGCAGCCCGCGCTCGGCGAGCGCGTTCAGGAGTGCGTCGAGATTGGCCCGGGTGGTCGCGGGGTCGATCCCGCGTAAGCCGTCGTTGGCGCCCAGGCACAAGAAGACCAGATCCGGTCGGTCGGCGAGCGCCCAGCCGAGCCGATCTCGACGCACTCCTGAACGCGCTCGCCGAGCGCGGGCTGCCGGCGTTCTGGTCGGGCATGCGCGCGCCGCGCAAT
>JANQHG010000070.1 GCA_028277115.1 Azospirillaceae bacterium
ATCAGGGTGCGCAAAAGCGTGGTCTTGCCGGCGCCGTTGGCGCCGAGCAGACCACGCTTTTGCGCACCCTGATCGGGCTCGAGCGACCGGCCGCCGGCACCGTACGCGCCTTCGGCACCGTCTGCAGAACCGAGCCCGACTTCCACCCGGTGCGCCGCCGGGTCGGTTTCCTGTTCCAGGACCCCGACGATCAGCTGATCTGCCCGACCGTGGTCGAGGATGTCGCGTTCGCCCCGCTGAACCACGGCGTCGGACGGCGGGCGGCGCTCGCGACCGCGCGTCGGGTGTTGGACCAGCTCGGGCTCGGGTCGCTCGCCGAGCGCGCGGTCGACCGGTTGTCGGGCGGCGAGAAGCGGTTGGTCGCGTTCGCCGGGCTGATCGCCGGCGTGCCCGAGGTGCTGCTGCTCGACGAGCCGACCGTCGCGCTTGACGTCCGACACCAAGCAACCCTGGTGGGTCAGCTCGTCGCGTTTCCGGGCGCGATGGTGATCGCAACCCATGATCGCAGCTTGATGTCGCAACTGGCGACCCGAGCGGTCGGGTTGCGCGAGGGGCGGACGGTGCCGGTGGCCTTGAGGGCGGACGGCTCGATGGCCATCTAACCTGCCGGTCTTCGCGCAAATGGCCGACCCCGACCAGGGGTTGCCCCCTGGACCCCGCTCATGAATGGGGGTCAAGGGGGGTGCCCCCCCTTGCGGGGGTGTCGGGGGCAGCGCCCCTGACAACGGCCGCCAGGCCGAACGCCGCCGCCGCCGCGCCCACGACGAAGAGGTCCCGATGCCACAGGCAACCGCGATCCGCCACCTCGCATTCGAAGACCTCGGCGCGTTAGCCGCCCCGCTCGCCGCGGCGGGCTATCACGTCTGCTATCACGACGTCGGGGTCGATGATATCACCCTGCTGTCACCCGACAGCGCCGATCTCCTGATCGTACTCGGCGGCCCGATCGGCGCGTACGAGGACGACCGCTACCCGTTCCTCGCCGCCGAGGTCGACCTTCTGGCCCGCCGGCTCGCCGCCGGACGGTCGACCCTCGGCATCTGCCTCGGCGCCCAACTGATCGCGCGCGCGCTCGGCGCCCGGGTCTATCCCGCACCGGCCAAGGAGATCGGCTTTGCCCCGATCACCCTGACCGAGGCCGGCCGCGCCTCGTGCCTCGCCCCGTTCGACGGCGAACCGGTGCTCCATTGGCACGGCGACACCTTCGATCTGCCCGACCACGCGGTCCACCTGGCCGCGACCCAAGTGTGCCCGCACCAGGCGTTCGCCTGGGGCCGCCACGCGCTCGCGGTCCAGTTCCACCCCGAAGCCGGTGGTGAGGGGTTCGAGCGTTGGCTGATCGGCCACACCCACGAGCTCACTGCCGCCGGCGTCGACCCGACCCGGCTGCGTGCCGAGCACACGGCGCTCGCGCCCGCGCTCCGCCGCCGCGCCGCCGCCTGTCTCACCGCATGGCTCGACGGGCTGGCCACGTAAGGCCACTCCGACCGGCAATGAGGCCGCTGATGGCCCCCACCACTGCGCGGTTCGGAACCGCCGGCGGCACGCTCGAGCCGGTGATCCGCCCGGAAACGATGACCCGCGAGCACGCGAAAGAGCTGCGCCGTCAGCTCGAGTTGTACTAAAGCCTGTGGCGAGGGTTTGGGGGCTGCGCCCCCAGGTCAGGGGGTTTCACCCCCCGACACCCCCCGACCAGGGGGGGTGCCCCCTGGACCCCATTTTGGGGGGGCGTTGGGGGCGGCGCCCCCGCAACGGCCGTCAGGCCGAGCGCCGGTGGCGAGTTCCGTCCAAACCGAAAGGCAAACGCCCTATGCGGTCCAAGAGATTTCGCTTTCCGGGCAGCCAGGGCGTCGAGCTGTCGGCCCGCCTCGACAAACCGGACCAGGCGCCGCGCGCCTACGCCCTGTTCGCCCACTGCTTCACCTGCACCAAAGACATCTTCGCCGCCAGCCGGATCGCCGAGGGCTTGAGCCGGCGCGGCATCGCGGTCCTGCGCTTCGATTTCACCGGGCTCGGGTCGAGCGCGGGCGAATTCGCCAACACCAACTTCAGCTCCAATGTAGACGACCTGGTCGCCGCAGCCGACCATATGCGCGACACCCTGGCGCCCCCTGCCCTGCTGATCGGCCATTCGCTCGGCGGCGCCGCCGTGGTCGCCGCCGCCCACCGCATGCCCGAAGCACGCGCGGTCGCCACCATCGGCGCCCCCCACGACCCGGCCCACGTGATCGCCCACTTCGCCGACCGCCTGGCCGAGATCACCGAACGCGGCGCCGCCGAGGTCCACCTGGTCGGCCGGCCGTTCACCATCAAAAAACAATTCATCGATGACATCCGCGCCGCCTCGCTCGACCAACACCTGGCGGGACTGCGCCGGTCCTTGCTGGTCATGCACTCGCCGATCGACCAGGTGGTCGGGATCGAAAACGCCCAGCGCCTGTTCCAAGCGGCCAAGCACCCGAAAAGCTATCTCTCGCTCGACCGCGCCGACCACCTGTTGTCGCGCCGCGCCGACGCCGACTACGTCGCGGGCGTGCTCGCCGCCTGGGCCGACAACAGCCTCGACCCGCCGCCCGAGCCGGCCGCCGCCGCGCCGGCCGCCGCCGACGACGCCCAGGTGGTGGTCGAAGAAACCCTGACCGGCCGGTTCCAGCAATCGGTCCGCATCGGCCGCCACCACTTGACCGCCGACGAGCCGGTCGCAGTCGGCGGCGACGACGCCGGGCCGGGACCGTACGACCTGCTGCTCGCCGGGCTCGGGGCGTGCACCGCCATGACCGTGCGGATGTACGCGCAACACAAAGGATGGCCGCTCGAACGGGTGCGGGTCGCGCTGACGCACGAGAAAATCCACGCCAAAGACTGCGCGGAGTGCGAGACCCGCGAGGGGCGGATCGATCGGATCCAGCGAACGGTCACGCTCGACGGCGAGGCGTTGACCGCAGAGCAGCGGGCGCGGTTGGTCGAGATCGCCGATAAGTGCCCGGTTCACCGGACCTTGCACGCCGAGGTCGTGATCGACACCGTTCAAGGTCAGGGGGCGTTGCCCCCCGACACCCCCCACCAGGGGTGACCCCCCTGGACCCCACCAAAAACAATCTAACCGCAACAGCCGCACAAGACCTGTTCGACCGCGCCCAAGGGGTGGCAGGCGCCCAGGTGGCCGGCGCGGGAAACGGCGTGGCTGTCAAGGGCGCCCGGGAACACCGGCCAGGGATCGCGGGTATGCCAGTCCACCAAACGGGTCGCCTGGCCGTCGGCAGCGGCCAGACGCTCGAACCACGGGTCGTCAACCCGGCCGATCGCCACCGTCGCGCGATCGATCTGGCGGCCGGGATCGTCGCACGCCGCCGCCTCACCGTCGGCGTCACAGCGAAAGCTGAAACCGGGCGCACGCGAAACCGCGATCCGCGACGGCGCAACCCCGAGCCCGGCGATCAACATCGCCGACAAAGCAGCAAACAACGGCACGGCCAGATCGCGGCTCGGCACGTCGCGATCGACCGTGCCGGGCGGAAACGCCTGATCGCACGCGAGCTCGGCATAATGGCGGGTCAAACCGCTCGGATAGACCAAACGCAAACGGTCAAGACACATCAGGTTCAGCACCGCGGCGCTGCGGTCGGTCGCAACCGCGAGTTCGACCAGGCCGATCGTGAACAGGCTGGTGTCGATCCGCTCGCGATCGGCGGGCGACGGCGCCCGTGAGCGGCCGAGCAGGCCGCCGGCAATCAGCGCCCGTTCCTCAAACCCATACCGGCCGAGCACCGCCTCGTCCGGGCCCGGAAAGTACCGAAGCGGGAACTGGGCGACCGGCGCGCCATCGCCCGCGGTGCGGTCGCCAAGCGCACCGGCGAACGCCAGCTCGTAAACCCCGTCCCGGCCGTCCAGCCAAAAGAACCAGCCCGGCTGGTCTCCCGCCCGCGGGCCGTCCCACCGCTCGCCGGCACCGACCACGCCGAGCCGCGCCGGCAGCCCCGGCACCGCAAGCGTCCGGGTGATCACCGCGTTGATCTGGCGCTGGAAAAAATCCTCAAGATCCATTTCCACCGGCACCGACGCCCTCCTCCCTGCTCGCCCGCTCTCGGTTTCGCAATCGTTGTTATATTCATTCAAGTGTATTTGTAGCCCGCCTGCGGCGATTTGGCAAACCCGGATCGTCCGGCACCGCCGCAAATCGAACCAGCTGATCGCGGTCGAGCCGGTCGGGATCAAGCCCCCGCGCCCGCGCCGAGGCGTCGAGCACATCCTCGCCGAACGCCACCCATTCGCGCGCCAGCGCCGCGTCCTCCCAAAGCCCGTCGCCATCCGCGCCAGGGAGGGCGGCGTGGCCCGGCCCCCGCGCCAACAGCGCGGAGACCAAGCCACGCCGGGTGCAGCGGATCACCCGCACCTACCGCCCGGGCCGATCGACGGTCGCCGCCGCCCGCGGCCCACGTCCGAAAAACTCGGCCTGGATCAACACGACGCATAAAAACAACAACGTCACCACCAACGAGGTGTCGTCGGGCGACGCGATCCCGGGCACCTTGCCGAGCGCGAGCGTTGCCAACGGCGAATAGTAGAAAAACCACATCGCCACCGCGCCGGCCAGGATCAGCGCGGTGCGAACCAGCGCGCGCATCGCCAGGCTCCCCCGCCCCGGCCCGTTGCCGAAACACACCTTGAGAATGTACGCCGACAAGATCACGAACCCCGCAACCTCACCCGCATGCAGATAGCGGAAATGGGGACCGTCAAGCCGCTGGCCGCCCACGAACGGCTCGTACCAAAGCGCGTTCATCAGTTGCCACAAAAGGTAAAGAAACCACAAACCGATCAGCGCCGAGCCAAGCAAAGTGGTCACCCCCTTGGCCGCGGCCCCGCCCTGGCGGTCGAACCGGCCCCATGGCTCGCCCTCCCAGGTAAGCTCGCTCAGCACCACCGCCATCACCACGCACAGCAAGACGCCAAGGTTGAAGAAGGCGCTCGAGGTCATCGACAGCTCGCGCCACCACGGCGTCACCCCGGCCATCGACTGCGCCGGATAGAACAGGTGCGCGACATGGGGATGGAACGCGACCAGGAACAAAAGCCCGCTCAACAGCACCACCGTGGCCGTCTTCGACCACACCCGGACCCCGACCGGGACACGGTGCCACGGCCAGCGCCCGACCCCGGCCGACCACACCAGTGCGACCACCAGGAACGCCGCGTCGAAATAGACGATCGCGGTCGACGCGATCTCCCGGGCGTTGAAGAACTCGGCCCCGACCCCGCCCTCGGCAATGATCGCGTACGGGCTGAAATAGGTCACCGCGACCCGGCCGAGCCCGCCCCAGAACAGGCCGTGGACAAGTCCGTAGACCGCGCCCAGCGCGACCGCGGTCATCACCGCCCCGCGGATCGGCCAGGCCAGCGGCCAGGCGCTGAACGGCCAACCCTCGGCGATCCGGCTCATGAACACGATCACCGCAAGCAAGGTTGCGACCAAGGAAAAACCGTACATCGGCGTATAAAACGCCAACACGCCGTTGGGGTGCAGCAGGACATACCAGACAAGCCAGGTGATCCCGGCAAGCGCCGCAAGGTTGGCAAGACCGATCGCGACCCCGCGAAGCTGCGCGGTCGTGTGCGGCCCGCCGGCCACCGGGCCGGCGCCGTCGTCAACAAGTGTCGTCATACCAAAACAGGCTCCCGAATCCGAAAAGGCGCGGCGCGGCTCAGCCGAACGTCACGGCGTCGCCGTTGGTCAGGAACACATTGCTCGACCCGGCGACCGTCGACACCTTGGGATAGTCGCGGAACGCATCGGTGCCGCGCACGATCGGCAGCCCGGCCGCCGCGGCCTTTTCGGCGAACAACCAGCCGGTGCAGTGATTGCAGGCGATCTTCTCGATCCCGAAATACTCGATGCCGCGGATGATGTCGTCGAACCGGGGGTCCCAGCTCTCGAACACGGTCAGATGCAGCCCGCCATAGCAGCCGTACGGCCTCGCATCTTCGAAATTGCGCCGGGCATAGGCGAACAGGTTCAACAGGCCCGGGTGGCAACAGCCGGTCACCGTGACGATGCCATGGTCCTTGACATTGAAATACAGAACGTTCTCGCCGCGCACCCGCAAGAGGATCGGCACGTCGAACAAGCGGATCGCCATCCCCGGCATCGGGCGATAGATGCCGCTGTCGTTCTCGCCGGCCTCTTCGGTCAGGACCAAGGGACCGGTGTGCGGATGGTCGTTTTGGCAGATCACGACGTCGTCGCCGTCGTGGCTGCGCGCGGTCAGCCGGCCGCCCCCGAGCAGCGTCCGGTCTTCCGGATACAGCGTGCCGGGTGCGATGATCTTGATGTCCGGATTGTGCTTGAGCGCCGACGCCAGCCCCCAGGCGTGGTCCAAGTGCCAGTGCGAGATCACCAGGAAGTCGATCTCGCCCTCGGCCAACATCCGATCGACGCCGTTGCGCCGATAGATGTAATCCATCCACTCGGTGTTCCAGCCGGTGTCGAGCAGGATCTTTCGGGTTTCGCCCTCCAGTGTGGTCACGGTGATCAGGGCGGAATAACCGCCGGCATTGTCCCAATCCCACGGGATCGAGTATTGGTTGGTCCCAGCGCCGCCATAGGCGACGATGTTCTGTTTCAGGCGGGTGTTGTCGAACCAACTGGTCTCGGTCAGGACGTCGACCCGGACCCGGGCGACCTCGCCGATCTCGACCTTGGGCCGCCGCTTGATCCACTGCGCCTCGGCCGGTCCGGCCAACGACGCGCCGACCGCGGCGGCGCCGGCCCCGGACAGCGTCTTGACGAAATCCCGTCGCAACATGACGGTGGTCCTCCGTTTATTCACACTTCGAGTGAGGCCGACCCTCCCGATCCCGCGGCCCCGCTGGTTTCTTTTTTGTTTCGTTCAAAATCGATGGCGCCCGCACCGACCGGCGTTGATCCACGTCAACCGATCGCGCAGCTGTGCGGCGCACAGCACAGCTCGCGGCGGCGCACAATGAAAAAAGCCACACCGGATCAAGATGTTCCGCACCGACTGCCCCGGTACGACACGACGTCGCACCACCGCAACAGATGCGACATGATCATCGGCAACCGACCGACCGTGGATGAAACTGCGTGGCACCCCCGCCGAAAGGCGGGGGCAAGTCCTCCCCCCACGGCACGTGGGGGGAGTTAGAGGGGGGCATACGGCGGTGCCGCCCGGCAACCGCCATCGCCCGGTCGCGAGGCGGCCTTGCCGACCGGCCGCTGGCGCGGCCACTTTCCCCTGCCTTAAAGGGCGGGGGACGGAGAGTTGCGATCATTTCCACAGGCGACGCGCCCGACGGATCCCTACCCGCCGCCGCCCCGCGCCCCGATCAGCCGCACCAGGTCGTCAAGAAACCCGGCTTGGGCCGGGTTGATCTTGCGCCGCGCGGTGGCGAGGTCGAACCAGGCGGCGCGGTCGACCTCGGGGTACTCCTGGACCCGGCCCGAGCCGGGCGGCCACTCCATCGTGAAGGTGTTGGAGACCATGCGCTCGGCGTCGCCGTCGCCGGCGAATGCCCAGGCGTGGACCAGCTTGCCGCCCGACTGACGGCGCGGCGACAGCCGGTCGAACGGGCCGGACGCGACCAAGCCGGTCTCTTCATTGAATTCGCGCTTGGCCGCGTCGAGTAAATCCTCGCCCGGGTCGCACGCGCCTTTGGGGATCGACCAGGCGCCCGAATCCTTGCGGCTCCAGAACGGGCCGCCGGGGTGGACCAGCAGCACCTCGATCTGGTCCGCGCGCCAGCGGTACATCAGGAGACCGGCACTGATCCTCGCCATTTCAACCGGACTCTCGGGCCAAGGGTCCCCCCCAAGTCATGACATGATCCGGCCAGCGAGGGAAGGTCGCCAAGCCGCCGCCGGTTCACACCCGAACCAAATAGCCGTTCCAATGCCAGGTCGCGTTGTAGCCGAACGCGTCGCAACAGCCGCGATCGACCCGATAGACCTCGCCATGGGCGGCGAAGAACCGGTCGAGCCGGTCGAGCCGACCCGGCCCGATCGGCCGATAGGCGACCGCCGGGTCGGCGACGCTCACGTCGAGCGCGCGCGGCGCCTCCGGATTGGTGTCGCCGACCACCAGGTAATCGCCCGGTCTGAGCGCGTGGAAATGCAGATAGTCGAGCAGCCGCACCAGATCGCCGGCGCACCCCGCCGACACCAGCACCAGCCGCGGCAGCGGCCAGCGCGCCAGCTCGAACGGCGACACCACCTCGGCGATCGCCGACGGGTCGCGGTCATGGACCACCACCGGCGATCCCGGGTCGGTGCCGGCGCCCGCGGCGGCCGCGCCCACGGTGCCCACGGTATGGACCCGGCAGTCGAGCCCGAGCGCCGCCGCCTGGTCGGCGAGCCAGCGCGCGTCGCCGTCGCCCGACCCGTCGGCCGCGCCGATCACCAACGCCGCCCGCGGCTTGAGGCCCTGGAGCAATTGGCCCAGGATCGCCTGGTCGAGCGGCGAGAGCCCGAGCGCGGTGCCGCGCCAGCGCGCGCCGGCGATGCCGCGGGCCAACGCCAGCACCACCGGGCCGGCGAGCGCGCTGGTGCGGCGGCGGCCGGAGATCGGGACGAATCGCGCATCGGCGACCGAAGGCGGCGGCAACACGGGGCGGCGGGTCCTTGACGTGAGGACGAACGGGGCCGGACGGCACCGGCGCGCCCAGGGTCTCGCGATCGGGCGGCGCCCGCAAGAGGCGGACCGGGCCGTCCCGCTTGCGCGTCCACCCGGCCGCGTCCACGCGAGCCTTTACGCGCGCCCGATCGGGCGATATCGGAGGGCGATCGTATTCACTTGGGCCGGTGCCGCGGCCGCCCGCCGGGCACCGGCGCCGACGAGCGAGGACGCCGTGGCAGAGATGTTCCCGATCACCGACGTCCGGGCGCGGTTTCCCGCCCTGGCGTTGACCGACGACGGCCGGCCGCGGGTCTATCTGGACGGCCCCGGCGGCACCCAGGTGCCCGATTGCGTGATCGACCGGATGACGCGCTGCCTGATCGACGCCAACGCCAACCACGCCGGCGCGTTTCGCACCTCGGTCGCCGCCGACGCCGTGGTCGCCGAGGCCCACGCCGCGATGGCCGACCTGGTCAACGCCGGCAGCCCGGACGACATCGTGGTCGGCGCCAACATGACGACGCTGACCTACGCCTTTTCCCGCTCGATCGGGGTCGGCCTGAGCCCGGGCGACGAGATCGTGGTCACCAACATGGACCATGAGGGCAACATCTCGCCCTGGCTCCAACTCGCCAACGAACGCGGCCTCACCGTGCGTTGGATGCGCTTTGATCCGGCCCGCGGCCGGTTTGCCGACGATGCCCTGACCCGAGTGCTGTCGCCGCGCACCCGCTTGGTCGCGCTCGGCTTGGCGAGCAATCTGATCGGCACGGTCAACCAGACCGCCCGGTTTGCCGTCGAGGCGCGCACGGCCGGCGCCCTGGTCTATGTCGATGCGGTCCAATACGCGCCCCACCGGCCGCTCGACGTCGCCGCGCTGGGCGCCGACTTCGTGGTCTGGTCGGCGTACAAGGTGTTCGGCCCGCACCTCGGCGTCCTGTGGGGGCGCAGCGGTCTGCTCGCCGACCTGCCGGCGTTCCGGGTGCGCACCGCGCCGACGCTGGCACCCGGGCGCTGGGAGACCGGCACCGCCAATCTGGAGGGCGAGGCCGGGTTGATCGGGGTTGTCGACTATCTCGGCTGGCTGGCCGACGCCGGCGACCCGGCGCCGGCCGACCACGGCAGCGCCGGTCCGCTGCGCCCGCGCACCCGCCGCCTGCACCAGGCGATGCACCGGATCGCGGCGTATGAGGACCGGTTGACCGCCCGCCTGCTCGAGGGGCTCGCCTGGATTCCGGCGATCACGGTGCTGGGCCTGGCCGACCCGGCCGCGCGCGCCGACCGGGTGCCGACGGTCGCCTTCACCGTCGACGGCGTGCCCTCGGCCGAGGTCGCGCGACGGCTCGCGCTTGAAAACATCTTCGTGTGGTCGGGCCACAATTACGCGCTCGAGGTGGTGCGTGCGTACGGGATCGACGAGCAGGACGGTGTGGTCCGGATTGGACTCGTGCACTACACCACCGCCGCCGAGGTCGATGCCGTGCTTGATCGCCTGGCCACCTGGTACGGCACCGGCGCGGCGTGAGCCCCCGCGCCCTCACGCCGCACCCCGACCCGACTCCGGGCGCATCGGCCAAATCCGCCAAACTGCGCCAACCCGGCCAAGTGCCCCCCACAGATTGGTATCTTTTGAGATTGCGTTGCCCGCCGACCGCAAACTACCATATCTGGGCAACCACCAAGATGGAGGGGCTCATGCACGAGCGCCACGTAAATCATGGGTTTACCCGGATCGGTCGGCCCGTGTTCTCGCCGAATCTCGACATGTACCATGCCGTGTTCGAACGGGATGGGAAACGCTATGTCGGATTCGGCCAGGCCCAAACCGGTGATTTCGAGATCTTGCCGGATCCGGTCGCCAACACCCCGGACCGCCTGCAGCCGGCGTGACCTGCCGGCCTGACGACCCCCGTAGTCGAAAGATCGAGACCCGATGGACGCGACCACGCCGCTCACTGCCCTGCCGGCCAACGACACCACTGCCCGTTTGCGGTCCTATCTCGATCGTCTGGAACGGCTGCTCGACCAGCTCGACGACGCCAAGGAGGCGATCAAGGAGCTGAAGACCGAGATCAAGAACGACGGTTTCAACGTCAAGGCGCTCGACCGGGTGGTTGCATTGCGCCGCAACAAGTCGGTTGCTGACAAGGAGACGGCGTTGATCAACGACGTTTTGCTGTATGCCCAGGTCACCGGCACGCCGCTTGATGTCGCGGCGCCCGAGCTTGATCCCGAGCCTGGTGACAGCCCGTTCTGACGGCGCCGCCGAATGGCCGTACGGGGTCGCTGCCCCTCACCCCCCCCCCCCCTCAAGGAAAGGGGTCCAGGGGGCCACCCCTGGTCGGGGGGTGTCGGGGGGTGAAACCCCCTGACCTTGGGGGCGTTAGCCCCCAAACCCGGTGCCGGCATGACAGTCCCGTGACATCCTGATACACTGGCCTGCGGCGCAGGCTTTGCCGCACGCCGCATGCCGGGTATCAGACGACCGATGTTCCGCATTGCCGAGTTGGGCCGCAAGGTCTCCAAGGACGAGTTCGACGTGGTGGCGCCGACGCTGCGGCTTGAGATGATCGAGCTGCAGCAGCGCCTGCGCCGTGCCGATTTCCCGACCGTGTTGGTGTTCGCCGGGGTCGATGGCGCCGGCAAGAACGAGACGGTCAATTTGTTGAACGAGTGGTTCGACCCGCGTTGGGTTGCGACCCGTGCCTACAGTGCGCCGTCGGACGAGGAGCGCGAGCGTCCGGAGTACTGGCGTTATTGGCGCGACCTGCCGCCACGCGGGATCGTCGGTTTGTTTCTGCGCGCCTGGTATTCGGCGCCGGTGCTGGACGCCGCCTATGGCCGGATCACCACCGACCAGCTCGACGCCCGGCTCGACCGGATCGCCCGGTTCGAGACCGGACTCGCCGATGACGGCGCCTTGATCTTGAAGTTCTGGCTGCATTTGAGCCGCCCGGCGCAAAAGCGCGTGCTGACGCGGCTTGAAGAGTCGAAGACCGAACGCTGGCAGGTGACCAAGACCGACTGGCGCCACTATAAGATGTACGACCGCTTCATCGCGGTCGCCAAAGAGACGATCTCGCGCACCAACACCGGCCAAGCGCCGTGGAAAATCGTCGAGGGCGAGGACGCGCGCTACCGCGAGCTCACGGTGTTGACCACGGTGCGCGACGCCGCGCTCCGCCACCTCTCCGCCCGCGACCGCCTGCACCGCGCCGCGGTCCCGACCACCGCGACCGCGGCACCGCTGGCGCCCGCCGTGACGGCAGCCCTGTGCGCACCGACCCCGGCGCCGGCGCAGCCGTCGATCCTGGAACGGCTCGACATGACCCGGTCGGTGACCAAGGAGGCCTATGGCGTACACCTGCCGGAGTTGACCGCCAAGCTGAACCGGCTGTCGCGCAAGGCCGCGCGCCGGGGCGTGTCGTCGGTGCTGGTGTTCGAGGGCTGGGACGCCGCGGGCAAGGGCGGCGCGATCCGTCGGATCACCGCGGCGTTGGATGCCCGGCACTATCAGGTGATCCCGATCGCGGCGCCGAGCGACGAGGAACGCGCGCACCATTATCTGTGGCGGTTCTGGCGGCATTTGTCGCGCGCCGGCCGGGTGACGATGTTCGACCGCAGCTGGTACGGCCGGGTCCTGGTCGAGCGGGTCGAGGGGCTGGCGCCGGACGAGGCGTGGCGCCGGGCTTATGCCGAGATCAACGACTTCGAGCGCCAGCTGATCGGCCACGGCATCGTCTTGGTCAAATATTGGCTGCACATTACCAAGGACGAACAGCTGGCGCGGTTCGAGCGCCGGGGGGCGAGCGCGCACAAGAGCTGGAAGCTAACCGACGAGGACTGGCGCAACCGCGCGCGCTGGGACGCGTACGAACACGCGGTCAACGACATGATCGAAAAGACCAGCCCGCACGACGCGCCCTGGACCCTGGTCGAGGCCAATTGCAAGCGCCACGCGCGTTTGAGCGTGGTCGAGACCTTTTGCGCGCGGCTTGAGGCGGCGGTCAAGGGGTGAGGTGGGCGCGGCGACCGGGGCGTACGGCCTGCCGGCAGTTGCCCGTTCGGCAACGCACTGCCGAATGACGGCGAGCCGGTGCGCCACTCGAACGAATTTGTGCCGTGCAAAAACCATATCGTACTCAGCCAACACCTCGAGCGTGACAATCAATCGACAATCATTCAACACAAAACGAAGGACTTGCTCCGGCAGGTTTCCCGCTCTGGCCGCCCCCATGGGGGCGGCCAGAGCGGGACCAGCGGTTCAACCCCCAGCCCGATCACCATAGCCGAGAGCTAAGAGACAAGGTCAGGGGCCTCGGCCTCGACGTCAAGCCCATTGCGGCGCCGCATGTCGGCGCGATGTGCCACCCGGCGTCGGGGCACGTTGACGGGTCGGTGCCGGCACATCGCACCGACCTACGTTGACATCGGGGCGCGGCGGCACCTTGGTCGGTCACCGGCACCGCCGCTGGGCGCGACGCGGCCCGCGCTGCCCGCCTGCTTGCTTGGCTCACGACTGAACTCGGGCACACCGGAAGCCGAGGTCGTTGCCGCGGAAGCCGGGCGGGTACAGGAGACGGCACGCCGCGCGCACGGTCCGCGCGGTGCTGAACCACGACCCGCCCCGGATGCAGCGCTCCGCGCCGGCTTCCAGCGGGCCGGTCGGGTCGATCACCGCCTCGGCCTGATAGTCCCGCATGCCGTCGCCGCACCATTCCCAAACATTGCCCAGCATATCGTAAAGGCCCCACGGGTTGGCCTGCTTCAGACCGACCGGCCGGGTTCCGGCCTTGGTGTGCGGATACTGTTTCTCCGCCCAGTCGCTGCTGTCGTACCCGTCGTCCAAATCGAAATCGACACCGCTGTTGCCGCCGTACCAGGCGATCGGATCGAGCGCCGGCGCGTTCCGGTCGCCGAGGATCCTGATCGCGCCGGTGTAAAGCGCGGTCGTCGTGCCGGCGCGGCACCCATACTCCCACTGCGCCTCGGTCGGCAGGGTCAGGTCGAGACCGGGAATTTGGTCGTTGATCCGCGCCAGGAACTCCTGAACATCGTCCCAGCTGACGTTTTCCACCGGGCGGTCGGGCGACCGAAAGCGGCTGGGATTGGTCCCCATCACCGCCTGCCACAACGCCTGGGTGCAGGGGGTGTCCATCAGCCAGAAGCCGCGGCTGATCGTGACCTGGTGTCGCGGTCCCTCGTCGCTGAACCGCCCCGGTTCGTTCTTCGGCGAGCCCATGCGGAATTGGCCGGGCGGGATTCAGCGCAGGCGTTGGGTGACATCGCCCAGGGTGAACTCGATGAACACGCCCTGCCGGCGCTCCTGGCCCCAGCCGCTTGCCCAGGCGGGCGGGTGGCCGTCGACCAGGGGATGCCAGCCGGTGTCGATGATGCTCATGGGGCGCGGTCACGCGGGCCAAGGGCGGCCGGCGCGCCCGCGCGGTTCGCCCCGACGAAACATCGTGCCCAAACGTAGGTCGGTGCGCGGGCCGAACCGCGGTCGAGCGGGAGCCCCGATGTCGCAAGCCCGCGCGCCGACAGCGCCGGTGCCGCGCGCCGCACCGCCGCTGTCGGGGCGATCGGCCGAAACCGGCGGGGAAAGCCGATCGGTCGTGCCGGCCGATCGCCCCGACCTACGAAACATCGTGTCCAGACGTAGGTCGGTGCGCGGGCCGGACCGCGATCGATCGGGAGCCCCAATGTCGCAAGCCCGCGCGCCGACAGCGCCGGTGCCGCGCGCCGCACCGCCGCTGTCGGGGCGATCGGCCGCAACCGGCGGGGAAAGCCGATCGGTCGTGCCGGCCGATCGCCCCGACCGAAACATTGTGTCCAAACGTAGGTCGGTGCGCGGGCCGGACCGCGGTCGAACGGAAGCCCCAATGTCGCAAGCCCGCGCGCCGACAGCGGCGGTGCCGCGAGCCGCACCGCCGCTGTCGGGGCGATCGGCCGCAACCGGCGGGGAAAGCCGATCGGTCGTGCCGGCCGATCGCCCCGACGAAACATCGTGTCCAAACGTAGGTCGGTGCGCGGGCCGGACCGCGGTCGAACGGGAGCCCCAATGTCGCAAGCCCGCGCGCCGACAGCGCCGGTGCCGCGAGCCGCATCGCCGCTGTCGGGGCGATCGGCCGTAACCGGCGGGGAAAGCCGATCGGTCGTGCCGGCCGATCGCCCCGACCTTGTCTCTTAGCTCTCGGCTATGGTGATCGGGCTGGGGGTTGAACCGCTGGTCCCGCTCTGGCCGCCCCCATGGGGGCGGCCAGAGCGGGACCAGC
>JANQHG010000089.1 GCA_028277115.1 Azospirillaceae bacterium
TCGGCTTCCACGTCCACCTCGAACGCCTGCCGGAGGCCGCATGATGCCCACCTTCTGATCCGAAGGGGCCCGGGGCCACCGGATGGTTTCTGTCTAGAGAAACGGCCCGACGCCCGCACCCAGGATCACCACCAGCCAGGACGGCGCCTGCCACAGCCGCAACGCGCCGAACGCCGCGAGCACGACCGCAAACGCGGCCGGCGAGGTCACTGCGCTGGTCCACACCGGCGTATAGAGCGCGGCGAGCAATAACCCGACCACGGCAGCGTTGACACCGGTCAACACCGCACGCGCCGGCGCCCAGTCGCGCACAGCGGCCCACACCGGCACCAGGCCAAGCACCAGAAGTGCCGACGGCAGGAAGATCGCAAACAAGGCCAGCGCCCCGCCGGCAACCCCCGCCGGCGCGATCGTCCCGATCGCGCCCAGATAGGCTGAAAAGGTGAACAGCGGCCCGGGCAACGCCTGGGCCGCACCATACCCGGCCAGGAAGTCGTCGGGCGTGACCCAACCGGTTTCGACCACCGCGCCCTCGAGCAGCGGCAGCACGACATGGCCGCCGCCGAACACCAGCGCGCCGGCGCGGTAATGGGCGTCGATCATCGCAAGCGCCGGCGCGTCGGTCAGCGCCGCCGCGAGCGGCAGTCCGGCCAGCAACGCGAGAAACAGGCCAAGGCCGATCCCAGCCTGCCGCCAGGAAAGGCCGGCCGTGGCGCCATGGTCGGCGGTTGCGTCCGACGACGCTTGGACGAGCGCGCGCAACAGGACCGCGCCGGCAATCCCGCCGAGCCCGATCGCGAGCAGGTGGCCGGGCGTGCCCGGAACGCCGAGCGCGACGATCGCCGCTACCAAAGCCAGGCTGGCGCGCCGGCGGTCCGGGCACAGGCGTGCCGCCATCGCCCAGACCGCGTCCGCGACCACCGCGACCACCGCGACCTTGAGCCCGGTCAGCACGCCGCTGTCGCCGAGCGCGCCGAGCGCGCCGAGCGCGCCGAGCGTGCTGACGCCATACGCGACCAGGCACATGATCACCGCCGAGGGTGTGGTGAAGCCGACCCACGCCGCGGCCATCCCGGGATAGCCGGCCCGGCGCAGCCCCAACATCATCCCGGTCTGGCTCGACGCCGGGCCCGGCATGAACTGGCTGAGCGCGACCATGTCGGCATAGTCGGTGTCGGACAGCCACCGCCGGCGGTCGACGAACTCGGTCCGGAAATAGGCGAGATGGGCGACCGGCCCGCCGAAGGCCATGACGCCGAGCCGCAGAAAGGCGAGAAAAACCTCGCCCACCGACCCGGTCGGCCCGGCCTTGACCGCGGCCTGGTCTTGGTGATCGTTCGCTCTGCCGGTGGTCATCGGCGGTCTCATCCGTCTTTAAGTGTCCGCTCTCGCGCTGCATCGGCGGCGCGCGCCGCCGGCACCATGATCGACCGGTCATGATGGTTTCAATCTCACCACGCACCACCTCGAGGCCAAAGATGACCCCACTCCAGTCCGTGATCGCCGAATGGCACCGCCTGCTGCTGCCGGTGCCGCCGGGGCTTGCCAGCGTTGCCGAGGGCCTGTCCGGACCGGCGCGATCGGCCGACCGGGTGTCTTGGACCGCGCACCTCTCCGGCGTTCGGTCCATTTTCCTTGATCCCGTGTGGCGCGACCCTGACACCGGTGTGCTTATGTCGAAAGTTGCTGTTTGTTCGGTTAATGGTGCTGAAGTAGCGATTGATGCCGTAGGTGGAGTTGTTAATATGTTTAGACAATGCGGAATTGGCTGTTTAGCGTTGTGGGATGGCCGGTCTCGCTTGACGCCGTGGCTTTTCTTCGGTCCGACCCCGGTCTCGGGGATCCAAGCGTTTGTCGATGATGTGCTCGCGACAAGGCGGGACGGCATCCCGGGTGTCGTGCGCTGTGGCGTGGAGCGGGTCCTGTTGGCGCCCGGGTGGTCGCCGGCGGAACAGGCGTGGAGCTACTTCGTCGACCCGGACCAGGAGCGGCCGGTGCCCCTGAGCGACGAGGTGATCCCGGGCGGGTTGCTGGACCATCAGGCAGCCCTGCTCGCGTCGGTGGTCCCGACCGCGCCCGGGACGGTTGCCGGGGCGGGCGGTCCACCGGACATTGGTCGTGCGGGCCATGATAACGCCCCCGGCACCGCGTGGGTCGATCGCGCGGTCCAGGGGCGGGTCAAGGTGTGGGTTCGATCCGACGACGGGGTGGAAGCGGCGGTCGCCCTGACGGTCGACGACGCGCTCGCGTTGGCGGGCGATCTGGTGACGGCGTCGCGGGTTCGGCTGGCCGGGGCGTCGGGCGCCGATCGATAGATCAACACCGACGACGGCTGCGAGGTCTTTTGGGGGCTGCGCCCCCAGGTCAGGGGGTTTCACCCCCCGACACCCCCCGACCAGGGGGTGCCCCCTGGACCCCGTTTGTTCGTGGGGGCAAAGGGGGGTGCTCCCCTTGCGGGGATCGAGAGGGGGCAGCGCCCCCCGAACGGCTGTCAGGCCGAAATCCGGCGCCAAAGCGCCGGCGGCAAGCTCAACCGGCCAACGCCAACCGACCACTCTCACTACGCGCCAAACGCGCCTGCTTCAGTCCCTCAGCAATAAGAAACGCAAGTTCCAGCGATTGACTGGCGTTTAACCGCGGGTCGCAGGCGGTGTGGTAACGTTGTGACAGTTTGTGATCGGTAATCGCCTGGGCCCCACCGGTGCACTCGGTCACGTCCTGGCCGGTCATCTCGAAATGGACGCCGCCCGGGTGGACCTCCTCGGCCCCGCAAACGGCGAAGAAGCCGCGGACCTCGGCCAAAATGCGGTCGAACGGGCGGGTCTTGAAGCCGTTCGACGACTTGATTGTGTTGCCGTGCATCGGGTCGCACACCCAGACCACGGTGCGACCCTCGCGCCGGACCGCCCGGATCAGCGGCGTCAGCTTGTCCGCAACCTGGTCCGCCCCCATCCGGCTGATCAGGGTCAGGCGCCCCGGCCGGTTCAGCGGATTGACCCGGTCAATCAGCCGCAACAGGTCGTCGGGGTCGATCGACGGCCCGCACTTGATCCCAATCGGGTTGTAGATGCCGCGGACATACTCGATGTGGGCGCCGTCGAGCTGGCGGGTGCGGTCGCCGATCCACAGGAAGTGCGCCGACACGCCATAGGGGTGGCCGGTGGTGCTGTCGATCCGGGTCAGCGCTTCTTCGTACGGCAGCAACAGCGCTTCGTGAGCGGTGAAGAAGTCGGTTTCACGAATTTGCGAACTGGTCTCACCGGTGATCCCGCAGGCGGCGACGAAGGCGAGCGCCTCGTCCAGCCGGTCGGCCATCTCGCGGTAGCGCTCGCCCTGCGGGCTGCGCGCGACGAAGCCCATGTTCCACTGATGGACCTTGTGCAGGTCGGCATAACCGCCCTGGGCAAACGCGCGGAGCAGGTTGAGCGTCGCCGCGGACTGGTTGTAGGCCTGGATCATCCGCTCGGGATCGGGCACCCGCGACGCCGCGTCGAACTCGAACCCATTGACGATGTCGCCGCGGTAGGACGGCAACGCCACCCCGTCCACCGTCTCGGTCGGCGACGAGCGCGGCTTGGCGAACTGGCCGGCCATGCGGCCCATCTTGACCACCGGCGTGGCGCCGCCGAAGGTCAGCACCACCGCCATCTGGAGCAGCACCCGGAAGGTGTCGCGGATCACGTCGGGCTGGAACGCCGAAAAGCTCTCGGCGCAGTCGCCGCCCTGGAGGATGAACGCCTCGCCCGCGGCGACCTTGGCAAGCACCGCCTCGAGCCGCCGCGCCTCGCCCGCGAACACCAGCGGCGGGTACGCGGCGAGCCGGCGCTCGACCTCGGCCAGCTTCGCCGGGTCCGGGTAGTCGGGCATCTGGCATCGGGGTTTCGACCGCCAGCTGTCGGGGCTCCAACGCTCCATCATGGTCCTCGCTCACGTCCGCGCGCCCGCGCCTGCCCTGATGGCCTCGACACGTCGCGACTTGGTCGCGCCGTCCGATCCAGCCGAAAGAGATGACCCGGTTCGTTCACTATAGGGCGACGTCGGCGGCCGCTCCAAGTCGATTTGGTGCGCTGCGACGGTCACGTGTCCCGAAAGCCTCACATCGTTTTGAGGCTGTGTTCAGTCGATGTGAGTATCGCATTTTCGCAGGTCGTCTTATGTCCCGGTGGCAGGCGCCGCGGGACGACGATCGTCGGGGCGCCGGCTTCCTGACCGGACGGGTCTGACAACAAAAGGATCACGATCATGGCGCGCACGCAGGTGTCTTCCCTTTCGCTCGCGACCGCACTGGCCGGCGCGGTGGCGATCGCCGGGGCCGGTCTGACGGTCGCCGAGGCTGCCGATCCGCCGGCCAAGGTCAAGTGCTACGGCGTTGCCCTGGCCGGCGAGAACGACTGCGCCAACGCGGCCGGCACCCACTCCTGTGCCGGACAGTCGACCGTCGATTTCGACGGCGGCGAGTGGATGTTGGTGCCCAACGGCACCTGCGCCGACATGGGCGGCAGCCTGGAGCCGATCGAGGGCGTCAACGCCAACGTCAACGAAGAGGTCAAGGCCGAGGTGCTCGGCAGCTGATCCGTCGAGAGGTCGATCCGACCGGCGGCCGGGCACAGTTACACAATGTAACGGCCCGGACCGACCGGCGGGTCGGCCCCGATCCTTCGAACCGACCGACCCCGCGGTCGCGCGACCGCCGAGCCGGCACCGACGGCGACAGAGAGGGGCACATGCCGACACCCACCGTGCGACGGCCGATCCCGGCCCGGGCCGGGATCGGCGCGCGATCACCGCACATCCGCGAGATCCTCGCGACCCGGCCCTCGATCGGCTGGGTCGAGGTCCATGCCGAGAACTATATGGTCCCGGGCGGTCACCGCCTGGCCGAGCTCGAGGGGCTGGCGGCGCACTATCCGCTGAGCATCCACGGGGTCGGCCTGTCGCTTGGATCGGCGGACGGCATCGACCCCGACCATCTGGAGCGGTTGCGTCAGTTGGTCGACCGGTTCCAGCCCGGTCTGGTCTCCGAGCATGTCGCGTGGAGCGTCAACGGCGGCGTTTATCTGAACGACCTGTTGCCGCTGCCCTATACCGAGGGGACGGTGTCCGTGGTCGCGGACAATGTCGCGCGCGTCCAGGACGCCCTCGGCCGGCGGATCCTGATCGAGAACCCGTCGAGCTACCTTGCCTTCGCCGCGACCACCCTCGACGAGGGAGAGTTTCTGGCTGAGATCGTCCGCCGCACCGGGTGCGGCGTCCTGCTTGATCTCAACAACATCCACGTCAGCGCGTCCAACCTCGACGCCGACGCGGACGGGTGGCTCGACCGGATGCCGCTCGCGGCTGTCGGTGAGGTCCATCTCGCCGGGCCCGCGTGCCGCGACATCGGCGGCCGCACGTTGTTGATCGACGACCACGGCTCGCGGGTTCCGGCGCCGGTATGGCGTCTGTACGACGTGCTGTTGACCCGGCTCGGGCCGGTCCCGACCCTGGTCGAATGGGACACCGACCTGCCGCCGCTTGCGGTGTTGCTCGACGAGGCCGCGGCGGCGGAGCGGCGGCTCGCCGGCGCGATTGGCGAGGCGGCCGATGCTGCGTGAGCTGCAGGCGGAGATGCGCGCAGCCCTGCTCGGCGGCGATCCCGCGGCCGTGATCGGCGCGCTGGCCGGCGATCCGGCGAGCGCGCCCGCGCGCTTCGCGGTCCACCGCGACACCGTCACCGCGAGCCTGATCAAGGCGCTGGAGGCAGCCTATCCTGTCGTTCGGCGTCTGGTCGGCGCACGCTGTTTCAGCGGCCTTGCCCGGCGGTTCGTTCAGGCGTCGCCGCCGGCCGCGCCGCAGCTGTGGGCGTACGGCGACGGGTTTGCCGATGCGCTTGCCGCCGACCCCCAACTCGCCGAGAAATGGCCGTTCGTCGCCGAGGTCGCGCGGCTCGAGTGGGTGCGGGTGGCGGCAAGTTTCGCCGCCGACGGGCCGCGCCTCGATCCGAGCACGCTCGCCGCGGTCCCGGCCGACCGGCTCGCGAGCCTCGGGTTCGTGCTCCATCCGACCGTGCGTCTGGTGGTGTCGATGGCGCCGATCCTGACCCTCTGGCTGGCGCACCAGGAGGACCGCGTCGAGTGGTCGAGCATCTCGTTGAACGCCGCGGAATCGGTGCTGGTGCTGCGTCGGGCTGACGGGCGGCTGGCGATGGAGGTGCTCGGGCCCGGGGAGGCCGCGCTGGTCGGGGCGTTTGCGGCCGGTCTGCCGTTCGGAGACGCGGCCGGGACGGCGGTTGCCGTCGATCCTTTGGTCGCGCTCGATGCAGGGCTCGGGCGGCTGTTCACCCTCGGCGCGCTGGCCGCCGTGCGGTCGAGGTGAGGAGAGATCAACCGAGCGGCGACGGTCTGGGGGCTGGCGCCCCCGAACGGTTGGGGGTCAAGGGGGGTGCCCCCCTTGCGGGGGTGTCGGGGGCAGCGCCCCTGACAACGGCCGTCAGGCCGCATCCGGCGCCGAAGGTGGCCAGGCCGATAGCCGACAATGAACCCACAGCCCCGCTTGGGGGGCCGTCCAAACGTCGAAGGTGAAAACCAATGAGCGATCAAGTGGCAGGTGGCGAGCGGCCGTCCCGGCTTGGCCTGGGCGGACTCGTGTTCGGCGGCGGCGTGATCGATCGCTTGCCGCCCGTCGCGGGATGGCAGGCCTCGATTTGGCTGCTGATCGCGCGGCTGTATCTTGCCCAACCCTTCTTCGCGGCCGGCCTGACCCGGCTCGACGATTATCGGTCGGGCAATTGGGACACCCAACTGTTCCTGTTCGCCTACGAACACCCGGTCCCACAGTTTTCGGCAGACACCGCGGCAACCCTGACCATGGCCGGTGAGGTCGCGCTGCCGATCCTGACCGTGATCGGCTTGTTCGGCCGTTGGTCCGCCCTTGGCTTGGCGGTGATGGCGGCGACCATCCTGTTTCTGCTGCCGGCACCCTATTCGAACCTGGCCGAACAGCTGCCCTGGCTGATCGTCGGCGCGATGCTGTTCTTGACCGGCCCCGGCTTCCTGTCGATCGACGCCCTGTTCAACCGCCTGTTCAGCCGGTCGTAACATCGGCGTCGTCGGCGGCGATCCGCCAGATCACCGTGTCGCGCTCGAGACGGTCTTCGAGCTCCCGGGTGGTCGGCACGCGGAAACGCGCAACCGCGTGCCGCCCCACCTGCGGCAAATAGGCGCGCCCGGGATCGGCGACCAGCACGGTCGCCCCCGCCGCGGCGCGCGCGCCGAGCCACGCCCAAACCCGCGTCGCCATCTCGCGCTCGTAACACACGTCCCCGGCGAGGATGACCTCGCCGGGGATGGTGTCGCCGTCATCCAGAATGTCGGCCGCGACCGCCGCGACCGCGACGTCGTTGAGCGCGGCGTTGAGGCCGATCGCCGCGACCGCGAGCGGATCGATCTCGACCGCGGTCACCGATCGGGCGCCGGCCTGCGCCGCGACGATCGCGGCGAGCCCGCAACCGGCAGCGAAATCGATCACGCTCCGCCCGCGCACCAACTCCGGTCGGTCCAGGCACAACCGCGCCAACGCCTGGCTGCCCGGCCAAGCGAACGCCCAATAAGGCGGCGCCACGCCACATTGATCGAGCCAGTCCTCGGTCGCCTGCCAAAGCGACGTGACATCGGTCGCAAGATGGAGCGTGACCTCTGGGACCAGCGGTGCGGTCGCGCGTCGGGTGTGTCGTGTGATGAACGTTTCCCGAGTCGACCAACGCGATTCGCCCCGCAAAGATCATCCTATCTCAGCTGATGACCGCCGACTCGGCCGGCGCTGATGACCGCCGACTCGGCCGGCCGATCCCGCCCCTGACGTTCGGGATCGGCCGATCGGCGGCGGTGGCCGTACGTACATGTGAGACACTATGCCGCAATTGGGGCGGTTTTGGGGCAATTTGCAGTCGAAAGCGCGTCGGCGGTGGTGGACATTGCGGCGGGCCTGTGCTAACCGGGCCACACACTTTGAGGGCTCGGGGGTCGGAAATGCGGCGAATCGCGGGGACCGTCAGTCTGCTTTTGGTGGTCGGCCTGTCTCTTGCGCTGATGATGCCGGGAGACGCCGCCGCGCAGATGTGTGTCAAGTACACACGTTCATTGACCAATTTCGAGATTTACGGCGATGCTTGGACCTGGTGGGGCAAGGCGGGCGGGCGCTATGCGCGCGGGTCCCGGCCGACCGTCGGGTCGGTCATGGTGTTCAGACGCCGTCCGTTTCTTCCCTATGGCCATGTGTCGACGGTGAGCGCGCTGGTCGATCGGCGGACCGTGCTGGTCGATCACAGCTGGGTGCGCGGTCAGGGCCTGGTCCGGCGTCAGCGGGTGGTCGACGTCTCGCGGGCCAACGACTGGAGCCGGGTCCGGGTCTGGCACAAGCCGACCCGCCAACTTGGCACGACCGTGTACCCGCTCTACGGGTTCATCTACCCGCGCCCGACCGGCAACCGGGCGGCAGCGGTCGAGACGGCCGCGGTGTCGCGGCGGCCGGCCCGCCGAAGCACCGCGCCGCGGCCGACCGTCGCCCCGATCACGCCCGCAGAAAAGCCGCTGGTCCTGGCGAACCTGCCGGTTCCGACCGTCAAGCCCATGGCGGCGCTGGTCGACGGCTACGCGCCGGGTCCGTACTCGGTCGCTCCGGCGTCGCGACGGGCGACCGACGGCGCGGTCGACCAGTCTGCCGCAGCGCCCACCGGATCGGATGCGCCGGAACCGTCGCCGGTCGCGTTGGCGGCGGCGGTCTATATCGAGGGTATCGAGATTGCCGTCCTGCGGGCTGCGCCGCGCGGCCGCGCCCGCCCCGGCGACGCGCCGGATCGCGAGGTCGCCGTCTTGGCGCCGGGACCGACCGAAGATGCGCCGCCCCTGCCGGCGGTTCGCCCGCAAAGCCGCGAGGGCGTCACGGCAAGGCCGGTCGTGGTGCCGCGCAACAAGCCCGTGACCACCGTCGTGCCGGTCGCCAAGCCCGCGACCGCCGTGTCCCCGGCTGACGAGCGCGCCGAGACCGCGCGCCTTACGCCGCGGGCCGGCACCCGTCCGGCCAGCCGTGGCAGGCTGCCGTTCGACGACACGCTGGCCCTGGTCGCCGAGGTCCCGCTGGAGATCCGTTGAGCCACGGGCGTGCCCGCCGCCGCGGGTGCGGACGGTGCGCCCTTGGCGCCAATGACACCCCTTGGCGCGGCGGCGGTCGCGGTCCTTGAGGCGACGACGCCGGAGGACAAGATCCGTCTGACCCGGTCCGCGGTCGCCGCGTGGCGACTCGGGCGGCTGGTTCGGGCGGCCGGGCCACCGCCGCCGGCGGTGCCCGGTCGGCCGGCGCGGCCGTGCCTGGTGCCCCCGACCGCGGTGCCGAAGCGCCGACGCGCCGGCGGCCGGGCCGGGCGCATCGCCCTGCTTCATGCGATCGCTCACATCGAATTCAATGCCATCGATCTGGCCTGGGATGTGGTGGCGCGGTTCGACGACCCTGGCCTGCCGGTGCGCTTCGTCGACGACTGGGTCGCGGTCGCGGCGGACGAGGCCGAGCATTTCGGCTTGATCTCGGACCGATTGGCCGCCGTCGGCGCGCGTTACGGCGATCTGCCGGCCCATGACGGGCTGTGGCAGGCGGCGCGCGCCACCCGCGATGACCTGACGGCGCGGCTTGCCGTGGTGCCGCTGGTGTTGGAGGCCCGGGGGCTCGACGTCACGCCGGGGATGATCGAAAGCCTTGCCCGCGCCGGCGACCATCACAGCGCCGCCGCCCTGTCCCACATCCTGTCCGACGAGGTCGGCCATGTCGGTGCCGGGGTTCGGTGGTTCCATTACCTGTGCGCCCGCACCGGGCGCGCGCCGCGCGCAACCTGGCAATCCTTGGTGCAAAAATGGTCGGCGGCGCCGGTCAAGCCGCCGTTTAACGACACCGACCGTTGGCACGCCGGGCTGCCGGCCGGCTATTACTGGCCGTTGGCGGCGACCGCGCCGCGCGGACCCGATCGGGCCAGTTGACACCTGACTTCAAGTTGACCGTTGAGGTCAATGATTTCATTGGCTATTATGATGCGTATTCACCGGCAGGGAGGCGTCGCGGGGCGATGCGTGCGGCGGCGATCCGGGGGTTGACGGCGCCAGCGACCGGGCGGGACTTGGTCCTGGTCGCTTTGGTCGTTCTTGTTGGTGTGGGCTTGGCCGCGCCGACGGCGCGCGCCGCGGCACCGACCCAGGCGGCGGCGGTCCCGGCCGATGGACCGGTGGCGCTCAGCGTGCGGCTCGGACGCCATAGCGACAAGACCCGGTTCGTGCTCGAGACCACGGCGCGCCTGCGCTACATCGTGCTGCCGCAGCGCGCGCCCGATCACGTCGCAATCGAGTTCGACGCGCTCGACTGGCCGCAGCCGTTGACGCCGCCCGGTCGGCGCGGCTTGGTCGCGGGCGTCGATCCGCGCCGGCTTACGGGCGGCCGGATGCGCGTCGGCTTGCGTTTGGACAGCCCCGGCCGGATCGGGCAGGCGTTCAGCATTGCGCCGCGGGGCGGCCATCTTTGGCGCTTCGTCGTCGATCTGGTGCCGGCGACCGCTCCGGTGCGCAGCGGCGTGATC
>JANQHG010000121.1 GCA_028277115.1 Azospirillaceae bacterium
GCACGCGCCGCCGGGGCGTCGGCAGCAGCAGCCTGGCGGGCAACCGGCGCACGCGCCGCCGGGGCGTCGGCGCCAGCCGCCTGGCGGGCAACCGGCGCACGCGCCGCCGGTGCGTCAGCAACCGCCGCCTGGCGAGCAACCGGGGCCCGCGGTGCCTGGGGCACCGCCCGAGGATGATAGTCGCGGTACGGTTGCTGCTCGGCGATCTCGAGGAAGACGCTGTCGCGGGGCGTCGCCGCTTCGGCCTCGACCGCCGCCTCGGCAGTGGCCGCCTGGCGCGCCACCGGCGCACGCGGTGCCCGGGCCAGCGCCCGCGGGTGATAGTCGCGGTACGGCTGCTGCTCGGCGATCTCGAGGAAGACGCTGTCGCGAGCCGCACCGTTGGCAACCTCGACCGCTTCGGCGGCCTCGGCAACCTCAACGGTCGCTGCCTGGCGGGGATGGTAATAGGCGTAGGGCTGGCCCTCCGCCATCTCGACATAGACGGTGTCGCGCGCGACCGGCGCCGCACGGGCCGCCGGCTCGGTCGCCGCGACCTCGCTCATCGCCGCGGCCTCGCTCATCGCCGCAGCCTCGCTCATCACCGCGGCCTCGGCGGTCGCCGCCTCGGCAACCGTCGCCTGACGGACCAGAGCGGCCCCCGGCGCCGCGGCGCGCAACGCCCGGGCCTGGTGCATCGCCCGCGCCACCGACGGTGCCGCCCGGCCGACCGCCGCACGCGCGGTGACCGGCGCCGCCCGGGTCGCAGCCCCCGTCGCGGCCGGCGCCGCCTGACGAACCGCCATCACCAACGGACCGGTCAGCGCACCGCCGGTCAGGATGTCAACAACCGCGAGCGCCGTGACGGCGCCCGCTGAGACCGCGAGGACGGTGTAGAGGTCGGGACCCCCATCGATCGTCCCCGTCGGCGCAAGACGCTCCGACTGTGCATGCGCATTCATCGGTAGCAAGGCGATCAACATCGCCGCCAATACTGTTCGCATAAGCAGACTCCCTACAGCTTCCTTGGCGCCGTCCCGCCACCGCCGCGGGCCCGAACGGCCCGGTCTCCGACCGACGGTCGACGCCCGACAGGCATCGGTTGAGTCCCTTCCAACACGACCACTGCCGGGGTACCCCGGTGCCCGGTCACCCGAACCACCGCCCCGATCCTTACCTGTGTTCCGAGACCTGTGTTCCGAGTTCCAAAGCCCGGGATACCCGGGCCGTGGCGCGCACCGCCGACCGCCGCCCGGTCGCACCACGACATCACCCGATCCACCCGATCCACGACTGGTCCCGACCAAGTCACGCCGCCACCGGCCATCACTTTACAATCCAATAAAGCAATCACCGCCGGTGCCCAGGCCGCGACTGACCTCTTGAGACCTTGAATCACACCGGTACGGCATAACGGCCGACCGGCAGCCATGAAAGCTCTCTTAGCTTTTCGCGCAGCACGGGTCAAGAAGAGCAAACGCTTGGGTGCGCAAGAAACCAATCGCAACGTCGGAACCAGGGCCGCCGCAGCAGAGCCGACCGACCCGCGCGACAGACGAAAGTGAAGAAGCCTAATCGATGTTCTCCGCCGCCGTGGACTGCGACTGCCGCTGTGTGATCGGGTGCGGCACGTTCAGTTGGCACCCGCCGCCCGTCGCCACGGTCGCGACATAATTCAACCTTGAAGGATCTCGACGGGCACCCGGTCGGCCCGGGTTCGACAACGCCCGAGCGTCCCTGAACGATTGTGACGTCACCGCCCATCACGCCAGCCACACCCGCGACTTGCCCGGCCGATTGATCTTTGGTGACGGGAGTTGTCAGCTGTCGTGCGATGATGTCGGTCGCCAAATGCCGTCATGAAACGTCACCGCGACCTCTGCCGGAACGATATTCACGGTATCGAACCAAGGGATTGATCGCAAGCCCGAATACCCGAATGACCGAGGTCGATTGGCACGAGACCAATCGGCGCCGGATCGGGGTGACCGGCGCGCTCGGGCCGAGACCGGGCAACGTTACGCCCGGCCCCGGTCCGAGCGAATGTCACGCGTTCTTCACCTGTGCGGTCGCGACATCCAACAGTCGTTCTATTTCCTTTTCGATGCGATGATTGCTGAGATCGATTCCCTTCTCATCGA
Source organism: Azospirillaceae bacterium (assembly GCA_028277115.1). Classification (GTDB taxonomy): domain Bacteria; phylum Pseudomonadota; class Alphaproteobacteria; order Azospirillales; family Azospirillaceae; genus JANQHG01. The sequence goes on from JANQHG010000121.1 coordinate 2,121, forward strand.
AATCGCGCCGCAGTCGCCGGACCATGTCCTGGTGACCGGGCTCCTCGAGATCGACCTGGACCAACTCGGCGGCATAGGCCTCGGCGTCGCTGTCGGACAGTTCCAACAACTCGGCCGCCCACAGTCCGGTCAGCTTGGCCCGTCGGCTCAAGATGCGGAACAACAGGTCCTGGTCATGCTCGAACTTTTTTTCGAACGCCTTTTGGCGATCTTCAAAGGTGCTCATCTCCCGCCGTCCCCCTTGATGTTCGGTCGCCCCGCCAAAAAACTGCGGTCTCGCGCCAGCTCATTATTGCATCAGTCAACTGATGATCGCATCAGTACGTGCCCCGACCATGGTACGTGCCCCGACCATCAGCCGGTCGCGCGACCGGCCGATCGACGACGCTCGGCGTCGGCGCGACCGCCCGATATGGTCAGCCTTATATAGAGGTGGTGCGGTGGCACGTCATCGGTGGTGGGAGCCATGTGTTCCGTTCTCTGTCTGTGGCGCCCGGGCGAAGCCTGGCCGGTGTGCCTCGGCGCCAATCGCGACGAACTGGCGACGCGTCCGTGGGCGCCGCCGGCGCGGCACTGGCCCGACCGGCCCGAGGTGGTGGCCGGCCGGGACTTGGCGGCCGACGGCAGTTGGCTCGGGATCAACGACCATGGCGTGGTCGCCGCCGTATTGAACCGCCACGGCACCCTGGGCCCCGCGGCAGGCCGACGGTCGCGCGGCGAACTCGTGCTCGAGGCGCTCGACCACGCCGATGCCGCGGCGGCGGCCGAGGCGCTCGCCGACCTCGATCCCGCCGCCTACCGACCGTTCAACCTGGTGGTCGCCGACGACCGCGACGCGCTGTGGCTCGCGCACCGGGACGCCGTCGGCCGCACCCCGGTCGCGGTCGAACCACTGCCGGTCGGACTCAGCATGATCACGGCGTTCGAGCGAAACGATCCCGCCGATCCGCGCATTCGCCGCTTCCTGCCGCGGTTTGCCGACGCACCGGCACCCGACCCGGCGCACGGGCCGGCCGGCTGGGACGCTTGGTGCCGGCTGTTGGGCGACACCAGCCATGAGCCGGGTACCGGCGCCCAGAGCGCCATGTGCTTTGCCCTGCCGAGCGGATTCGGCACGGGGTCGAGCGCGCTGATCGGGCTGCGCACCGGCGGCGCCGCGGTGCCCGGGGTTTTTCTGTTTGCGGCCGGGCCGCCCGACCAGACGCCGTTCGAGGCGATCGACCTTGGGGGAACCGCTGCCGTCAGGCGGGGGGAGCGTCACGTCGGATCGCACACAGTGAGGGAGTAGTGCCAAATCCGATTGTTTGGTTCCAGTTATCCACGCCCGAGGAAGCTGTTCACCGATCCTGTCGGAGCGCGGGCCTGAGACAGAGCGCTTCCGATCGACCAAGGTGCGGCCCGCGCCTCGACCGACCGGTGTGCGCCAACCAAACGGAACGGTTCAGCCGGATTTCTTATAACGGCGGCTCCGGGAGGTTTGGGGGCCGGCGCCCCTCCTTCGACAGCCGTCAGGCCGAAATCCGGCGTTTCAACCAGGACGGGCCACGACTCGGTGGCGCGGGCCTATCCCGCTCAGCCCGCCTCGGCTATGGTGGCGCCCCGTCCTTTCGCGAATCCGAGAGCCCGTCTCGATGAGCCAGCCTTCCCCCGATCCGGCCCCGGCCCCCGGGACCGTGCGCCAACTCGTCCTCACGCTCGCCGGGCTCGCAGCCGCGGCCGCGCTCGCGGTGCTCGGCGTCGCCGCGGCGCGCCTGCTTGCACCCACGATCGGCCTCACCGCGCCGACCGAAGCCGGGGTGGTCGGCGTGCTGACGGCCAGCCTCGCGCTCGGCTGCCTGTTCGGCGGCGCCGGCGCCCGGTCTGGCGGGCGGGCGCGCCACGCGATCGCCGGTCTGGCACTCCTGGCCGCCGGGGCGACCGCGATCGCCGGCCTGGTCCTGATCCGCTGGGTGCCGGCCGACCTCACCGCCCTGGGCCTGCCGCCGTTGATGGTCCCGGCGCTCGCCGCGGCCGCGGTGGTTGCGGCGCCGGCGCTCCTGACCGGGATCGCGGTCGCGCCGTTCGGCGCGCTGTTGGGCGCCGCGGCCGCCGGCCGGCTCGGCGCGCTCGCCGCGGTCGGCGCGCTGACCGGCCTGGTCGCGATCGACTATTGGCTGATCCCCACGCTCGGTACCGCCGAGGCGGTCCGGGTCGCCGCCGGAACGCTTGCCGGGGCCGGCGTGCTGGTCCTGACCGGGGCCGGCGCCTTCACCTTCTGGCTGGTCGTGATCGGCGGGGCCGCCGCGGCGGCGGCGGTCACGATGGCCGCACCCCCGACCGATGCCGCCACCCGCCCGTGTACGGTCGACGGCCGGCGCGGCTGCCTGGTGGTCACCGAGACCGCCGCCGCGACCGGACGACCAACCCGCGCGCTGTTCATCAATGGCCATCTGATCGGGATCGGCGACCGCGACGCCCCCGACCGCCTGCATCAGGCCGAGCTCGCAATGATCGACCGCCTGGTCAGCCGGCGCCTCGGCACCCCCGACCGACCCCCGGCCGCCTTGACCGCGATCCTGATCGGTGGCGGCGCGTTCGCGCTGCCGCGCGCCTGGGCCGCCACGATCCCGCTGACCGCGCTGAGCGTGATCGAACCCGACCCGGCGATCACCCGGATCGCCCGCGACGCCCTGTGGCTGACCGGCGCCGACGGTCTTGCGATCCACCACCGCGACCCGCGCCGGACGCTCGCCGCGCGCGAGGGCGCGCCGCCGGTCGACCTGGTGGTCGCCCACCCGGCGCGGCTCGCCGGCGGTGCGCCGCCGCCCCAACTCCTGACGCTCGAGTTCGCGCGCCTGGTCGAGCGCCAACTGGATGCCGAACGCGGGGTCTACGCTCTGACGCTGCCCGACCGGGTGCACACGCCGCTCCTGGTGCTGGCGACCGTGCGCACGTTGCGCCGGCTGTTCCGGGTGGTCGAGGTCTGGGTCGATTCGGCGGCGCTGTTTTCCGCGTCCGAGATGACCTTCGTCGTGGTCGCCGCCGGCCGCCCGACCCCGACCGACCGGCTGGTCGCCCCGCCCGCCGCCGACGGCGCGCCCGAGCGTCTGTGGAAACGCTGGCCGGATGCCACCGTGCTCGCCGACATCCGGCGGACCCGGGTGCCGCTGTTGACCGACAACCGGGCCCCGGTCACCGCGCTGCAGGCCGGCGTCTGGACGTGGCTCGCTGCCGGTGCAGATCGTTAACCGGTTTCGGGGGCTGGCCCCCCAAGGTCAGGGAGCACCCCCTCCCCCCGCACGGACGTCAGGCCGAACCCGGTGCGCCGGTCAATTCGACGCATGCGACTCGGCCGCAGCCGGAGCCGGCACCGCCGAGACCGGCACCGGCACCGGAACGAAGCCAAGCCGCACCACCGGGGTCGCGTCCACCGCGACCACTTCACCACCGGTCAGGGCAAGCCCGTCGTTGAGACCGTCGGCCGCGCTCGCCGCGGCCAGCCGACGCACGATCTCTTCCTGCAACGGCGCCAACCGGTCGCCGACCCGGTCGAGCCGGTCCGCAAGCGCGTCGCGTTCACCCTCGGTCGGCCGGCGGTCGAACGAGAGCCTCAAGATCACCTCGGGCACCGGTCCAAGGCCGAGGATCACCTCTTCGACCGAAAAACCGGTCGCGGCGATCAAGGTCCGGAACGCGGTGCTGTCCTGTTGCATCGCGGCATGAAACGCGCGCAACTCGGGCGCGACCATGTCGGGAGACCCAAGCAGGATATCGATCGCCCATTCGCGGGCGACCGCAAACGGATAACGGATGCGGTCAAGGAAGCCGATCTGATCCTCGGCAGCGTCGAGCGATTGGGCGACGGCCGACACAGGGGTCGCGGCGCCGATGGCGCAGACAAGAGCCGCAGCGACCGCCCGACGCCGGCGCGGGGTCCCGATCGTCCTCATCATGGCAGCCTTCCTGTCCTGCACGAGACGACGGTCGGCGACCGGTCCTGCCGGATCACCGACCCTAACCTCCATATCGGAACGGTGCCGGCGTCGCGCCAGAACGGAAACCGATAGTTAATGTGCGTGTAAAACGTCGCGGAGATTGACCAACATGCCCGCGGTCGCGCCCCAGATCAGCCGCTCGCGATACGGAAAGGCATAAAACTGGCGCGGGGCCCCAAGCAGCGTGCGGGTGTGGCGCTGCGGGTTGGTCGGGTCGAGGATCACCGCCAGCGGCACCTCGAACACGTCATCGACCTCGGCCGGGTCGGGGGTGAGCGCGAACGGCGGCGAGACCAGCCCGACCACCGGCGTGACCCGAAAGCCCGTGCGGGTGACGTAGGTGTCGAGCCGGCCGAGCAGATCGATCCGGTCGCGGGCGAGCCCGATCTCTTCTTCGGTCTCGCGCAACGCGCACGACTCGGCATCGGGGTCGTCGCACTCGAACCGGCCGCCGGGGAAGCTGTTCTGGCCGGCATGGGCCGCGAGATGGGCGGCGCGCCGGGTGAAGATCACCGTCATGCCGTCGGCGCGATCGACCAGCGGGATCAACACCGCCGCCTCGCGCAGGCTGGCCGGGGCGCCGATGTCCGGGTTCAGGTCGTGATCGCCGCGCAGGCGCATCGGGCGGCTGCCGCGCCGCGGGATACGCCGGCGAAGGTCTTCCCCGCTCAATCTCCAGGCAGCACGCCCAGCGTGAAGAAGGTCTGCCTGCTCCATAGCCCGATATGAACCTCCCCGGTGAGAGTGCGCTGCACACAATACTCGGTCAGTCGATGAAAGACCGACCGAACGATCCGTGCCTCGAGCCCATGTTCGACCTTAATGTAGGGACGTGGTCCGCCGGTCACAGGGGTCTCGACGACCCGGATCGGATGGTGCGGCCCGGCGACGATCCAACGGTCCTGATCGGTGCGGAACCAGTGTTCGGTGGTGGTCGGATCGGCGCCGTCGCGCGCTTCGTGTTCGACCGCCAGGAAGGGCGCGTCATCGACCGTAATGAGGCCGCGCTCGGTCGGGGTGACCAACCAATAAGACCCGTCGTCGCCGCGGCGAAGCGCCGCCGCGAACAGCCGGACCAGACGGGGGTTGCGGATCACCGAGCCGCGATAATGCCAGCGACCGTCGCGGTCGATCCGGATCGGATAGGCCTCGGTCCGCGCCGGCACCGGTGTTCGCCCCGGCACCGGCCGGTCGGCGGCAGTCACGCCCTTGCCTTCTGTCGCCGGGCTCACGACCTTGTGCTCCATTCGCCGGGCGTGCGGCTCGCCAAACCTCGCGGATCGGACGGCGGCCGCGGCGCGGGAGGCGGGGCGGTGACGCGCGTCAAACCCGATGTAAACAAATGATAAATCAACAAAGAACCCGTTGCAAGGCGGCGTGGAACGGAGCAGACGGATGGCGCCAACCGATCGACCAGATGCCGTGATGGTCCCCGGCGACGCCGGGCTCGGAAGCTTCGGCACCCCGGCGGTCCCGCCCGGGACGCTGGACCGGCTGTTCGCCGAGATCGCCGCGCTCGGCGAGCGCCTGGCAACGGTGCGCACCGAAATCGGCCGCGCGATCTTCGGCCAGGACGAGGTGGTCGATCAGACATTGATCACCCTGCTCGCCGGCGGCCACGGCTTGCTGGTCGGGGTGCCCGGGCTCGCCAAGACCCGGCTGGTCGAAACGCTCGGCATCGTGCTCGGCCTCGACGCCCGGCGCATCCAGTGCACGCCCGACCTGATGCCGGCCGACATCCTCGGCTCCGAAGTGTTGGAGGACGACGGCGGCCGGCGCAGCTTCCGCTTCATCCCCGGGCCGGTGTTCTGCCAACTCCTGATGGCCGACGAGGTCAACCGTGCCAGCCCGCGCACCCAGTCGGCGCTGCTCCAGGCGATGCAGGAGCACCGGGTCTCGGTCGCCGGCCACTACCACCCGCTGCCGCGACCGTTCCACGTGCTGGCGACCCAGAACCCGATCGAACAGGAGGGCACCTATCCGTTGCCCGAGGCCCAGCTCGACCGGTTCTTGATGCAGATCGACGTCGGCTACCCCGACCAGGACGCCGAACGCCGCATGGTGATCGAGACCACCGGCGTGCCCGGCCCGCCGCCGACGCCGGTGCTGACCGCCGCCGACCTGATCGCGGCCCAGGGGCTGGTTCGGCGGATCCCGGTCGGCGACACCGTGATCGACGGCATTCTTCATCTGGTCCGGCGCGGTCGCCCCGAGACCACCGACGTGCCCGAGGTCCGCGAGCATGTCGTCTGGGGTCCGGGGCCGCGGGCGAGCCAGGCCTTGATGCTGGCGGCGCGTGCGGCCGCGCTGCTCGACGGCCGGGACGCGCCGTCGCTCGACGACGTGGTCGCGCTGGCGCGGCCGGTGCTGCGCCACCGGATGGCGCTCAGCTATGCCGCGCGCGCCGAGGGTGTGATGCTCGATGCGGTGGTCGACCGCCTGGCGGCGCCGCTGGCATGACCAGGGCCGCGCCCGCCCGCTCCCCGGTCCGCCCGCGCGCCCATCGGCTCGCCGACCCGCTGCCGGCCCTGGTGGTCGCGGCCGACGCGATCGCGGCAACGGTCGAGCAGGGCGTCCACGGCCGCCGCCGGGTCGGGGTCGGCGAGGCGTTCTGGCAATACCGCCGCTATCAGCCGGGCGACAGCGCGGCCCGGATCGACTGGCGCCGCTCGGCGCGCGGCGACCATCTGTACGTGCGCGAACACGAGTGGGAGGCCGCCCAGACGGTCTGGCTGTGGGTCGATCGCTCGCCCTCGATGGCGTGGGCCGGCGCGCGCCGGCGCCCGACCAAGGGCGACCGCGCCCGGCTGATCGCGATGGCTTTGGTGTTGTTGCTGGCGCGCGCCGGCGAGCGGGTCGCGCTGCTCGACCGCGGCCAGGCGCCGCTCACCGGCTTGGCGGCGATCGACCGGATCGCGCGCCTCCTCGAGGCCGACGCCGCAACCGAAGCCGCGGGCAAGCCCGCCGCCACCCCGTCGCTGCCGCGCGGCGAGGCGTTGCCCCGCCACGCCCGCATGGTCGTGATCAGCGACTTTTTGGCCCCGGTGTCGGAGCTGACCGCGGTGCTCGCGGGCTTCACGGCGCGCGCGATTCGCGGCCCCCTGGTCCAGGTGCTGGACCCGGCCGAGGAAACCTTGCCCTATTCCGGTCGGATCGCGGTCGAGGGCACCGAGGGCGAGCCCGGACTCCTGGTGCCGCGGATCGACGGTATCCGCGACGCCTATGCCCGCCGGCTCGCCGCCCATCGCGACGCGCTCGCCCGGGTGCCCGGCTGGCCCTTGATCACCCACCGCAGCGACCGCCCGGCGACTTTGGCGTTGCTCGCCCTGGTCGACCGGCTTGGCCGCGGCACCGGCGCGCCCTGACACCGGCCGCGCCGCCCGAGTGCGGCGGCGCGGCCACGCCCGCCGGCGATCGGGGCCCCATGATCTTGCGGTCGGCCGTCGCTGTCGGCGATGATTCCGCGGACATGTCCCCGCCTCCCGAGAGCTTCGTGACCGCGCTCGCCGACCCCGCCGCCACCGGCCGCCTCGCCGCCCGGATCGCGCCAGACCTTGCCGTCGGCGACGCCGTGATGCTCGAGGGCCCGCTCGGCGCCGGCAAGACCTGCTTTGCCCGCGGCGTTATCCAGACCCTGGCCGGCACCGACGAAGAGGTGCCGAGCCCGACCTTCACCCTGGTCCAGACCTACCCGACGCCCAAGGGCACGATCTGGCACTTCGACCTTTACCGCTTGGCCGATGCCGACGAAGTGGTCGAGCTCGGCTGGGACGAGGCGCTCACCGACGGCATCCTTCTGGTCGAATGGCCGGACCGGCTCGGCCCTCTGACCCCGGCCGACCGGCTCGCGGTCCGGCTCGACGGCGACCACGGCCGCACGGCGTGCCTCGCCGGCTTCGGCACCTGGCGCGCCCGCCTGGCGGCGTTGGCGCCACGCTGGTGCGAGGCGGCGCCGTGAGCCGCGCCGCCCCACCGGTGCCCGCCGCCGGCCCGGCGGCGGACGGGGCGTTGGCCACCCGCGATGCGCGGGTCGAACGTTTCCTCGCCACCCACGGCCTCGCGGACGTGCCGCGGCGGCCATTGGCGGGCGACGCCTCGGCGCGGCGCTATTTCCGGCTGGAACCGGCGGGCCGCCCGACACTGATCCTCGCCGATTCGCCCTTTCCCGATGCCGACGTCCGGCCGTTCATCGCGGTCGGCGGGTTGTTGTCCGATCTCGGCTTCTCGGTGCCCGAGATCCTGGCGTCGGCGCCGGAGGACGGCCAGCTGTTGCTTGAAGATTTCGGCGACCACACCTTCAGCCGCCTGCTCGACGGCGGCGCCGATGCGGGCGCGCTCTATGGCCTGGCGACCGACGTCCTGATCGCGCTGCACCGACGCTTTGCCACCGACCGCGACGACGATGCCACGCCCCTGCCCTGCTACGACGCCGCCCGGCTGATCGACCAAGTGATGCTGTTCGCCGACGCCTATCTGCCGGTCGCGTTGGGCCGCCCGCTTGCGGCGTCGGCGCGCGACGCGCTGGAGGACGCCTGGCGGGCGGTGGTGCCGGCGGCGTTCGCGCTGCCGCAGACGCTGATCTTGCGCGACTATCACGTGGACAATCTGATGCGCCTACCGGCGCGGCCCGGGGTCGGCGCCTGCGGCCTGCTCGACTTCCAGAGCGCCGGCCACGGGCCGATCGGCTACGACTTGGTCTCGCTGATCGAGGACACTCGCCGCGACGTCCCGCGCGCGCTCGCCGACGCGATGGTCGAGCGCTATTTCGCCGCGTTCCCGACCCTCGACCGCGGCAGGTTCCTGGTCGCGTGCGACGTCTTGGGCGCGATCCGGCACGCCCGGGTGATCGGCATTTTCGCGAAGATCGCGCGCTGCGGCCGCCGGGGCTATCTGCGCCATCTGCCGCGGGTGTGGCGCCAGCTCTCGGGCCGCCTCGCCCGGCCGGCGTTGGCCCCGGTCGCCGCCTGGTTCGACCGCCACCTGCCGCCCGACCGACGCGGCGGCTGGGCGTTGCCCGAGGTGTTGCCGGTGTGGGTCGAGCCGGAGGCGGGGCGCGGATGACCCGCTCGCGCAATGCCTGTCTCGGCGGGGCGATGCGGCCTTAGCTCTCGGCCAGGATCTTTGCCAGGGCGGCCAGTTCGCGTCGCTCCCGATCCGGCAAATCAGCTTGGTCGCTGTTCGCGAACGCCGCCAAGAGCCAGATCGGATGGCGTCGCCCATGAAAATGAGTATACCACGCGACCACCATCGTTTTTGCCGCGTCCGCTCGACGGTATTCGGATTTTCCGGATCCCGCCACCGAGAGAAACTGCTCCGCCTGACGCAGTTAGGTTGCAATTTCAATAACAGTACAAAGGCGATCAGGCATCGCGCACGCCGAATTCCCATTTCAGCCAGATAGTTACGTAGTTTTCTTTTTGATGGTGCCTTTTACGTGATATAAAAGCGCTAACAATATTTGTAATAATTGCGCAAACCGGATGTGATATGCATGACGCATTCTGTCAACTGGGCGCAAGGATCGGTGCCGTGACTGTTGCGGATGCCCCGACCCGCGCGATGGTCCTGGCCGCCGGGCTCGGGACCCGCATGCGGCCGCTGACGCTGACCCGCCCGAAGCCGCTGCTCGAGGTCGCCGGGCGGACCATGCTCGACCATGCGCTCGATCGGCTGGCCGCGGCCGGGATCACCGACGCCGTGGTCAATTGCCATTATCTGGGCGAGATGATCCGGGACCACGTGACCAAGCGACCGCCGCCGCCGCGGATCACCCTGTCCGAGGAGCCCGAGGTGCTGGACACCGGCGGCGGGGTGAGGCGCGCGCTGCCGTGGCTCGGCGAGGCGCCGATCTTCGTCATGAACAGCGACGTCGTGTGGCGCGACGGCGCGGTGCCGGCACTCGACCGTATGGCCGCTGCCTGGGACGGGGAGCGGATGGACGCGCTGTTGCTGATGGTGCCGCACGCGCGCGCGGTGGGGCACAGCGGCGCCGGGGACGGGAGCTTGGTCGGTGACGACGAGGCGGCGGCGCGGCTGTTGCGGCTGCGGGCGGCGGGCTCATCGTCGGCGCCTTTGGTTTACATGGGGACGCAGATCGTCGAGCCGACGCTTTATCGTGAAGCGCCGGACGGGGCGTTTTCGAACCGGTGGATTTGGGACCGGGCGGCGGTGACCGGTCGGTTGTTCGGGCTGGTGCATGACGGGGTGTGGTTCCATGTCGGGACACCGGATGCGCTGGCAGAGACAGACGCGGCCTTGCGGCCGTAATCAGGGGCGCTGCCCCCGACCCCCCGAGAAGGGGGTTACCCCCCTTGACCCCGACTAATGGGGGCCAGGGGGCAACCCCTGGTCGGGGGGTGTCGGGGGGTGAAACCCCCTGACATCGCGAAGCGAAAGGTCTCCGATGTCCCAGGTCTTCGCCACCGCCCCCGGCGTCCCCATGGTCACCGCGCTCGCCCACGGCATCCTGGCGCGCACCGGCACCGACCCGATGGCACTCGCCGACGTCACCGTGCTGCTCCCGACCCGCCGCGCCTGCCGCGCCCTGCGCGACGCTTTCCTGCGGATCGCCGGCGGCCACCCCCTGCTGCTGCCGCGCCTCACCCCGCTCGGCGACCTCGACGCCGACGAGTTGGCCCTGGCCGGCGGCGACGCCGCCGCCGCGGCGCTCGCTTTGCCTCCGGCGATCCCGCCCCTGCGCCGCCAACTGCTGCTGACCCGGGCGATCGCCAAGCTGCCCGACCTCGCCACCGCAGCCCAGGCAGCCCGGCTGGCCGACGATCTCGCCCGGCTGCTCGACGAGGTCCAAAGCGCTCGACTCGACTTCGCCGGTCTCGGCGCGATCGTGCCCGACCAACACGCCGCGCACTGGCAGATCACGCTGCGTTTCCTCGAAATCCTGACCAAGGCGTGGCCGGACATCCTGGCGGAGGAGGACGCGCTCGACCCGATCGAACGGCGCAACCGGCTGCTCGCAGCGCAGGTTGCGGCATGGCGGGCGGCGCCGCCGGCCACGCCGGTGATCGCGGCCGGCTCGGTCGGGGCGGCCCCGGCGGTCGCCGAGCTGCTCGCGACCGTGGCGGCGCTGCCGGCCGGCCTGGTGGTGCTGCCCGGGCTCGACCGCGCCCTCGACGACCCGGGGTGGGCCGCGCTCGACGACAGCCACCCGCAGGCCGCGCTCGCCCGACTGCTCGACCATCTCGGCCTCGCCCGGGACGACGTCGACGACTGGGGAGCGCCGCCCGATCTGCCCAAATCGCCACCCGGCCGCGACCGCCTGCTCACCGAGGCGCTGCGCCCGGCCGCCACCACCGAGGCGTGGCGCGCGGTCGAGGGGCTCGATGCCGGCGCGCTCGCCGGCCTCATGCGCATCGACTGCGCCGACGCGCCCGAGGAAGCCGCGGTGATCGCGCTCCTCTTGCGCGAGACCCTGGAGCACCCGGGCACCACCGCGGCGCTGGTCACCCCGGACCGCGCGCTCGCGCGCCGAGTCGCGAGCCAGCTGGCGCGCTGGGGGATCGAGATCGACGACTCGGCGGGCGTGCCGCTCGGCGACACCCCGGTCGGCGCGCTGTTGCGCCTGGTGCTGGCGTGCGGCGACCGCGCGGTCGACCCGGTCTCGCTGCTGGCGCTCGCCAAGCACCCGCTGGTCGCGGGCGGCATCGAGCCGGAGCGCTTCCGCGCCCGCGCGCGCTTCTTCGAACGCGCCGTCCTGCGCGGCCCGCGCCCGGCTCCCGGCTTCGACGGCCTGCGCGCGGCGCTCGACCAAGTCGCGGCCGCCGCCGACCCGCCCGACCGCTTCGCCGGACTGGCGCGGTGGCTCGACGCCCTCGATGCCCGATTGGGTCCCTTGGTCGACCAGTTGGCCGCGACCGCGCCGCTGGTCGAGCCGGTGCGCAGCCTGATCACGGTCGCCGAAGCGCTGGCGGCGCCCGGCCAGGCCGCGGGCGCCGACCGCCTGTGGCGCGGCGACGACGGCGAGGCCGCGGCGGCGTTCCTCAACGACCTTTTGGCCGCCGCCGGGGATTACCCGCCGCTGCCCGGGCGCGAGGTTCCGGCGCTGATCGAAACGCTGATGGCGGGCGTGGTGGTGCGGCCGCGCTATGGCCGCCACCCGCGCCTGGCGATCCTGGGGCCGCTCGAGGGGCGGCTGCTCGCGTTCGATCGGCTGATTCTGGGCGGGCTCAACGAGGGCGGCTGGCCGGCCGAGCCGCCACCCGACCCGTGGCTGTCGCGGCCGATGCGCCGCGACTTCGGCCTCGCCGACCCCGACGCCCGAATCGGGCTGGCCGCCCACGACTTCCAACAGTTCGCGGCCGCGCCCGAGGTCGTGCTGACCCGCGCCGCCAAGGTCGAGGGTGCGCCGACCGTGCCGTCGCGCTGGCTGTTGCGCCTCGACGCGGTGCTCGACGCCGCGGGGTTGGCCGGCGTGTGGACCGCGGACGCCGAGCGCTGGCGCGCTTGGGCCCGCCAACTCGACACCCCGGTCCAGGTGCGCGCGGTCGCCCGCCCGGCGCCGCGACCGCCGGTGGCAGCGCGACCGCGCCGGGTCTCGGTCACCGAGGTCGAGACCTGGATGCGCAATCCCTACGCGATCTATGCCAAGCGCATCCTGGCCTTGCGCCCGCTCGACCCGATCGCGGCCGATCCGGGCGCGGCGGAACGCGGCCAGGTGATCCACGCCGCGCTCGACCGCTTCGTGCGCCTCTACCCCGACGCCCTGCCCGATCACGCGCTCGACGAACTGCTACGGCTCGGCCACGACGCGCTCGGCGACCTGGCGGCGCGGCCCGAGGTCTGGGGCTTCTGGTGGCCGCGGTTCGAGCGGATCGCGCGCTGGTTCCTTGCCCGCGAGCGCGAGCGCCGCCCGGACAGCCGGCCGCTCGCGACCGAGGTCAAAGGCGCGCTCGACCTCGCCCTGGCCGACCCCGCCGCCGCCCCGTTCCGCCTGACCGCGACCGCCGACCGGATCGATCTGGCGTCGGACGGAACCTTGACGATCATCGACTACAAGACCGGCAGCGTACCGCGCGACGCCGAGCTCGACGCCGGCCTGGCACCGCAACTGCCGCTCGAGGCCGCGATCGCCGCCGCCGGCGGTTTTGCCGAGCTCCCGCCGGCCCCCGTCGGCGACCTCGCGTTTTGGCGGCTGTCGGGCGGTGACCCGCCGGGCGAAATCATCCCGGTCAAGGCGCCGGCCGATCAGCTGGCCGGCACCGCCGAGGCGGGGCTGAAAACTCTGATCGCCGCGTTCGACCGCCCGGACACGCCCTATCTCGCAACCCCGCGCCCGGAACACGCACCGCGGTTCGACGACTACGATCATCTGGCCCGGACCAAAGAATGGTCGGCGGGCGAACGGGACGACGAGGGGTGAACGATTCGGCGGCGCACTCAAAACGCGGACCGAGTGTCGGGGTGTCGACCGCAGCCGGAACGCGCTAACCGGAGCGATCGGCCCCGGACGGATGGGTGCGCAGCATGGCGAACACCAGTGCGGCAAGACCACCAAGAACGCTGACCGACGCCACCCGTTCTTGACCCAAGTAAACTGCAATGACAACAAAACCAAAATAGAAAAGACAAAACACTAAAGCAACAACCTTGCCAACGAACTGATTCATGAACTCCATCAATAACAAGCGTTGCTCGTAGCTACGCCGAAACTCGCTTTCTCTTTCCCATTGCCGAAAAAGCCGCTCGACCCCGTTGTCGACGATCTCGCCATATCTTGCCAGGGTATGCGGATCAGGTAACGGGCCCAAAAAGGGGCGAGAGGCCGATTGGACTCGTCCGTTCGCCGGGCCGTCGCGGTCGTCGTCTGATCCGGCCGGCTGATCACGATTGGGGGTCTGTTCGATCACCGTCTTGGGTCCGCCTGACCACGACAAATCCGTCTTGCCCAATCCGCCGCCAATCGGCCGCCAAGGCATCGTCGATGCCCGCGTGGGACAAGGGTGGCAGCGGCCTTGATCGAAAATCAAGCAGCGAGCCGAATGCCGCCAGGACTGCCTGTCCGAATCCGCGGCCGTGGTACCAATGCGCCTCAGGCAAACCGGCCTCCTGGTCTCGCGTCGAACCGCTGATGAATTCATGGCGCCGAGGGCGAGCCTTGGCAACCTGAGACTCCGTAAGACCGAAGACGATCGATCGCGTCATGTCGGTGGATGTCTCAACCGGAGGACAGCGGCTGAGCCGTCGTCAGAGCACCGATCATACACCAAGGATAGCTTGATGTCGGCGTTTTGGAGCAGGCCCTGATCACCCAGATCGAATGTGATCAAGGGACGGTTGGTCGTACCGCTGTGGGTGCGGCAGCCGGCGATGACCAACCTTGGTAATCGTCTGGGGTGGTCTTTATCACGTTGATTTTAGGACGTGGTCTTCGAGCCCGCGGTCCCGCCCAACGCTCAGGGGCCGCAGGCCAATCGTACCTTGTTTGCGCTAATCATCGTGGATCACACCATCGTATGGCCATATATCATTATGCGAAGAATCGGTATAGACTACGAACTTGTTGGCAATTGACGAGGAACGCCCAATCTCGTACCATTCGATCAACGCGATGGCATAAACCATATAGGTACAATACGATGAAGCGTTTCTTGATTAGGCCAAAACAAACATATGAAATGGAAACTCTATCAATGATTGCTCAGAAAGCAATCGCATCGATTCCTGCAAATGGGCATCGTGCTGATCAGCTAAAGGAGATACGTTTGGTTGGATCTGAGAGTTCTGGCCAACGTGAGCTGGATCGGTATTTGAAAGAATTCGAAGGCACAGAAAAGATAAAGACAATCTATCGCTCGAACGGGATTACCGCCACGACAATCCTTCAAATGGACGACGAACAAGCGGATCTGATGCGGCACCAACTACACGATGACGTGTTCATTGTTCAGGATCGAAAGCTCTCACTAATTGAACCGACTCCGCGAACCAATCGGCAGACAAAGAACCTCTTGGATGATCAGCTTTGGCATCTCACGGCCATCGGTCTGAAAGAGGCTGTTTCACGAGGAATGTCAAGGAAAGGGTCTGGTGTCACAGTTGCCGTAATGGACACCGGAATAGATGAAAAAGTTCCGGCGTTGAAAGGGAAACTGGCCGGTTCGTACACCGCCGATATTGATCGCCTGGCTATGATTAGCGACATCCCAGCAACGGATACCTTCTCAAATGGTCATGGCACTCATGTTGCAGGCCTTATTTGTGGTGATAAGGTTGGAGTCGCGCCAGAGGCAAAGGTTCTGAATTGCACGGTGATTCCGAACGGAACAGGCGATTTGACCCGATTCGTTATTGCTCTTGACTGGATCGCCAGCCGTGAGGACGTCCATGTTGTTAACCTATCAGCGGGTCTCCCTGGATATCTGCCTGAGATGGAGCCATCGATTGCGGGATTGTTGGCTGTCGGAATCCTTCCAGTAGTTGCTGTTGGCAACGAAGGGCGCCATCGCACGCGAAGCCCAGGCAATTATCGTGATGTTCTGTCGGTCGGTGCCCTGACAAAACGCTATCGCGTTGCCAGCTTCAGTGGCAGCGCTAATATTCTGAATCATGGGCAGCTCTACTCGGTCCCGGACATCGTCGCGCCTGGCGACAGTGTTTATTCCTGTAAGAGCGCGAGTGATGAATTTGAGGCTCTTGATGGAACATCTATGGCCGCCGCTATTGTGTCCGGTATTGCGTGCCTAGCCTTGCAACGAGCGATCGAAAATGAAATGAGAATTAGTATCTTCGATCTGCTTGAAGACATCTTAGATGCCGCCCGACCTTTGGGCCACGGACGCGATCGGCAAGGCATGGGCCTTGCACAGGTGATCTGATCAGCTGGCACGCTCGTTTAAGGGGTTGATCGTTTATTTACCCAAAATGGGGCATGTATCGGTGGGAGGCTGGAACCAACGGACGTGGATCGTCATCCCTGGGGTCTGATCTCCGGCGTGGCGTGTTCGTTTGGTCAAGAGGGAACTACGGCAAGAATTCTCTTGCGGACTGTAAAAAAAACTTGCGGCCAGTGACCAATCTGGATACCAAGCGGTCGGCCGAATCGGGGGAGAACGAGATCCGTCGCGGCGCAGCCCCGGCTGGGTCGTCTTGGATCGACGAGTGGAGCCATTCGATGCAGGCAGCGGACACCGCGCTGAGCAAAGCCGACGCACGACTGAAGGATTTTCTCCGCCGTGCTCGCGGTGATGAACAGGTCCGCGCGATCATAACGCTTGGGGAAGAGTCCGTTCCCGAAGAAGTCCCCGAACAAATCTCGATGGGCGAATATGGCGTGCAGCGCAGAGCCATTGCCGATCGCCGACGCCAAGTCATTCAGGAGCTGGTCGCGCCGGTCATGCAGCAATTAAACGAGCTCTCACTGCAGCCTCTGGGCGGGACTTATAGTCCGGTCGTGGTGGTTATGGGAACCGCAGATCAAGTACGCCAAGCACTCGAACTCCATGGCGTTCGCCACGCGACGTTGGACCGTAGGATCGACTTGATCGCGCCCAAAGCCACAGCTTGACCTCACCTGTAAGGTGCTTTGGATAATCGGGTCAACGAGAGGCCTTGGGCCGATCGGTTGACGCTTATGTGATTGATGAAGCGGTTATCGATCCTCGGGGCGAACAGCGATCTCATTACTCGCCCTTGACACTCGCCCCGACAACCGACCACTCTGGCCGATGGCTGGGGTGTCCGATCGACCGTCGCATAATAGCCACGGTGTCGATCGGGCTGAGATCATACCCATCGAACCTGACCTGGATCATGCCAGCGAAGGGAGCCGTCGCGAGGTCCGTCCTTGCCGTGTCCGCACGGCGCCGATCTGTTCGGGTCAGGACTGAAGGTCGACACATGGGCTCCCTGCCGCCGGCGGAGGAGACCGTCGCATGTCGATCACAACGCCACGCGCCCTTTGGACCTGCTACGAGCGTGTTCGGGCCCGCCAACCGCTCGTCCACAACATCACCAACTTCGTCGTGATGAACAACTCGGCCAACACCCTGCTGGCGGCCGGGGCGTCGCCGGCGATGGTCCATGCCACCGACGAAGTCGAAGAGTTCGGCGCCCTGATCGATGCGTTGGTGATCAATGTCGGCACCCTCGACTCGCGCAATGCCGCGTCGATGCGCGCGGCCGCGACCCTGGCCAAACAGCGCGGCACGCCCTGGGTGCTCGACCCGGTCGCCGCCGGGATCACCCGGTTCCGGCGCGGCCTGTGCGACGATCTGATGCGGATCGGGCCCGACGCGGTGCGTGGCAACGCGTCCGAAATCCTGACCCTGGCAAGCGACGGCGGCACCCACGGCAAGGGCGCTGACGCGACCGACCCGGTCGAGGCGGCCGAGCACGGCGCGATCGCACTCGCGGCCGAGCGGCGCTGCACGGTCGCGGTCACTGGGGCGGTCGATCTCGTGACCGACGGCACCCGGCGACTGCGCTTGGCCAACGGCGACCCGATGATGGCGCGGGTCACCGGGCTCGGCTGCTGCGCGACCGCGTTGGTCGGCGCCGTCCTCGCGGTCGAACCGGACGCGATGATCGCGACCGCCGCCGCACTCGCCGCGTTCGCGGTCGCGGGCGAACTGGCGGCCGAGCACGCCGCCGGACCCGGCAGCCTGCAGGTCGGGCTGCTCGACACCCTCTATGGGCTCGACGAGCGCGCGTTCCTCGACCGGGTCCAGCTGTCATGACCCGGCCGCGGTTCGACCCGACGCTGATCTTCATCACCGACCCGATGATCGGCGATGCGGCGGCGGTCGAGGCGTGCGTCGCCGCCGCGATTCGCGGCGGCGCCACCGCGATCCAGCTGCGCGACAAGCGGGCATCGGACGCCGAGCTGATCGCGCTCGGCCATCGGCTGCGCGCGGTCACCCGTGCGGCCGGGGTGCCGTTGTTCGTCAACGACCGGACCGCGGTGGTCGAGGCGATCGACGCCGATGGCGTCCACCTCGGCCAGGACGACCCGCCGCCGGTCCAGGCGCGCCGGGCGCTCGGCGCTCATCGGCTGGTCGGCCTGTCGGTCACCTGCCCGGCCGAGGTCGCGACCGCGGATCCGGCGTTGGTCGATTACGCCGGGGTCGGTCCGGTTCACGCGACCGCGACCAAGCCCGATGCCGCGGCGCCGATCGGTCTCGACGGTGTCGCCGCGCTCGCCCGGGCGCTGCCGATGCCCGCGGTCGCGATCGGCGGGCTCGACGTCGGGCGCGCCGCGGCCGCGGCGCGCACCGGGGTTGCCGGCATTGCCGTGGTTTCGGCGATCGCCGGTGCGGGCGATCCCGAGGGCGCCACGCGCGCGCTCAGGGCCGCGATCGGCTAGGGTTTGGGGGCTTCGCCCCGACACCCCCCGACCAGGGGTTGCCCCCTGGACCCCGCTTGTGAGTGGGGGTCAAGGGGGGTGCCCCCCCCCTTTGCGGGGGTGTCGGGGGCAGCGCCCCTGACAACGGCCGCCAGGCCGCACTGGGTGCCGCCAGGACCGGCGTCTCCGAACGGGTACTCAACCCGCACTCCGCGAGGGGTCGCATTGCCGGCCCGGCCTGTGCTTGACTGAGATTTCGCGCCGCCACATCGACGGCGCTTTCGACCACGGACGGGGGGCAGGGGCGTTGAGCACCGTCGATGTTGTGGTGATCGGCGGCGGGCCGGGCGGCTATGTCGCGGCGATCCGGGCCCGCCAACTCGGCCTGACCGCGACCCTGGTCGAGCGGGCCCATCTCGGCGGCATCTGCCTCAACTGGGGCTGCATCCCGACCAAGGCGCTTTTACGCACCGCCGAGCTGTTCGACACCCTGAAACACCTCGACGCGTATGGCCTCAGCGCCGGCCCCCCGGCGTTCGATCTCGCCAAAGTGATCGGACGCTCGCGCAAGGTCGCGGGCCAGCTGGCCGGCGGTGTCCGCCATCTCCTGAAGAAGAACGGCGTCACCGTGGTCGAGGGCCACGGCCGCCTCGCCGGCCCCGGCGCGATCGCGGTCGCGGCGTCGGACGGCACCACCACCGACCTCAAGGCCGGCCATATCGTGCTCGCGACCGGCGCGCGCGCACGGACCTTGCCCGGGCTCGACCCCGACCGCCACCTGATTTGGACCTATCGCGAAGCGCTCAACCCCGACACCATGCCGCGCGCGCTCCTGGTGGTCGGCTCGGGCGCGATCGGCATCGAGTTCGCAAGCTTCTACCGCTCGCTCGGCGCCGAGGTCACGGTGGTCGAGATGCAAGACCGCATCCTGCCGGTCGAGGACCCGGAAATCTCGGGCCTCGCCCGCACCGCGTTCGAAAAGCGCGGCATCAAGATCCTGACCGGCGCGGTGGTCAAAGGCATCGACCAGCGCGACGGCGGCCTGGTCGCCACGATCACCGCGGCCGCCGACGGCAAGCAGTTCGCCGAGGTCGCGGCCGACCGGATGATCGTCGCGGTCGGCATCGTCGGCAATGTCGAGGAGCTCGGGCTCGAGGGCACCCGGGTCAGGGTCGAGCGCGGCCACATCGTCACCGACCGCTGGTCCGCCACCGACGAACCCGGGGTCTATGCGATCGGCGACGTCGCCGGCCCACCCTGGCTCGCGCACAAGGCGAGCCACGAGGGCGTGATCTGCATCGAGAAGATCGCAGGCGCCGCCGATCCTCACCCGCTCGACACCACACGCATCCCGGGCTGCACCTATGCGACGCCGCAGGTCGCGAGCGTCGGGCTGACCGAATCGGCGGCCACCGCGGCCGGCCACAAGGTGCGGGTCGGCCGCTTTCCCTATCGCGGCAACGGCAAGGCGATCGCACTCGGCGAGCCTGAGGGGCTGATCAAGACCGTGTTCGACGCCGACACCGGCGAGTTGCTGGGCGCCCACATGATCGGGGCCGAGGTCACCGAGTTGATCCAAGGCTACGCGATCGCCCGAACCCTGGAGAGCACCGAGGCCGAACTGATGCACACGGTGTTCCCGCACCCGACCTTGTCGGAAATGATGCACGAATCAACGCTTGATGCCTTCGATCGGGCGATCCACTTCTGAGAGGCTGGCATCGTATCCGGTCGGCCGACGCCCCTGACACGGACAAGAGAGCATCCGTCGCAATGTCCGACGCACCCGCGGCCGCGCGGCCGCGCCATCCGGAAAAGGCCCACCGGCCCGATCACCCGATCCGGCGCAAGCCGCCGTGGCTGCGAGTCGCCGCCCCGCTCGGCCCTGAGGTCGGTGCGACCACGCGGGTGGTGCGCCGCCACGCCCTCCACACGGTGTGCGAGGAGGCCGGGTGCCCGAATCTGGGCGAGTGCTGGCGCCGCCGCCATGCCACCTTCATGATCATGGGGGCGGTGTGCACGCGCGCCTGCGCGTTCTGCAACGTCGCGACCGGGCGGCCGGCACCGCTCGACCCGGACGAGCCGGCGCGGGTCGCCGCCGCGGTCGCCGAGATGGGCTTGGCCCATGTCGTCATCACCTCGGTCGATCGCGACGATCTCAACGACGGCGGCGCCGCGCACTTCGCAAAGGTGATCGCAGCCGTCCGCGCCGCGGCGCCCCGGACCACGATCGAGGTTCTGACCCCCGACTTCCTGCGCAAGGACGGCGCGGTTGCGACCGTGGTCGCGGCCAAACCCGACGTGTTCAACCACAATGTCGAGACGGTGCCGCGGCTTTACCCGTCGATCCGACCGGGCGCGCGCTATTTCACCTCGCTCCAACTGCTCGCGTCGGTCAAGG
The DNA here is from genome assembly GCA_028277115.1 of Azospirillaceae bacterium. Taxonomy (GTDB): domain Bacteria; phylum Pseudomonadota; class Alphaproteobacteria; order Azospirillales; family Azospirillaceae; genus JANQHG01. Next base: position 22,792 of record JANQHG010000121.1, read on the forward strand.
CGGCCGACCCGGCCGGGTTTACCAAGTCGGGCCTGATGGTCGGGCTCGGCGAGACCGACGACGAGGTCGCTCAGGTGATGGACGATCTGCGCGCCGCCGAGGTCGATTTCCTGACGATCGGGCAATATCTGCAACCGACGCCCAAGCACGCGCCGATCGATCGCTTTGTGGCGCCCGACGCGTTCGACCGCCTGGCGGCCCGGGCCCGCGCCAAAGGTTTCCTTTTGGTCGCAGCGTCGCCGCTGACCCGATCATCCTATCATGCCGGCGACGCGTTCGACCGTCTGCGCGCTGCCCGCGCGGCAACGATCGACGGGGCGGCCGTGGCCGGCTAGGACACGGCCGCACGTGCCCCGATGTTTGGAACCCACTGCCAAGGGACAGGTTTGCCACATGCCGACGCACGCTGAACGCCGGGTCTTGCCCTACACGCCCGAGCAGATGTTTCGACTGGTCGCGGATGTCCAGCACTATCCCGACTTTCTGCCGTGGTGCGTCGGTGCGCGGATCCGGCAGCGAAGCCAAACCCTGATCGTCGCCGACCTGATGATCGGGTTCCGGATGGTGCGCGAGCGGTTTACCTCGCGGGTGACGCTCGACGCCCCGCACCGGATCGAGGCGTCCTACCTTGAGGGGCCCTTCCGCTATCTGCACAGCCGTTGGCTGTTCGAGCCGCACCCGGACGGCTGCGTGATCGATTTCCACGTCGACTTCGAATTCAAGTCGCGCCTGCTGCAGGGACTGATCGCGACCTTGTTCGGTGAGGCGGTTCATCGCATGGTCGCCGCGTTCGAGACCCGCGCCGCCTATCTCTACGGCCCGCCCAACGGCCGCGCCTCGGCCACCGCGTCGGCAGCGGCGGCGGCGCGTCCCGCGTAATCGGGCGCGCGGCCGCGCGATACCCCAGCCTCGGCGGCCGCCGGGCGGCGGCGCGCTCGCCGATTTCGCCGGCCAGGCCGGCAAGTCGCGCGCAGGTGCCAACCAGGCGACCGAGCAGGCGACCGCGAGCGGGCGTCCGGGCCGGAACAAGAGCTCGAGCGCTTTCTCGCGACGGTGCGGCGCGACACCGCCGCGCCGGCTGGCCAGCACACCTTGGCGCACGCCGCGACCCGGTCACCGGCCGAACGCCCCAAGGCGCTTCCCCCTTCCAACCGTTTGACGGGACCAATGCCGGTTCACCGGACACCGCGAACCAGGACCGTCAGTCTTTCCGCCCGGAGCGGTGTTTCCGTCGACGTAACCAGATTTCGCGGGCCAGGCCAATTACAACCAAAACAGAGAAAAATATTATCTCGGCTTTAATGTACGTACTCGTGTCCATTGCTAACCTCCATCTCGGAAGTCTCACAAGACCGTTATGTGTCGGGCCAATCGGCCCGACCGACGGCCCGGCCCCGCACCCCGGCCGCCCAGGGCCGGTCGTCGGAGCGATTGACCAACCAGAGTTCCCGCAGAGCCAACGCGATTGCCACGCCGAATGCCAGGGTAGGCCGGCGTCACGCTACGCGATCACATTCACGGGCGGTCTTTGGACCGCCGCACCAAGACACTCTCGCGACCGGCGAACGTCAGCACGACTCCGAACACCGCCAAGAGCTTGATCAAACCAAAGCTGTTGGCGTCCATTATCGATCCCCGATCCAGCGTGTCGGCACAGCGCGATCCAGCACTGCCGCAATCGTGTCGGTCGTAGCGCATCCGACGTGCGCCACGACCGGGTTCGATACGCGCCAAAGATGGGGGTCAGCGTTTGGTGTCCGGAAGGCGATACTTCGACTTGCAGACCATCCAAACGCCGTAGCCGAGCAACAGGACCCAAAACCCGATCAGATCGAAGATCGAAAACAGGCCGCGACCGCCTTCGAGCACGAAGAAGGACAGCGTGGTCTCGGCGCCGAGAATGGCGAGCCCGACCAACACGATCGGCGGCACGATGCCGCCGACGAGCTCGAGCGACGGGTGCAACGGCGGCGGCTCCTCGCCGGCCGCCTGGCGCGCGAGCGCCCGCGACCGGCGTGACCATGCCGAATAGAGCAGCCACAGCCCGATCGCGCCCAAAACCGCGCCCGCCCAATTGGTGATCGCAAAGCTCATCGATCCGCCCTCTCCCCCCTTGTCGACTCACGCCGCGACCCGGTCGCTGTTGAATCGCCAGATATGGAAGTTCAAAAGCGCGGCAGCAGTAACCCACATGAGATAAGGCACCAGCAACAAGGCTGCCCAGAGATCGACCTGGTAGAAGGCGGTGATCGTCGCGGCGATCAGGCACCACAGGATCCCAACATCGATCAACGCCAGGTCAACGCGTCGGCGATCGAAGAACAGGAACGACCAAGCCGCGTTGAACACGAGCTGGATGCCGTAAAGGGTGAACGCGACCGGCGCACCGGCAAACCCGGCACTTTTCCACAACAGCCAACCGGCAACCGCGATCATCGCATAGAGCACGGTCCAAACCGGCCCGAACACCCAGTTGGGCGGCGTCCACGACGGTTTGGCGAGGTCGCGGTACCACTCGCCTGGCCGGAACACGACCCCGCCGGCGGCGGCGGCCATGCACAGCGCGATGAACATGCACAGCATCAAGTAAGAGTTCAGATCCATCGGTTTCGCCCCCCTGAGCTGCCACGCGCGCCACGGCGTCGGACCAACCGCCCGTGCCCCTTGGTTTCCCGCCGCAGGTTGAGAGACTCTAAGGGGCGGTGGGGAGGTGTCACAAGCGATCCGGCCGCCGGGCGCCGGCTATCCGAAATAGACCGTATGCGCCGCGATGCCACTGGGCAGGGGCGGCCATCCGGGCAGGCGTCAGGCGGTCCGGCGAAGGCTCGCGGTCAACAGCCCGGCGCCGATCAGGGCGCCGCCGCCGATCCGGTTGACCCAGCGCCGCAGCGCGGGCCGCGCGATTGCCCGCCGCGCCGACGCGGCCAGGAGCGCAAATCCGGCCGCGTTGGCGATCGCAAGCACCAGGAAGGTCGCCTCCATCACCACCAACTGCCCCAACACCGGCGCCGCCGGGTCGAGGAACTGCGGCAGGAAGGCGATGAAGAAGGTGATGCTCTTGGGGTTGAGCGCGGTGACCAGGTACGCGTCGCGGAACATCCGTCCCGCGCCGAGTCGGGCGGCGCTCGCGCCCTCGCTCGTCGCACCGTCGGCGGCGGCGATCGGCGCCCGCCATAGGCCGACCCCGAGCCAGATCAGATAGGCGGCGCCGAGCCATTTGAGCGCGATGAACAGTGCGGCCGAGGTCGCGAGCAGCGCACCGAGGCCGATCAGGGACGCGGTCATCGCGGTGAAATCGCCGAGCCCGACCCCGGTCACCGTTGCCGCGACCGACCGCCGGCCCTGGCTCAAGGCGTAGGACACCACCAGGAGGATGGTCGGCCCCGGGATCGCCAGCAGGATCGACGAGGCGACGACAAACGCAAACCACAGCTCGAGCGACATCGGATCATCCAAACAACGGCAAGGTCGAGCGGGTGACGGTCGGCGCCACCGCCGACCATTGGGCCAGCACCTCTCGGTCCGATTGGCCAGGACGATAACTCGCTCCCGCTCCGGCAAGCCGTCGGGGTCGAGGTCGAGGCGCAGCCGGCGGAGCGTGTAGCCCAACAAGGCCCGCCGCACCGACAGCCGCAAACGCTCACCGACCATACCATAGTCGCGCGCGACCACGGCCCGCTGAGCCGGGGCGAGCCGCGGGTGGGGCGCCAGCTCGAGCTCGACCCGACCGTGCCAATCGGCGTCCGCGTCCGGCGCGGCCGCCGCCGCGTCGGTCGTCCCGGTCGCGAGAAGCCGGCCGAGCCCGAAGTCCCGAAACCGCACTGAGCGCCGGCAAAACGCGCGGGCGTGCCATCGCACCCCGTCGCAGCCGAGCGCATGCGGCTCGATCCACCGCCACAGCGGTTCGGGTCGGGTCAGCGATTGGTAATGGACCTCGAGCGCCCGCCCGGTGCGAATCGCCACCAGGATCGCCCGCAGCATCTCAACCGCGACCGCCTGGGCCGGCGTCACGGCGAGATCGAACGACGGCGGCGCTTCGACCCAGGTGTCCTCGATCGCGACCGCGCGATCCGCGACCAGCCGGAGCTGCGCCAGAAAACCGTCGACATCGGGGGCGAAGAAGCGCGGTCGGAAGGCGTCGGTCGGGCGATAGCATTTGGCGCTCTTGTCATAGACGAGGTTCCCTGGTGCTATCGCTTGGTAGCGCGTCAAGTCTCTGGAAACCTGGTTGTTCGAGACACCGAAGCGGATGGCGATATCAGCGCGATTCACCTGCCCGGGTCCAATACAGATGAAACTCCATAAACGCGAGGCGCCGTTCGACCGGCTGCCGGCGATCGATGGTACCGAACAACGGGTCGATGCCAGCCCGCGGGCGCTCGGCGCCTTGAAGGCGGAGCACGGGTCGCTTCTGGACGACACGCGGACGCCCGACCCAGGGCCCGCTTGTGGTTGGCGACGGTCGCTACCTCGGGCTCGGCATGATGGCCCCGGAGCGCGATGCAACGACGGCTCCGACTGCCGACACGAAGGTGTTCACCCCGATCGGCAACGACGGGTCGTCGCCGTCTTGACCTGAAACGATGCCGGTCTTGGACCGGCGCGTCGCAGGGCGTCGGACAGTCGAACGGCCGCGATGGACCGGCGCAGGGATCGAGGCTAGGCTTTTGATTCGGTGACACCCGACACCGGACGACTGAGCAAGAGGGTTTGAGACGATGGCGACGCCCGCCCGCAAGGAGACGACCACCGGGTCCGACGCGGCCACGGCCACGCCGACGGTGCCGGCCGGCGATCCGTCGCCCGCTGGTCCGTCGGGCGGAGGTGGCCCATATGACCCGAGTATGGACGGACGCATCGGTAAGCTCGAAGCGCGCGCCGACATCACCGACACGCGCTTCGACCGGCTCGAGACCAAAATCGATCGGCTGATCGAGGGCGTAAGTTCGTTCCGCGCCGAGGTGAAAGCCGAGATCGCGGAATTGCGCACGGACATGGCCCGACAGAACGCCGACCTGCGCACCGAAATGACCGCCAAGGTTGGAGAGGTCCAGGGGCAGGTCGCCGAACTGCGCGGCCGGATGGACGGGCTGGTGACCAAGCGCGACGCCCGGCACTACATCCTGGCCGGACTGAGCCTCGCCGCGTTGATCTATGCGCTCGCGTTGACCGGCGCCGCCCACCTGGCGCCGCGGCCCGCCCCGGCTCCGGCACCGCAACTGATCGCCCCACCAGCGCCGATCATCCTGACCCTGCCGCTCCAGCCGGCCGAAAGCGGGGCCCAGAAAAAACAGTGACCGCGCGCCGTCACGCCGTGCGCACCCGGTTGCGGCCCGCGCCCTTGGCCTCATAAAGCGCGCGGTCGGCGCGGCGGATCATCTCGGCCGAGGTGTCGCCGTCCCGATGGGTCGCAACCCCGATGCTGCAGGTCAAGCGCTCGCCATGGCCGAAATCGTGCACCGCGATCGCATGGCGCAGCCGCTCTGCCAGCGCTTGCGCCGCCGCCTGGTCGGTGCCCGGGCACACGACCATGAACTCCTCACCGCCCCAGCGGCCGAGCGTGTCCTGCCGGCGCACCGTCGCCGCGAACCGCTCGGCGATCGCGATCAACACCGTGTCGCCGACCTGGTGGCCGAAGGTGTCGTTGATCCGCTTGAAATCGTCGAGATCGATCAAAATAATCGCCAGAGAGTCGGCCTGCCGGCAGGCGCGTTCGAACGCTTGCGATAAAACCTCGTCAAGCTTGAGCCGGTTGCACAGGCCGGTCAATCGGTCCGACGCCGACAACTCCTCGAGCTCGTGCGTCCGGAGCGCCAGTTCTGCATGCGCCTCCGCCAACCGGTTTTGGATCTCCTTGGTCCCGGAGATGTCGACACCGATCGAGTATTTGACCACGCGGCCGTCGTGCCAGACCATCGCACGCTCATGCAGCTGCAACCAGCAATCCTCGTCCTCGTGGAACTGCTCCAAGATCACCTCGTCGCCGGTCGGCCCGCCCACGGCATCGAGCAGGGCCGGGATCGCGCAGAACTCGCAACGGTCGTCCAGGCCGTAGATCACTTGCCAGCAGGTTCGCCCGGTCGGGGCACCCCGGGCCGCACGCATGCACCGGTTGAGATAGACGAGCTCAAAGCTCTCGACGTCGACGACATAGACCCGAAACGGGATGAGGTCGAACAAGGTCTCCCACATCATCGTCTCCGCCATCCTTGCCCCCGGTCGCCCCCGTCACGGGCCGAGATAGCGGTCGATGATCGCAGCAAACCGGCCGGCCTCGCGCACCGTGGCAATCGCATGGTCGATCCGAGCGGCAAGGGTTTCGTCTATGGTTGTCCGGCTCAGCATCAAAAAAACCCTGGTCGCGTGAACCGGCATCGGGTGGACCGCGATCCGGTCGCGCAGATCATACGTGCGCGCCGCAAGCACGCCGGTGGCGTGATCGACGATCACGCCGTCGATCCGCCCGCGCACCATCCGGCGCAGGTCACGGTGGCTCGACTGCGACAGCGCGAACCGATCGGCGGTCGCCGGGTCGCTTGCGAGACGCGCCACCTCGGGGCCGAAGTAATTGTCGCGCACGATGCCGATCCTTCGGCCGGCCCCGACGAACGCCGCCAGCGACGGCGCCGCCAACGACGCCGCGTCGTCGGCGCGCACGAACAGCCGCATCGCCTCGTCACGGTACGGCGTCCCGAAGACGGCGTAGCGCGCCCGTGCGTCCGTGCGGCTCGCCCCCGGCAGCGCGTCAAGCCGGCCGTGCTCGACCTCATACAACAAGCGCGACCATTCCCCCTCGACAAACGCGACCGTGCAGCCGGCCGCCGCGGCGATCGCCCGGGTCGCGTCGATGTCGATGCCGACCAGACCGCCGTCGGCGGTGCGATCCATGTAAGGGGTCCAGGGCGTCCAGCCGACCCGCAACGCGCACGCCCGGGCCGGCGTTGCTGCCGCCATGGTCAACACGGCCGCCGCCGCAACGGTCACCGCGGCCGCCGCCGCAACGGTCACCACGGCCGCGGCGGCGCCGATCACGAACAGCCGCGCAAAGCCGATGCGGGCCGTCCCAAGGCCGGACGAGCCGCGGTCTTGCCCACGCCGCGGTGTCAATCGATCCATGTTGGTGTCTCCCCGGGGGGCGACGCGCCCGTCGCGGTATCCGCGCAAATCCTTACTCGATTTCATGGCGACCATGCCAGGCACCGCGCCCGCCGCCAACCGGTATCCGCCGCCGACCGGTTCAACCGGCCGCTGCGATCGCCCGCGGCGTGGTCGGGGCGACCGCCGGCACGCCCTCATCGAGCGCGGCCACCGGCAGATCGAAGCAAAAGCGGGTGCCGACGCCCGGTTGGCTGTCGACCGCGACCGTACCGCCAAGCCGCACCAACTCGGCCTGGACCGCGGCGAGCCCAAACCCGCGGCCGGACACTTCGCCCACTGCGTCGCGGCTCGAGACCGCGTCGAGAAACGCCGCGTTGATCAACGCGCCGCGGTCGAGCGCCGCCGCCCGCGCCGCGGCGATCCGTCCGGTCGCCACCAAGCGGGCCCGCAACGCATCGGTGTCGATGCCGCGGCCGTCGTCGGCGATCTCGATGCTGAGACGCGCCGGCCCGCGGCGGATCGTGCAGCGCACCTGTCCGGCCGGATCCTTGCCCGCAGCCCGCCGCTCGTCCGGCCGTTCCAGGCCGTGATCGACGGCGTTGCGAAAGACGTGGACCAAAGACCGCGCGAACGCCAGCAGGACGTCCGGGTCGACCGGGCAGCACGGCCCCTCGATCACGACCGGCCGCGCGCGCTTGCCGAGGCGGGCCGCCAACCCCGGCACCGTCCGTGCCGGCCCGGCCAGCAGGTCCGCAAGGTCGACCGCACGCAGGCAGCGCAGGTCGCCCAACAGCCGCGCGGCCCGGGCCGCGCGGTCGGTCGGGTCGTCGGTCCCGGCAACCGCCGCGATCCCGGCCTCGACCGCGATCAGCCGCCGACGGTCGATCGAGAGGTCGCCGCGCTCGCGCAAGAATCGCTCACCGAGAATCTGGCGTATCACCTCGAGGTCGCGCGCCAGCGCCCCGCGGACGTCGGCGGCCTGCAATGCCGCCTCGACCGCGGCCGCCGGCACCGTCCACGGCCGCGGTGCGGCCGGCGCCGGGCCGTCGAGCCGCATAAGCCGTGTCTCGAGCCCGTGCAACGCCTCGGGTAAGGCCCGAAAGCCGAATTGGCTGAACAGCCCTTTGAAGGTGTGGGCCGACCGCTGGACCGTGCGCAGATCGAAGGTTGCGATCGCCCCGCCGTCGCCGAGATCGGCGCCGGGCCGTGCCAGGAACTCGTCGAACGCCGCGAGCAGTGCGAAGAAATCGCGCGGGTCCGCCACCGCGCGCACGATCAGCTCAAACCGCTGCCGTTCGTCCTCAAGACGCGCCTTCAGCCGCAGGGTCTCGGTGACGTCGGTCAGGATCATCACCAACCGGCCGCTGGCGAGCCGGCGATACTCGGCGTCGCAGGTGCGCTCGCCGAACTCGAACCGCCCGGGCAACAGCGATAACACCACCTCGGCCAGATAGGCGTCATCCTCGGCAAACGCGCGGGTGCAGGCGTCGCGGAACAACCGGCAGCCGTCGGCGCCGTCGAACGGCAACAACTCGAGGATCGACGCGCCGGCGATCGGACGGCCGAACAGCCGCTCGCACGCCTGGCTGTACTCCGGCTCGACCTTAAAGCTCGAGCCGAACGAGAGGTAGCCCTGGCCCGAACTGTTCAACAGCAGCTCGACCTGCTCGTTCCTGCGGGCAAGCGCACGGTTGATCTCGTGGGTCCTGTCCCGGCTCGCGCGCACCGCGGCCTGTTCGGCGGCCACCCGATCGACCATCGCGTTGTAGGCGGCAAACACCGTGCCGAGCTCGTCGGCTGAGACCCAGGCGACCCGGCGCGGCGTCGCGCGGTCGTCGCGGCTTTCCAGCATCGCGCGGAAATGGTCGAGCGGCCGCCCGACCACCAGCCGGTTGGCGAGGATCGCCGCCCCGATCGTCGCCGCAACCAACAACACCAACAAGGCGATGTCCCGGATCACCTGGGGGATCAGGGTGCGCCGCAGCTGATCGGTCCGGAACGAGATCACCAGGCGCCCAAGCTCGGCGACCGCATCGGCGCGCTTGAGCACGATCGGGGTCGCGCCCAGCGCCGACGGATCGTCGTGCAGCTCCCCGGCCCGCCCGAACATCGCACCGAGATCGTCATAGACCACCGCCCCGGTGATGTCCCGGTCGAGCACCGCGGTGGTCAGAATCCGCGCGACGTTGCCGTCGTCCAGGTTCCACAACGGCGTCGCCAACGCCACCGCGATCGTTTCGGTGTGCAACTGCCGCTTGGCCGCGACCTCGGCCCTGATCCGATCGGCGTCGATCGCGCCGGAAATCACCGACACCAAGATGGTGGCAAGCACCACCGGCGGCAGCAGGATCGCCAGAAACTTGTCACTCAGCCGGCCCGGTCGGTGGAGCTTGAACATCCCGAGGTCTCACATCCGCTCCACCCTAGCCGATCTGCGTGCCGGGTGCACCGCTCAAACGGGCAGGTATCGGTCGGCGACGGTCTGGATCACATCTTTGAGCTTGTCTTCCCGGATCGGCTTCAAGACATAGCCCTTGGCCCCGGCGTTGATCGCATCCAGCACCATCTGTTGCTGGCCGTGCGAGGTCACCACCACGATCAGGGCGCCTTGATCAACCGCGAGGATTTGCCGGGTCGCTTCGATCCCGTCCATGTCCGGCATGTTGATATCCATGGTCACCAGGTCGGGCCGGATCGTCGGGTAGGACGCCACCGCGGCGACCCCGGTCGGCGCGCTGTGGACCACCGAATGGCCCATCTCCGACAGCATCTGGGTCAGCTTGCGCACCGAGATCAGCGAGTCGTCGACCACCATGATGTTGAGCGGGCGCATCTCCGATTACTCCAGGTCCCTCAGGGTAGATAATTCAAGTATTTGTCGAAGAGCTGTTTCGGGCCGATGATGTTGACCACCAGCGCGCCATAGGCGGTTTCCAGTGATACGGTGTAAAATCGGGCCTCTTTGTAGCGGAGCAAGCTGCGCGCACCGGTAACGATCACCGGCGGGGAAAAGGTGATCGCCCGTCCGCCGGGATTGATGTCCGCGGTCAGGTTGCCGATCACGGTGTTGATGATATCACCGGCGGTCTCCCCAATATAGATCTCACGTTCATGGTTTTCGATCGTCAAGTCTGCAACATAAATCTTAAACAATTGTTCCAACAGCGCGCCATCGAAGCTGAACGCGACGATCATATCGACCGGCCCGCCGACCACCACGATCGAGGTCAGCTCGCGCAGGTCGAGCCGGTTGACGTCCCGGAGCGCGAACCGGCTCGCCAAGATCGGCGTGTCGAGCTCCTGGGCGAGGAACGCCCGAGCCCGCTCGGCGGTGCGGGTAACCAGGAAACCGACGTCGACCGGATGGTCGGTCATGGTGCGACTCGCAGTGTTGTGGGATCGAAGACCCGTGAGATGTGGGTTCGCCTCGGGTGCCGGGTGAAAGGCACGCACATCACGGCGCCGATCGCCCCAGCCGTCCAGGGCCGCCCCACGGGACGCACCCGAAGGGATCGGAGGGTGCCGGTGGCCAAATCCTGCGTCAAGGCTGGCCGCCGCCCGATCGGGCAGGCCTGACCGGCGGTCGGCGCTGGACCGGACCGGGTATATGGTCTATGTTCCCGGTATGTTCGAACCGGAACCGTTCAGCGCCGCCGGGGCCGGACCTGTCGGGGTCTGTCGGGACTGCCTGGCGGCGGCCGACGCGGCGCCGTGCCCGCGCTGCGGGTCGGGGCGGGTGGTCTCGCACCCGGAGCTCGGCCGACTCACGGTCGCTCATGTCGATTGCGATGCGTTCTACGCCGCGGTCGAAAAGCGCGACCGGCCGGAGTTGCGCGAGCGCCCGGTGATCGTCGGTCACCCCGGCGGCCGCGGCGTCGTCACCACCGCCTGCTACGTCGCACGGCGGTACGGGCCGCGCTCGGCGATGCCGATGGGCCAGGCCCTGCGCCTGTGCCCGGACGCCGTGGTGATCCCGCCCGACATCGCCAAGTACAAGGCAGTCAGCGGCCGGATCCGCGCGATCCTCGAGACCGTATCGCCGGTAATCGAACCGGTCGCGCTCGACGAAGCCTATCTCGACCTTGCCGACGCCGGGGTGGGGCGCGCGCGCCGGCTCGCCGCCGCGGCGCTCGCGATCGAACGCGAGGTCGGGGTCACCGTCTCGGTCGGTCTCGGGCCCAACAAGTTCCTCGCCAAGCTTGCCTCCGACCTCGACAAGCCGTGCGGTTTTGCGGTGATCGGTGCGGCCGAGGCGGCGGCCCGGCTCGCCCCGATGGCGGTCCGCCGCATCCATGGCGTCGGCCCGGCGCTCGCCGCACGTCTGACCGCGGCCGGGATCACCACGATCGGCCAGTTGCAGCAGGCGCCCGAGGCCGTGCTGGTTCAGCGATTCGGGCGGTTCGGCCGACGTCTGGCGCTCTACGCGGTCGGCGCCGACGACCGGCGGGTCGAGCCGTCGCGACCGACCAAAAGCGTCTCGGTCGAGACCACCTTCGCGCGCGATCTGGTCCGCGTCGGCGATCTGCTCGACGCGCTGGGGGCGCTGTGCCCGCGGCTGGCCGAGCGGTCGGCGCGCGCCGGGGTCGCGGGCACCGCGCTGGTGGTCAAACTCAAGACCGCCGACCATCGCAGCTTCACCCGGACCGTCCGCCTGGCGACGCCGACTGCGCGCGCTGTCGTGATCGAGCGCGCCGCGCGGCCGCTGGTGCGGACCGAGGCGGACGGCCGGGCGTTTCGCCTGCTTGGGATCGGTCTCGCCGGACTGGTGCCGGCGGCCGCGGCCGACCCGCCGGATCTGTTCGACGCCGCTGGGGTTTCGCTGTAAGGTCCGCGCTCGCGCTGCCGGCGGGGCCGCGCGGCCGCTCCCCCCCGGACCTAGTCGGAAAAGTGACGAACGCTGCGAGGATTTGGGGGCGTGCGCCCCCAGGTCAGGGGGGGTCACCCCCCGACACCCCCCGACCAGGGGGTGCCCCCTGGACCCCGTTAATGGGGGTCAAGGGGGGTGTCCCCCCTTGCGGGGGTCGAGGGGGCAGCGCCCCCCGAACGGCCGACAGGCCGCATACGGCGGTGCAGCCAGGGTTGGTCGGCCGACCGCCGATGGGGACGTAATGCCCGACAGACAACCGATCGCGGCTGCGACGACTTGGCTGATCCGCCTGTCGTTCGCCGTCTTGCCGACGCTGACACTGTACAATTCGGGGTTAGCCGCCGCGGTGTTCTTCGTCGTGGCATGGACGATCGTGGTGACTGGGCCGTTCGGGCCCGCGCCGACACACCGCGATCTGTGGGTGGCGCTCGGGCTGGCCGCGACATTGGTCGGCCTGGGCGCGGCGAGCGCGCTGTGGTCGGTCGTCCCGGATAAAAGCCTGCGCACCGCGGGCAATGTCGCGATCTTGGCGGCGCCGGCGCTGCTGCTGTTCTTGCCGGGCCAACGGGCCCGCCTGGCCGCGGCCGGCGCGATCGCCTGGACCGCGGCCGGGCTCGGCGCGGCGGTCGCGGTGATCGCGATCGACGGAGCGCTCGGCCAGCCGCTGCTGGCTGCGCTCGGGCCCGAGATGTGGGCGCCGACGCTCGCCGGCGTCACCAAGTTCAACAAGGGCCTGACGCTGGCCGCGCTCCTGGTCTGGCCGCTCGCCGCCGCGCTGTGGCAGCACGGCCGGTGGCCGGCCGCGCTGGCGCTGGTCGTCGCGGTCGCCGGCGTGATCGCGGTCGGCAACGGTGACCTCGCTCGGCTCGGCCTGGTCTGCGGCGCCGCGACCGTCGCGGTCGCGGCGGTGGTGCCGCGGCTCGCGCATCGGCTCGGCTGGCTCGGCCTCGCGCTCGCGGTGGCGGTCGCGCCGCTGGTCGCCGGCGACCTGCTCGAAGCGGCCGGCGCCCATGCCGATCGCCTGCCGCTCTCGGCGCTCCATCGCCTTGAGATTTGGGACTACACCGACCGGCTCGCCGATCTGCGACCGTGGCACGGCTGGGGGCTGTCGGCCGCCGGCGGGTTGCCGGCCGACCAGGCGTTGACCGTTCCCTATCGCTTCGCCACCACCATTGCGGCCTACCCGCACAACGCCCCTTTGGAAGTGCGGGTCGAGCTCGGGGGGATTGGGCTTGCCCTGTTCGCCGGCGTGCTCGCCGTCGGGTATCGCGCGATCGGCCGGCTGCCCCCAGGGTTGGTCCCGGGGGCGCTCGGCTGGGTGGTGGTCGTGCTGTCTGTGATCAACCTGTCATTTCGACTTTGGAGCGACTACACATTGTTTGTCTTGGTTTGGCCGGCGCTGCTGCTCGGCATCGCGGCGGGGTCCGATCCGGGCGCCGATCGGGGCCGCCGGTGATCGTCGAGCGCGCGCGCGCGCGTCAGGTGTTGGCGTTGGGCTTGCCGATCGTCGGCGGCATGGTCAGCCAGAACCTGCTCGATCTGGTCGATATCGCGATGGTCGGGCGGCTGGGGGCGGCGGCGCTCGGCGCGGTCGGGCTCGCGTCGTTCGCCAATTTCGTCGCCGCCGCCTTGTTGATCGGGCTCGGCGCCGGCGTTCAGGCGCTGGTCGCGCGCCGGATCGGCGAAGACCGCGCCGCCGAGGCGGCGATCCCGCTCAACGGAGGCCTGGCGACCGCGTTCCTGGTCAGCGTGCCGATCACGGTGGTCTTGATCTGGGTCGCCCCCAGCCTTTTCCCGTGGCTCGCCAGCCACCGCGCCGAGGTGATCGCCGAGGGCGTGCCCTATTGGCAGGCGCGCCTGGTCGGGATCGTCGCAACCGCGCTCAACTTCTCGTTCCGCGGCTACTGGCACGGCATCGGGCGCACCGGCACCTATATGAAAATCATCATCGCGGTCCACGTCACCAACGCGGTGTTGAGCTACCTCCTGATCTTCGGACCGCTCGGCCTGCCGGCGCTCGGCGCGCTCGGCGCCGGGATCGGCACCACCGCAGCCCTGTTTCTCGGCACCTTGCTTTATTGGATCGTCACCTTGCGTGACGGGCGGGTCCACGGTTTTCTCGCGCGGCTGCCGCGCGGCGCGACGCTCAGCACCCTCGTCCGGCTCGCGATTCCGAGCTCGCTCCAGACCCTGTTGTTCGCGACCGGGATCACCGCACTCGTGTGGATTTCCGGCCGGGTCGGCACCGAGTCGCTTGCGATCACCAATGTCCTGATCAATCTGACCAAGCTTGCGGTGTTGCCGTCGATGGGCCTTGGGCTTGCCGCAATGACCCTGGTTTCGGGCGCGCTTGGGCGGCGGGACCCCGACGATGCCAGCCGCTGGGCGTGGGACAGCGTCCAGGTCGCGGCGCTGGCTCTGGTCGCGATCGCGTTGCCGATGCTCGCGGTGCCGCGGTGGGTGCTCGCGGCGTTCGTGGACGACCCGTCGGTGATCGCGACCGGCGTCCTGCCGCTGAGGATCGTCGGTGCGGCGATCATCGCGGAAGCGGTCTGCGCGGTGATGGCCAATGCGCTGACGGGGGCCGGCGCGGCGCGCCAGGCGATGATCGCGACCGTCGGCATCCAATGGCTGGTCGGGCTGCCGCTCGCCTGGCTCTTTGCGGTCGAGCTCGGTTACGGCACGGTCGGGCTGTGGAGCGGCCAGATCGTCTACCGGATCATCGCGGCGGTCGCTCTCACCGCGTTTTGGCAGGGCGGACGTTGGCGTACCATCGTGTTGGGGTAGACGGGACCCGACGGGCGGCGCGGTGACGAAAAATCCTCGCCCCGCCTTCAGGCGGGATGGCCGCGCCAGCGGCCGGACGGAGGCCGACCGGCGCCCAAGGTGCCGTCCGCCACCGCCGTCGGTCCCCCCTTGTTTCCCCCGGTGCCGTGGGGCGAGGACTTTCCCACCCCCGACGTCGGCGGGGTGGTCGGGCCGTTCATCCGGCGCAGGTCGGCCCAAGGCCGGTGTGGACCAAACCTGGTCTCCGCGCCGACCTCACCGGTCCCGCCGTGCCAGGCACGCCGCAAGGTGGGCGACCACGTCACTGTGCACCGGACGATAGTGGCGCAACACCGGCGCGAACGCGGCGAGCATGCCAATGTGATCGATCCCGGGGTAGAGCCGCGCGTCCGCGGCCGCACCGACCGCACGTAGCGCCGCGGCCAGCGTCGGGGCATGGCGCGGCCAGGCGGTGGTGTCGGCGAGGCCGTGGAGCAGCAGCATCGGCGGTGCCTCGGCATCGACCAGGCGCAGCGGCTGGGTCTCCGGCGCCGCTGCCGCGTCGCCGAACGCCGGCCGCACCGACGGCCAGTCGGCGGGCAGGAAATCGTACGGGCCGGCCAGACCGACCACGCAGCCGATCCGCGACCGAGCGATGCCGTGGGCCGCGAGATAGCGCGGCTCAAGCGCGATCATCACCGCGTTGTAGGCGCCGGCGGAGTGACCGAGCAACGCGACCCGCGCCGGCGCGCCGCCGTACGCCTCGATCCCGGCAAGCGTCCACGCCAGCGCCGCCGCGGCGTCGTCGAGAAAGGCCGGGAACACCGCGTCCGGGTAGACCCGGTAGTCGGGCACCACGACCACGAAGCCGACGCGCACCAGGGCATCGGCCAGGAAGGGATAGTCGCGCTTCGAGCCGCTCGACCACGAGCCGCCGTAGTAGAACACCACCACCGGCAGGCCGCCGGCGCCGCCGGTCGGCGTGTAGACGTCGAGCCGTTGGCGCGGGTGCGGGCCGTAGGCCAGGTCGCGGTGCGCCATCAGCGCGTTGTCCGCCACCAGGGCGTTGATCAAACGCGCCGGCGCAAGCCATGCCGCCACGGCGCCGCCGACCACGACCAGCGCCGCCGCGGCCGCGAGCGCGCCGGCGAACCGGCCGAGCCAGCGGGTCATCCCGGGGGCGGGCCTCGTCCGGGGGCCGACCCGGTTGGTCAGCGTGGAAACCAGATCTCGCGTCCGGTCAACGAGCGGGCATCGGCGCCCCAGACCCCGTCGAGCGTACCGTCCGGATTGAGGCGATAGATCGCGACGCCGCCGTCATAGCTGACCTCGAAGGTGCTCGCGCTGGGGGTGAAGGCGCCGCTGCCGTCCCATACCTCCCCCGCAATCTGCCAGGTCACCGAGTACGCGTCGAGTCGCGGCGAATAGAACAAGGCGACAGTGCCGCGGTACTGGCTCCCGTCCGGGTTGGTGCCGTGAACCCAATAGGCCTCGCCCAGGCTCTGGGCATGACTGAGGGGGCTCCACAACAAGACGGCCAAACAGAGCATGGGTCCGATCCGGCGCATCGCGGGCTGTCCTTGGCGTCGTGAGCAGGCGGAAACTCATATAGCGCGGCACGGGGCGGTCCGACGACCCCAGAAATTGGTCCGGCCCCGCGTTCGGCGGTGCCGGTCCGACGACCGGGGACCGCACGCGCGGCCATTGCCCGACACCCGCGCATCGTTTAAATACCGCGGGCTCGGCGCGTTTCGCGATGACGCGCACGGCACCCTCGTCACGAAAGTGGACCCGACGGATGACCGCTCCGGCTTCGGACCCAGACCGCGTCGTGATCTTCGACACCACCCTGCGCGACGGCGAACAGTCGCCCGGGGCCTCGATGACGCTCGGTGAAAAACTGCGGATCGCCCGGGGTCTCGCCGAGCTCGGGGTCGATGTCATCGAAGCCGGGTTCCCGATCGCGTCCAACGGCGATTTCGACGCGGTGCGCGAGATCGCGCGCACGGTCACCGGACCCCGGATCGCCGGTCTCGCGCGCGCCAACCGGCGCGACATCGACCGCTGCGCCGAGGCGGTGGCGCCGGCCGAAGCCGCGCGCATCCACACCTTCATCTCGACCAGCCCCTTGCACATGAAGCACAAGCTCAGGCTCGAGCCGGAGCAAGTGATCGATGCGATCGCCGACAGCGTCGCCTACGCCCGCAACCTGTGCGACGACGTCGAGTGGAGCGCCGAAGACGGCTCGCGCAGCGACCCCGACTTCCTGTGCCGGTGCATCGAAACCGCCATCCGCGCCGGGGCGAGCACGATCAACATCCCCGACACCGTCGGCTATGGCGTGCCCGAGGAATTCGGCGCGTTGATCCGGAGCCTGATCGAACGGGTCCCAAACAGCGACCGCGCGGTGTTCTCGGTCCACTGCCACAATGACCTGGGGCTCGCGGTCGCCAACTCGCTCGCCGGGGTCGCCGCCGGGGCGCGCCAGATCGAATGCACGGTCAACGGGCTTGGCGAGCGCGCGGGCAACGCCGCGCTCGAAGAGATCGTGATGACGCTTAAGACCCGCCACGACCGGATGCCCTACACCACCGGCGTCACGACCGAGCAGATCATGAAGATGTCGCGCCTGGTCGCGGCGATCACCGGCTTCGTGGTCCAGCCGAACAAGGCGATCGTCGGCGCCAACGCGTTCGCCCATGAGTCGGGCATCCACCAGGACGGCATGCTCAAGCACGCCGGCACCTACGAGATCATGACCCCGGAGTCGATCGGCCTCACCCGCTCGACCTTGGTGATGGGCAAGCACTCCGGGCGCAATGCCTTCCGCGCCAAGCTCGACGAGCTCGGCTATGGGCTCGGCGACAACGCCTTCGAGGCGGCGTTCCAGCGCTTCAAGGACCTGGCCGACCGCAAGAAGGAGATGTTCGACGAGGACATCATCGCCCTGGTCGACGACCAGATCGGCCATGCCGAAGACCGCATCCGCTTCGTCGCGCTCGACATCGTCGCCGGCTCGCGGGTCGACCGCCAGCGCGCCTCCCTGGTGCTGGCGATCGACGGGACCGAGCATGAGACCACCGCGACCGGCAACGGCCCGGTCGATGCCACCTTCAATGCGATCAACGCCTTGTTCCCGCACACGGCGACATTGCAGCTCTACCAGGTCCACGCGGTCACCGCCGGCACCGACGCCCAGGCCGAGGTCACGGTGCGGCTGGAAGAGGACGGGCGCACGGTCAACGGCCAGGGCGCCGACATCGACACTCTGGTCGCGTCGTGTCGCGCCTACATCCATGCCTTGAACAAGCTCTTGGTCAAACGGACCAGGACCGCGCCCGATGCGCTCTCGGCGTAACCAACGCACTCTCGGCTTGAGTGTGTCGGAGCGGTGAATTAATCAGAGGCACGCGGCGCTGCCGCCCCGGTCAGCCGGCGGTGCGTCCTCCCCTGCCGGGACGGTCCTGCGTGACCGGTGACGGCGCCCGCCGAGCCCCCATGCCAGGGCCGGCACCTCTCGTTTTCGGC
Organism: Azospirillaceae bacterium; assembly: GCA_028277115.1. Classification (GTDB taxonomy): domain Bacteria; phylum Pseudomonadota; class Alphaproteobacteria; order Azospirillales; family Azospirillaceae; genus JANQHG01. Next base: position 41,051 of record JANQHG010000121.1, read on the forward strand.
CCGTAACCGGGGTCCTCTGGTCAATGTTTTCCAAGATTCTCGGCATTCTCTCGGCCGACATGGCCATTGACTTGGGGACCGCCAACACCCTGGTCTATGTCAAGGGGCGCGGGATCGTCCTGAACGAGCCGTCGGTGGTCGCGATCGCCACCGTGCGCGGCCGCAAGCAGGTGCTCGCGGTCGGCGACGAGGCCAAGATGATGCTGGGCCGCACCCCCGGCAACATCCAGGCCATCCGCCCCTTGCGCGACGGCGTCATCGCCGATTTCGAAATCGCCGAAGAAATGATCAAGCATTTTATCCATAAAGTGCACAATCGACGCAGCTTCGCGAGTCCGCAAGTGATCATCTGCGTGCCGTCCGGCTCGACCGCGGTCGAGCGGCGCGCGATCCAGGATTCGGCGGAATCGGCCGGGGCGCGCCGCGTGTTCCTGATCGAGGAACCGATGGCCGCGGCGATCGGCGCCGGCCTGCCGGTCACCGAGCCGACCGGGTCGATGGTGGTCGATATCGGCGGCGGCACCACAGAGGTCGCGGTGCTGTCGCTCGGCGGCATCGTGTATTCGCGCTCGGTCCGGGTCGGCGGCGACAAGATGGACGAGGCGATCATCGGCTACATCCGGCGGTCCCACAATCTCCTGGTCGGCGAGGGCTCGGCGGAGCGGATCAAGAAGGAGATCGGCTCGGCCTGCCCACCCGACGACGGCGAAGGCCGGATCATGGAGATCAAGGGCCGCGACCTGATGAACGGCGTGCCCAAGGAACTGATCATCAGCGAGCGGCAAATCTCCGAAAGCCTGGCCGAGCCGGTCTCGGCGATCGTCGAGGCGGTCAAGGTCGCGCTCGAACACACCGCGCCCGAACTTGCCGCCGATATCGTCGACAAGGGCATCGTTCTGACCGGCGGCGGCGCGTTGCTCGGCAACCTCGACTTCGTGCTGCGTCACGCCACCGGTCTGCCGGTGTCGATCGCCGACGATCCCTTGTCCTGCGTCGCGCTCGGGACCGGGCGGGCGCTCGAGGAAATGAAGACATTGCGCAATGTGCTGGTCAGCATGTACTGACCTTTTGTGCGTCATTTGAATGAAATTCCGGGTGCGGCGTCGGGATGAGCTTGAAAAAGGAGCGACGGACGCTTAATCGGTCTTTCACTGTTTTGTGAGCGAAATCATCTGCGTTCGACCCCGCTCAAAGCCTCAGGGGAGGGGGACCGGGTTGGCCGGGCGCGGGCTTCGGGGGGTTGGTCTTTGAAATCGCGTGTGGAACGCCCGACCAGCCGAATCACGACGCTGCGCGCGCTCGCCCAGCGCTTTTCCTTTCTGCTTCTCGTGTTCGCCTCGATCGCGCTGATGATCATCGACAAGGTCGAGCCGACCCCGATGGAAGCGTTGCGCGCCCGGATGCACGACGCCTTTACCCCGATCCTTGACGCGATCTCGCGTCCGGCGGCGACCGCGGCGCGTTTTCTCGAGTCGGTCGCGGACATCGCCGACATCTATCGCGAGAACCAAGAGCTGCGCCGCGACAATGCGCGTCTGATGCAATGGAAGCAGGCGGCCTTGCGTCTCGAGGCCGAGAACAACAGCCTGCGCACCCTGCTCCAGTTCCAGCCCGAGCCCGGGATGGCGTTCGTGACCGGCCGGGTGATCGCCGCCCCCGGCGGCTCGTTCGTGCGCGCGTTCGTGGTCACCGCCGGGCGCCGCCACGGCGTCGCCAAGGGCCAGGCGGCGATCGCCGGGCCGGGCATGGTCGGCCGGGTGGTCGAGGTCGGCGAATGGTCGTCGCGCATCTTGTTGTTGACCGACATCAACACCCGGATCCCGGTGGTGTTGCAGCGCTCGCGCCAGCGCGCGGTGCTGGCCGGCGACAATTCCGAACAGCCGCAGCTGTTGTATCTGCCGGCCGACGCCCCGATCGCGGTCGGCGACCGCGTCGTGACCTCGGGCCATGGCGGCATGTTCCCACCAGGCCTGCCGATCGGCATCGTCGCCGAGGTCGGCGAGCGCGCGATCAAGGTCCAGCCGATGGTGGATCTGAGCCGGGTCGAACACATCCAGATCGTCGATTTCGGTCTGCCCGAGACCCTGTTGATGAGCGATCTCGGGGGCGCCCCGGTGCGCTGATGACCCGTACGCGCGGGTGTTTGTCGTCTGGCCGCCAAGGAACCGCGCGATGAATATGACCCTGTGGCAGAAGCTCGATCAGACCGGCCGCAACCTGGCGCCCTGCGTGGTCACCGTGATGCTGGTGCTGGCCGGCATGGTGCCGTTCTATCTGCCCGACTATGATCGGATCGCGCCGTCGCTGGCGTTGATGGCGGTCTATTACTGGGCGATCCATCGCCCCGACCTGCTGCGGCCGAGCGCGGCGTTTGCGATCGGGCTGTTGCAGGACTTGATCAGCGGCGTCCCGCTCGGGCTCAACGCCTTGATCTTGGTCATGACCCATTGGATCGTGGTGACCCAGCGCAGCTTTTTTCTGGCAAGTTCGTTTCTGCTCTTGTGGTGGGGGTTCGCGTTGATCGCGCTCGCGGTCGCGGTGGTGCAGTGGGTCGCCTGCGTTGCGGTTTATTGGGCGATCCTGCCCGCCGCACCGGTCCTGTTCCAGGCGCTGCTGACGATCGCGCTGTTCCCCTGGTTTGCCTGGCTGTTCATCCGGGTCCACCGCGCCTTCCTGGTGCCCGGGTGACGCCGTCTTGACCAGTGGTCGGTTCGGGACACAGGGAGTGAGGCCGGGGGTGAAACGGGACCTCGATCGTCAGCGCTTGTTGACCCGGCGGACCTTGGTGCTCGGCGGCGTCCAACTGTCGATGCTGTCCAGCCTGGTCGGGCGGCTTTACTATCTGCAGGTCGTCGAGTCGGAGCGCTACCGGGTGCTGGCCGACGAGAACCGGATCAGCCTGCGCCTGGTTGCGCCGACCCGCGGCCCGATCGTCGACCGCTTCGGGGTGCCGCTCGCGGTCAACCAGCAGAATTTCCGCGTCGTCCTGGTGTCGGAGCGCACGCCCGACATCGACGGCACCCTCGACACCCTGTCGCGGATCGTCCTGCTGTCCGAAGCCGACCGCCGGCGCATCCTGCGCGATGTCCAGCGCAAGCGCCCGTTCGTGCCGGTGACGGTCAAGGAGAACCTGACCTGGGACCAGGTGGCCCGGATCGAGGTCAACACGCCCGAGTTGCCGGGCGTGTCGATCGAGGTCGGCGACATCCGGGTCTATCCCCATGCCGCGGCGACCGCGCACATCCTCGGCTATGTCGGGGCGGTCTCGGAAGCCGAGCTGACCGGCGACCCGGTGTTGTCGCTGCCCGGGTTCCGGATCGGCAAGAGCGGGATCGAAAAGGCGCGCGAGCGCGATCTGCGCGGTGCCGCCGGCACCTCCCAACTCGAGGTCAACGCGGTCGGCCGGGTGATCCGCGAGCTGTCGCGCGCCGAGGGCCAGCCGGGCCGCGAGGTGACGCTGACCATCGACACCGAACTCCAGACCTTTGCCCAGCACCGGATCGCCGAAGAGCCCAGCGCGTCGGCAGTGTTGATCGACGTCCACACCGGCGGCGTCTACGCGATGGCGTCGAACCCGAGCTTCGACCCCAACCTGTTCTCGACCGGCATCGACGTCGATCTGTGGCACGAGTTGGTCAGCGATCCGACCGCGCCCTTGACCAACAAGTCGATCGCCGGGCAGTACGCGCCGGGCTCGACCTTCAAGATGATGGTGGCGCTGGCCGCGCTCGAGTCCGGGATCGTCGGGCCCGGCTACCGCGCCTTTTGCCCGGGCTACATGAAACTCGGCAACCACCGGTTCCACTGCTGGCGCAAGGGCGGCCATGGCTCGGTCGATATGTACGAGGCGATCCGCCAGTCCTGCGACGTTTACTTCTACGACATCTCGCGCCGGATCGGCATCGACCGGATCGCCGCGATGTGCCACCGCTTCGGCCTCGGCCACGAGCTCGGGATCGATCTGCCGGGCGAACGCTCGGGCCTGATCCCGACCCGGGCGTGGAAGGAGCGTCGGTTCCGCGCCGGCTGGCAGCAGGGCGAGACCCTGGTCGCCGCGATCGGCCAGGGCTATGTCCTGGCGACGCCGCTGCAACTGGCGGTGATGACCGCGCGGATCGCCAACGGCGGCTACGCGGTCAACCCGCATCTGACCAAGGCGATCCAGGGCAGCACGGTCGAGCGGACCTCCTGGCCGCCGATCGGGATCAAGACGCTCCATCTGTCGATCGTGCGCGACGCGATGTCTGCGGTGACCAACACCCTACGCGGCACCGCCTTTCGCGCCCGCATCCGCGAGCCGGGCCGCGAGATGGCCGGCAAGACCGGCACCGCCCAGGTCCGCCGGATCACCATGGCCGAACGCGCGACCGGGGTGGTCAAGAACCAGGACCGGCCATGGCGCGAGCGCGACCACGCCCTGTTCGTCGGCTATGCCCCGGTCGAGGCCCCGCGCTATGCGGTCTCGGTGGTGGTCGAGCACGGCGGCGGCGGCTCCAGCGTCGCCGCCCCGATCGCGGCCGACCTTTTGCGCGCGTGTCAAGACCGCGACCCGGCGCGCGTCGTCTCGTCGTGAGCGCGCACGCGCGAGGCGGCACAGCCGCTCGGCGTTGATCGCTGCCCGGCGGCGCGTGCCGCACCGGGCCAAAGTGGGGCCGACCCCGTGGGCCGGCCCCGGTCCGGTCAGGACGGCGCCGGGATCAGCGCTTGATGTAGAATGTCCCCTGCTTCACCCCGCTTGCGGTGTAGTCACCGGTGATTTGGCCACCGACGCAGGTCCCGGTGAAGGTCGGCTTGTAGCCGGGCGCCTCGGTGGTCCCGAGCACGGTGGCGGTGAAGCTGTTGCCCTGCAACTGGCCCTCCCAGGTCTGCTGGCCCTGACCCGGGAAGGTCGTGAAGTTGACCCGGGTTGCCGGCCCTGCCGCCATGACGGCGTTGACCCGCAGCTGGCGTTCCGGCGGCGCGCCGCCGTAGCTCGGGGCGACGTTCCAACGCAACATGGCACCGGTCTGGAACAGGCTCTGGCAGCCGCCCCCCTGGATCACCGGCGGCAACGGTCCGCTCGGACACGGCGGGCACTGCGGCGTCGGCGGGCACTGCGGGCAGGGCTGGACCGGCGGGCATTGCCGCTGCGGCGGACAGGTCGGGCAGACCTTTTCCGGCGGGCACGTCACCGGCGGCGGACAGGTCGGGCAGACCTTTTCCGGCGGACAAGTCACCGGCGGCGGGCAGGTCGGACAGTCGGGGCAATTGGGTGGCGGCTGGGTGGTGGCGCGGAACCGGATCGGGCCGAACGGTTGGTCGCGCGGTGTCTCGGTACGGGGAAACCGCATGTTGCCGCGGCCGACCACCACTTGGCCGTTGGACCGCAACCGAAGCGTCATCCGCCCGGTGAATCGGACGTCGTCGGCGGTTCGGATCCCGGTGATCCGCCGACAGATCGCCTGTTCTTGGTTTGAGCCGGCTTGGCAGATGCCGCGCCATACGAGGTCGGGCGTCACGACGTCGGCGCACAAATAGTTGCCGCAGACCTCGACCGCCAAAGTGGCGTTGTCCGCGGCGCTCTCACCGAAGAACGTCGAGACGATGTTGGGAGGCGTTTGTGCTACCTGAACGATTGTCTCGGCACCTGCAGTCGGTGCTGAATCAATCGCGATAAGCGCGATCATTGCTAGAAGATATCCATGTACCAACCGACGCAACCGCTGGCACGACGAAAACGCGATGCGCATCATCAACTCCATCAACGAGTTTGAACATTTTTCGATTGATTTGCTGGCATGGCGAATATCACTATATTCACCCTTGCATACCTATCATTATTCTTCATCAAAACTCATTCGTAAACAGAGAATCCACTGTCGTGACCAACGATCGACCATCGACCGGGCTGCCGGGTCGGCGATGATTGTCGGACTGGTTTGAACACTATAGGATGCAGGTTGCTCGTGCGCCGATCGCGCCGCACGGCCGACCGATCGAACGATCGACTGGCCGTCGCACACCCGAAACAGCGCGCCAGGGAGGCCGATCCGTTGCCCGCCACCCGCCGCCCATGGCATCGGCTGTTCGGCATCGCGCTGACCGACCTGTTCGCCGGCACGCCGTGGCGGATCGAGGTCGAGGTCGAACTGGCGCTCAAAAGCCAGCGCCTCGACCTCGCGATCGTCTCGACCACCGAGACCGCGGCGCCGACCGCCGGCCTTGAGCTGCCCGACGGTTTCGACGGGCTGTGCCGTTACACGCTCGTGACCTTCAAGTCGCAGCACGAACCACTGACTTGGTGGGTCTTGACCGAGTTGATTGGGCATTACGTCAGTTACCGCAAACGGATGACCGACCGGTCCGGCAACCTCTTGCCGGAAACCGCCTTCGGTCTGACCGCGGTCACCGTTAGATCGCCCCGGACGCCGGCGGTGCGGGATTGGCTGCAGCCGACCGGCGTGCCTGGCGTCTTTGACATTTCGTGGGGTGATCGCCACCTCCGGGTCGTGGTCTTGAGCGAGATCGAGACCCACGCGCGCAATGCCCCGTGGCATCTGTTCAGCGCCCGCGCCGACCAGGTGCGGTTCGGCGTGCACCACTACCGGGCGCGTCGCCCCGGAACCTGGGGCCTGATCGCACGGCTCCTTCGGATCTACGAATGGGAGTTGCCCAAAATGTCCGATCTCATGGAAGAACTCATGCGGGAGACCCGCGAGGAGATGATCGCCGACCTGACCGATGAGCAACTCCAGGCCATCCTTGACCGGATTCCGCCCGAACAACGCCTCCGCGGCCTCGACCCCGAGGTCAGGGTGCGCGGCCTCGACCCCGAGGTCAGGGTGCGCGACGTCGACCCTGAGGTCAGGGTGCGCGGGCTCAGCGTAGACGAGCGGATGCGCGGTCTGAGCGAGGACGACATTCGTCAGATCGTCGAGCGGTACGGCAAACCCACTGCCCATTGACGGACCCTGAACGCCCCGGCGTTGCCTCAGACCCGGACGGCGCGTCGGGCACCGACACACCGAGCGTCGACCCGACCAGGTGGTGCCATCGGCTTCGTATCGGCTTCGTAAGGTCTCGGCAACGCAAGCAGTCCACGCTGCAGTTGGCCAGGACTGCCTCGCGCACAACCGGTACCGCAGTCGGCTTGGCGACCTGCCGGCCATGCGCTACCAAACACCCCATGACTTGGCCACCCCATGACTTGGCCACCCCATGACTTGGCCACCCCATGACTTGGCACCCCTCCCGACCGTCGCGGCGCGGCCGGCCATGGCGACGGTGACCGAACGGGAACGCTGGCGCGCGACCGCCGAAGCGCGGGCGCGCGCCGGCCAGTTCGCCGCGGCGGCACGTCTGTTCGAACGGCTGGTCGCCGCCGCCCCCGACGATGCGGCGGCCTGGCATCGGCTCGGGGTGATGCTCGCCGAGGGCGGGCAGGCGGCACGGGCGATCGGACCGATCCGCCGCGCGATTGCGCTGGCGCCCGCCCGGCCGGCGCCGCAGACCGACTTGGCGAGTGTGTGCCTGATTGCCGACAGGCCGGGCGCCGCGTTGGCAGCGTCCGCCGCCGCGGCACGGCTCTTGCCAGCGTGCGCCGACGCCTGGTTTCGGTGGGGCACGGTGGCGCTCGGTCAAGGGCAGGTCGGGGTTGCGCGCGCCGCGCTCGCGCACGCGGACCGGTTGCGGCCGGACGACCCGGACACTGCCAACATGCTCGGCCTCGCCCACCAAGCCGCCGGCACCCATTCGGCGGCGCGCGCGGCGTTCAATCGCGCGGTGGTGCTACGGCCGGGCTTGGTCGAAGCCTGGCTCAACACGGCGCAACTGCTCAAGGTCGCCGGTCGGCCGGACGTCGCGGCGCGGGCGGTCGCCGCGGCGCTGTCGCTCGCCAAAGCAACGGCGCCGGCCGCGGCCCTTGCGCTCCACGGCGATCTGCTCGAGCGCCTGGCGCGGCCGGCGGTCGCCGAACGGGCATACCGCGCGGCGCTCTCGAGCCCCGCCGCCACCGGACCGTCGGTCGCGGCGGCCCGGCTCAATCTCGCCCGCTTGTGCGGTGCCCGGAACGCCTGGGCCGAGGCACACCCGCTCGCCCTCCGCGCGATCGTCGCGGCGCCGGGCGAGGCGGTCGCCCACCATCTGCTCGGCGGCGCCCACCGCGCGGCCGGACACACCGATGACGCCGCGGCCGCGTTGCGCCGGGCCCTCGTCTGCGACCCGGTGCGGGGCGAGGCGGCGCTGGTCCTGGGCGACGTGTTCGCCTGCC
>JANQHG010000161.1 GCA_028277115.1 Azospirillaceae bacterium
CGAGACCAACACCTGGTTCCTGCGCGGCGACGGCAGCTATCGCCGGCAGGCGGCGGGCGCCGGCGCCTACAGCGCGCATCACTACTTCATGGCCAACCCCAGCCTGTCCGGCCGCGGCAGCGCGCTGCGCGGCGCCCGCCGGCACGCCCGCCCCGCCGTCGTCGGCGGGTCGGCGGGTGCGGCGACCGGCAGCCGGTAAGGAACGGGCGGCATGGCCGCAAGCGAGGACCCGGTCTGACATGTTTCGATGGCTGCCGATCGAGCGGTCGCGCGACCAGCGGGTCGCGGTGGTCGATATCGGATCGAACTCGATCCGTCTGGTGGTCTACCGGCGCCTGAGCCGGGCGCCGCTGCCGGTGTTCAACGAGAAGGTGCTGTGCGGTCTCGGCCGCAACCTCAGCCGCACCGGCCGCCTCGACCCCGACGGCATGCGCATGGCGCTGATCAACCTGCAGCGCTTCGCCCGGCTGTTGCCGGCCATGGTGGTGGTGCATGTCGACGTGCTGGCGACCGCGGCGGTGCGCGAGGCCGCCGACGGAGCCGACTTCGTCGCCAAGGTCGCCGAGTGCACCGGTCTTGGCGTGCAGGTGCTCGACGGCCCGGCCGAGGCGCGGCTGGCGGGGCTCGGGGTGCGCTGCGGCTTTCCGGCCGCGTCGGGTCTGGCCGGCGACCTCGGCGGCGGCACGCTCGAGTTGTGCGCGATCGACGCCCCGGATGCCGCCGCCCCGGCGACCGCCAGTTTGCCGCTTGGCCACCTGCGGCTTGCCGAGGCGGGTACCCGGCCGAAAACGCCGGCGGTCGAGCGGATCGACCGGGCGCTGGCGTCGGTGCCCTGGCTTGGGCCGTTCGGCGGCCGGCCGTTCTATGCGGTCGGCGGGTCGTGGCGCGCGCTCGCCAAGCTGCACATGACCGAGGGCGACCACCCGCTCCAAGTGATCCACGGCTACGCGATCGGGTGCGACGACGCGATCCGGTTCGCCGACCGGATCGCGTCCGCCTCGAAGAGCCAGATCGACCAGATCGGCGCCGGGGTCGGTCGGCGCGCTGACACGCTGGTGCAGGCGGCCATGGTGTTGGCCAGGCTGTTGCGCCTGGTTCGACCGTCGGAGGTCGTGTTCTCGGCGTACGGCCTGCGCGAAGGCCACCTGTTTTCCCTGTTGCCGCCTGAGGCGCGGACGCGCGACCCGTTGATCGACGCTGCGAGCGATCTGATCCACCGCCTCGGCCGGTTCGGCGATGGCCCGACGCTGTTCAACTGGTGTGCGCCGTTGTTTCCGGACGCCGGGCCGGCGATCCGGCGGCTTCATCACGCCGCCTGCCTGTTGAGCGATCTCGGCTGGGTCGAGCACCCCGACTATCGCGCCGCGCATGCCTGTCTGCGCATTCTGCGGATGCCGTTCGCCGGCATCACCCATGCCGACCGCGGGTTTCTCGCGCTTGCCGTCCACGCCCGCTACGACGGCAGCGTCGAGGGGTCGGAGACCGACGCCGCCCGCCGGCTCGCCGGCGCAAGCGGCGCCGCGCGCGCGCTGACGCTGGGCCTCGCGCTTCGCCTGGCGCACACGCTGTCGGGCGGGGTGCCGGCGTTGCTCGGGCGCACCGCGCTCGCGGTCGATCCGAGCACGATCACGCTGACCCTGCCCCGTGACCTCGCGCCGCTCGCCGGCGAGGTGCCGCGGCGGCGACTCGAGGCGCTTGCCAGATCGCTCGGTCGGCAGGCGGTGATCGACAGCGGGACCGCGGCGCCGATTACCTGGCCGCACCTGGTGGTCGATTGATGGACCGGGAGCCACCCTCGGGTATGGCGGGATCGGGCGCGGTAGATTGGCCATGATACCAAATCCGATTGTTTGGTTCCGATTATCCACGCCTGAGGAAGCTGCTCACCGATCCTGTTGGGGGGCGGGCCTGGGACAGGGCGCTCCCGATCGACCGGCGGTGCTCCGACCAAACGGAACGGTTCAACCAGATTTCGTATGACACGAGCTTTTCGAAGAAGTCGCTACAGACAAATGGCACGGACACCCGGCCGCGCCTGATCGCGGGCGATTGCGCCCCCTCGCCGGAGGGTCGGCGTTCCGCCGACCCTCCGGTGCACGGGACGCGCACCCTCCGGTTACAACGGACGGAGCGTCGTCACCCAGCGCCCCTGGACCAGCTGCGTCCGCAGGCTGAACCGCGGCGTCTCCTCCCGGTCCGTCCCAATGCCCGCCAGCCGCACCTTGAACGCGATCGTGGCCATCAGCACAGCAACCATCGCAAGTCCCAGCACCCATATCGCCATTGCCTGATCCCCCGTCTTGGTTTTATGTCTCGCGTGCTACGGATATAGGGTGACGCGACGGTCGACGCTTGTGACGTCGATCACACATGAAACCAGCGGCCGCCCCGTGCTGCCAAAGCAACAACAGATGCCCCAATGGGTTTGATCGCGGCGGTTGCGGTGGTCGCCTTGCCGGCTTCACCGCGCGGACCGGCTCTGCCTTTCTGACCGGCATCACGCCCCTCTTCACGACCGGTCCCGAGAGGTTCTGCGGCGATGTCCGTTGCCCATTCGACACCGCGCCCGAGCGTGCGCTGATGGCCGCCGCGGTCCTTGCCGTCGGCGCCGCGGTCGCCGGGGCCGCCACCTCGTCCCTGGTCGGTGCCGCGGTCGGCGGCGCGGTCGGCGCTGCGCTCGGCGCGGTCGCCGCCGGGGCGGTCACCGTCGGTGTGTCCTACCTCGGCCAGGCGGTGGTCGGCAGCCCGGACCCCGGGGCGGCGGCCGGGCTGGCCGCCCGGGCCGCCGGCGCGGCCCCCGCGCCCGCCGATGCGCTGCGCGGCGGCCGGACCCTGACCGTGGTCCAGCCGGTGACCAGCCATAAGATCATCTATGGCGCCCATCGGGTCGGCGGCCCGCTGGTGTTCACCCACAGCCATCAACCGGACGGTGCGGTCACCGAAGAGATCCTCCACTTGGTGGTCGTGCACGCCGCCCACCAGGTCGACGAGATCGGCGAGGTGTATCTGAACGATCTCCTCGCCACCGATGCACGATACGACGGTGTGGTCCAGGTCTGGCGCCATCTCGGCACCCCCGACCAGGTGGCGGACGCCAACCTGGTCGGCGAAGCGGCCGGCCGGTGGACCGACGCCCACCGGCTGCGCGGCCGCGCCTACACCCATCTGCGCCTCGCCTTCGACGAGACCGCGTTCGCCGGCGGCGTGCCCAACGTCTCGGCGGTGGTCCGGGGCAAACGCGTTTATGACCCGCGCACCGGCGGCACCGCCTGGTCGGACAATGCCGCGTTGTGCCTGCTCGACTATCTGACCGGGGCGCACGGGCTCGGGACCCCGCTCGACGAAATCGACACCGACAGCTTCATCGCCGCGGCCAGCATCTGCGACGAGCCGGTCGCGACCCTGACCGGCACCGAGCCGCGCTACACCGCCAACGGCGTGGTCGATCTCGGCAACCGGCCGGTCGAGATCCTGGAGGCGCTGTTGACCAGTTGCGCCGGGCGGCTGAGCTTCGTCGCCGGGCGGTGGCGCCTGCACGTCGGGGCGTGGCAGGCGCCGGCGCACGCGCTCGACGAGCGCCACGCGCGCGCGCCGATCACGCTCCGGCCGCAGCGCTCCAGGCGCGATCTGGTCAACACGGTGCGCGGTGCCTTCACCTCGCCCGATCACGGGTGGCAGCCGACCGACTATCCGCCGGTCTCGGTCGCGGGCTATGTCGCGGCCGACGGCGGGGCGGCGACCATGACGCTGGATCTGCCGTTCACCACCTCGCCGAGCATGGCGCAGCGGATCGCGCGGATCGCGCTGGAGCAGAACCGGCGTCAGCGGCAGATCGCGTTTCCGGCCAATCTGGCCGGCCTTGAGTTGGAAGCCGGCGGGACGGCGACGGTGTCGTTGGCGCGGTTTGGCCTGGTCGATCTGCCGGTGTGCGTGGCGTCGTGGCGGATGAGCGAGGACATGGGGGTCGATCTGACGCTTCAGGAGGATCATCCGGATGTCTATGCCCATTCGGCCGCCTGGTTGGTCGCGATGGGGTGAGGCCGGAGTTCGGCCTGACGGCCGTTGTCAGGGGCGCTGCCCCCGACACCCCCGCAAAGGGGGGCACCCCCCTTGACCCCGACTGACTTGCGGGGTCCAGGGGGCACCCCCTGGTCGGGGGGTGTCGGGGGGTGAAACCCCCTGACCTTGGGGGCGCCAGCCCCCAAAACTGTCAGGCAGGGAACCGGCATGGCGACAATCGACCAGATCCTGGTCGCTGGCGGCGACGTCTCGAAACTGGCGCTGCGCGGCTATCTCGCCGGCCGAGAAATCGGCTGCGCCGAAGACTATGGCGCGATCGGCGACGGCGTGGTCGACGACGCCCCGGCGCTCAACGCCGCCCTGGCGGCGACCGGCACCGTACGCCTCAAACCCGGCGTCTACCGGGTCGCGCAATCGGTCGAGCTGCCGGCAGGCGCCGGCCTGATCGGCAGCGGCTATGCCACGGCGCTGGTCGCCGACGCCGACAGCCACCCGGTGGTCACGCTCACGGCCGGCGACGCCACCGTGCGCGGCCTGCGCCTGGTCGGCGGCAGCGCCGGGCTGAAGGCGGCACCGCGCGACGGCCACGTCTGGCACTGCCGCGCCGAAAACCTGGTGTGCGAGGACAACCATGTCGGCGTCCTGCTCGACGGCTACAGCGCAGAGGGCTACCGGCTGTATTGGAACCATTTCCAGTCGATCTCGGTGATCCGGCCGCGCCTGCACGGGGTCCTGCTGGACAAGACCGCGGGCGGGAGCGACGACGACACTCCGAACGCCAACAAGTTCCGCGACCTGCACGTGTTCAGCCATGGCCAGCCGCTCAACGGCGGCCACGGCATCTATCTGAAACAAGCCAATTTCATGAACGCCCTGGTCGATTGCGAGGCCAACGTCCACACCGACGCCGGTGCCTGCGTGCGGGTCGGCGACAATACCCAGACCAACGCGCTGATCAACCTCTACACCGAAAGCCAGGCCGAGATCGCCAACGTCCAGCTCGACCCCGGCTCCAAGGACACCAAGATCATCAACCTGTTCGCCGCCTCGGCGGGGCCCGCGATCTATGACCTGTCGGGCGGCAACTATCACGCGCTCAACGCCGGCTGGCCCGAGACCTATACGCTGCGCCGCGGTCGCGCCACCGACCTCACGGTCGAACGGCTGCGCCACGACATCGGGGTGATCGACACGCCCGGGGTCCACACCCTTGACCTCACCCGGTCGCTGACCCTGGTGTCGGCGTTTTCCGGCGAGGTCACGGTGACCCTGCCGATTGCGTTCGACGCGCCGGGCCAACTGGTGATCTTGAAAAAGACCGATGTATCGACCAACCCGGTGACCGTGACGGTGGCCGGCGGCGCCACCGGACCGGACGGCGGCGGCATCGTGCTGTCCAAGCAGTACGACCATGTCGCCATGGTGTCCAACGGGTCATCCTGGTACGTGACCGCACGCGGCTACCCCCAGGCGATCGGCGGCTGGACATCGCCGACCGGCCCCGGCTTTCAGCGCGGCGGCTTCGCCGCCGACTGGGACGTCGCGGTGGGGTTCGACTACGACCGCAACACCCTGATCGCGGTGGTCGAGCAGGTGAAGACCCTGACGCGCACCCTGAACGCCGCGATCCTCGACTTGAAGACCTTGCGGCTGTTCGGCGAGCCGTAGCCCGCAGGTTCGGCGTCCGGCCGACCCCTGGGTGCGCGGGACGCGCACCCTCCGGAAAGGGGCGTTTCCGTCACACCCCGCCGGCCGCGCCGACCCACAGATAGTCGCCGCCGCGGTCGTAGCCGGCCGACGGCACCGCGCCATAGTGCGGGGTCTGCGGGCTTTCGAAGATCACCTGGTCGTGGACCTCGCGGAACAACTCGACCCCGAGCGCCAGCCGGCCGGTCCCCCCGAGGCTGGAGATCAGAGCCGCCGCGAACGGCGAGTGGACCTCGCCGTCCATCACCGGCTCGTCGCCGCCCGACGACAGCGCCATCACCGAGCGTCGCACGCGCACCGACGCGGGATCCCGCTCGACATCGCCTTCGGCGATCTCGCGCTCGCGGGTGAACGACCCGGAATAGCAGCTGTCCGCGACCAGGATGATCTGGCGCGCCGGCATCCGGTGCACCAACCGCGAAACGTCGGCGTTCGACACCCAGCGCCGGGCGCTCGACGCCTCGGCGTCGGCCGGCAGCCAATAGCCGGCGCCGGTCTCGGGATAGGCGTAGCCGTGGCCGGCATAATAGACCACCACCTGGTCGTCCGGCGCCAGCGACCGGCCGAGCCGGCTGAGCGCGGCGACCATCCCCGCCTTGTCGGCGTCGGTCACCACCTCGACCTCGTAGCCGAAGCGGTCGCGCAGCACCTGGCCGACCGCGGTCGCATCGGTGATCGGGGTCACCAGGTCGGGGATCGCCGGCTCCAGATAGTCGCGGTTGGCGAACAGGAGCGCGCGCTTGCGCCCGGCGGCCACGGGGCCGCGCGCCGCCGCGGGCGGGGTCGTCGCCGCCGCCTCGACCGTGACCTCGGCCTCGGTCAGGTTGCCGACTTGGTCGCGCGCCGACAGGCGGATCCGGTTGGCGCCGGCGACCACCGGCAGGGCGATCTCGAATCCGCCGGTCTCGTCGACATAGACCCAGCGCCCGTCGATCCGGAGATCCAAGAACTGGGTCCGGTCCACGATCACGCCGCGGATCACCGCGCGGCCGTCGCGGTCGAGCCCGACAGAGCGGACCTCGGCGAACGCCGGCGGGTCGGTGTCGGGCCCGGACGCGGTCAGCGGCAGCGGCGGCCGCGCCGCGCCGGCGTCGGCCACCCGGCGGGTGCCGGCGGCCAGCGCCCCCGCAGGCAGCGTGGTGAAGAT
>JANQHG010000023.1 GCA_028277115.1 Azospirillaceae bacterium
CGCTCCCGTCCGCTTAAGCCGCCGAACCGCCGTGTGCGGACCCGCATGCACGGTGGTGTGGGAGGGGGAACGCCGCGAGGCGCCCCCTATCCCGATTGCGAGGCAGCGTTGGCTCACACGCCCGAGAGCAAGGTAGTGTCCGCGTTACGCGCGGATAGGTCGCGGGGTCGCACCCTCACTTGAAATTCCAGATGTCGTCGTTTCGCCCCCGCGCGCACGATGCGCGACCGGCCGGGTGCACGACGCGATCTCGAAGGCAACCGCCGGGTGCAGGTCGTTCGACCCCGATGTCTGGCTCGATGGGCCCGCAGTGCACCCGAACGGAACGTCGCATTGACGCACGCGGGTTGACGAAATGCATTGCCCACGCGAGACTATTGGGTTGATACGAGTAGGACGCTCGCGCCGACCATGGTACCGAAGCACCTGTCGGACAGGGTGAAGCCATGACGCATGTGACCGATGTCGCCGCATTCATCCTGCGGAATCGCGGGCCGATGACGGCAATGAAGCTCCAGAAACTGGTCTACTACGCTCAAGCGTGGTCCCTGGTATGGGACGAACGGCCGCTGTTCGCCGAGACAATCGAGGCGTGGGCGAACGGTCCCGTTTGCCCCGACCTGTACCAAGCCCACCGGGGAAAGTTCATGCTTTCGCCCGGGGAAATCGACGGCGACCCCGACACCATCGATGCCGACGGACGCGAGACAATCGAAGCCGTCCTTGAATTCTACGGGAACAAAGAACCGCAGTGGCTCAGTGATCTCACCCACATGGAATCGCCGTGGCGTGACGTGCGGGCCGGCCTGGCCCCTGGTGAGCGAGGAAACCGTGAAATCACTTACGCCGCAATGGCGGAGTATTATGAGGGCTTGAAGGCCTAAATGGGGAAACGGCCCAAACGCCCTACCGTTACCGTATCACCTAAGCCCACAAAAAAGGTCCCCCCATCGCCGACGGTACAAGGGCGCATTTTGTCGTGGAGATTCTCCGCGGCCGATCGCGGCGGACCGTTCTCGTGCGCCTCGCTCATGGCTGACGGGGCGAGCGTGGCACACGTCCTGAAACGTTTGGTCGGGTTCGAGACAATGAGCGAGTCCGGCCTTCGTCAAGGGGGAAGCCACACCATTGATAAAGGGGACCTTTCCAAGGAGGCACAAGCGAGGCTTGAGGCAATTGAGCTGGATGATATCGACCAGCTATGGTCGTTCCGGATCACGGGGTCGGCCCGTGTTTGGTGCCGTGTCGAATCCGGGGTGATGCACCTCCTTTGGTGGGACCCTTACCATCAGGTCTGCCCATCGGCCAAGAAATATACTTAACGGTAACCGAAACAATCGGACTTGGTATGATCCGTACGGCAATCGAATACACGCCTGAACCGCCTTTCGGATCATGCGACTATGAAGCGCAACCGCAGGCCACTCGATCACCGCTCGACTCCCGTTACGAGACGTCGGTTGCCCGGGTCGCCAGGGCGTTGGACGCTCTCGAGACACGCCCTCTCGGAGACACTCCAGTGAGAGCTGACAGGAGAGGCTGGCGACCAAACGTTCATCAGGCTTAACCCGCTCCATCGAGGTCGAGGTCTACCCGCGGCGCCGATCCGGTGGTGCGTGTAATGCTTGCCGCCCGCCCGTTGATCCGTCCGGCGGCGACGGCAGCGATCGTTCGGGACCAGACACAGGTGGTCGGATCTGCTGCCCCGTCTCGCCAAGTATCCAATCCCGAAATGCAATGATCCTGGGGTCTTGGCTCGCACTTTCGGGATAGACGAGGTGATAGGCATAGTCCTGCCCCACACTCACGCCGATGTCGAAGAGGCGCACCAGACGACCTTGGGCAAGGTCGCCCGTGATCAGCGCCAGCCCGACAAGGCCGACGGCGCCGCTCTCGGTGACAGCCTCGATCACATGGCTTGAATCGGAGAAAGCCACGCAGCGGCTGTCGTCGAAATCATCGATGCCGGCCGCGGCCATCCACATGGGCCAGTTCGGCCAGACCATGCCATCCGTGACGCAATCGACATAGCAGAGCATGTGGCGCAAAAGGTCCCGCGGCTCGTCAAGCCGGGGGTCGGCTTCGAGCAGTTCCGGACTGCAGACCGGCACGACGACCGTGTCGAACAGGCGGTCCGACCGGACATGGTCATAGTCTCCGGAGCCGAACCGGATCGCGACATCGACGTCGTCCGTGTCGAAATCCCTGACCTCATCGCAGATATCGAAGGTCAACTCAAAGCCGGTGTTTGCGGCCCTGAAGTGCGAAAGTCTCGGCAGCAGCCAGTTCGTGGCGAACCGCGGGCCCAGCGAAATCCGCAGATGGGACCTGCCTCGAGCGAGTTTTCGGGCGCGGGCAGCGGCACGCTGTAGAATGTCCAGCGACTCCGCGGCGGCCTCGAACAACACGGTGCCGGCCGGCGTGAGCTGAATGCTTCGGCTCGTGCGCGTGAACAGCGCGAAGCCAAGCTGTTCCTCCATTTCCTTGATCTGGTAGCTGACCGCCGCGGGCGTCAGTCCCACCTCATCGGCCGCCCGCGTGAAGTTGAGGCGCCGGCCAGCCGCCTCGAACGTCCTCAGTGCGCGCACTCCGGGCAGGATACGGTTCGCCAATCTTCAAGCCCCACTTGATGATCGAATCAAAAATACCCGTTTCTCAAAGGCTGAACAATGACTGATATGAGTGTGGCTTGAAAATCAGGTGTGTCGGCTCGCTGCTTCTGTCGCGACCTGACGCCAATCCCAGGAGCCAAGACATGTCAACAAGCCCGACGTCCTTTGTCGCTCAACGCAACGGCCACGCCGCAACCACCCCTGACCTCGCACCGCTGGCGTTTGCCGGCTATGCGCACTTCACCGCCATGCAAGTGCGCGGTGGCAAGGTTCGCGGCCTTGACCTCCATCTGAAGCGGTTGAGATTCGCCTCGTTGGAGCTATTCGGCCAGGCTTTGCCCGATGACCGAGTGAGGGCCCATCTGAGCGCGGCGATCACAGCCGGGCCGTCTGACCTCTCCTTGACGGCCACCGTGTATTCGCCGGCCGGCGAGTTCACCGTCGCCGGACCTGACGTCGAGCTAGACGTGTTGGTTCGGACCGGACCTGCCGCGTCCGGCCCGGCGGGTCCGCTGGCTCTGGCGGCAGTCGATCACGAACGTTTCCTGCCGCAGGTCAAACATGTCGGCGAGCCGGCAAAGACCTATTTGCTCAGGCAGGCCGTCGCACAAGGGTTCGACGATGCGGCATTCCTTGACGGTCATGGCCGGCTCAGTGAGGCCACGATATGGAATTTGGCCTTTTGGGACGGCGACTCGGTGATTTGGCCCTCGGCCGACATGCTGACTGGCACCATGATGGGCATTGTCCGCCGGCAACTGGATCATCTCGGTATGCCCCAACGCGTCCAAGAGGTTACACAAGCCGACGTTCCGGCTTTGGCCGGAGCCGTGGTGATGAACTCATGGAC
Source organism: Azospirillaceae bacterium (assembly GCA_028277115.1). GTDB lineage: Bacteria > Pseudomonadota > Alphaproteobacteria > Azospirillales > Azospirillaceae > JANQHG01. Next base: position 3,463 of record JANQHG010000023.1, read on the forward strand.
GCCCGGCGTGGCCGTAAGCCGCATCGGCACCGCGGTCCTGCCCGACGCGCCGGCCCTTCTGGAGTTGCTTCACCGGGCCTACCAGGGCGAACCGCCCGTTTCGCCGTGACGGCAAACCCGAACGCGACCTGAAGATCTCGCAACAAGCAAGACCACGGTATCGGACTCGCCCGAGGGAGCACGCGCATCTATCGTTCGCACGACGATTCGCAACAGGCCGGCGCCTCATCCGTCCCGTTCGGGTCGTGGGGGCTTGGGCGCGAAGCTCGGCTGCGCCTTTGTCCCGGGCAGGAAGAGCGTAACGCGCGCATGCGAATTCGCAAAACAGGTTGGCGCGCGTGTGCGCAACTGCGAACGGCGCTCGGTCCGGGCGGCCGATCGGGTGCCGTTCGCCGGGATCACCCGGCAAGCGGCCTTTGTCGTCACCATCGAGAACCGGTCGTGGGCCCCGTCGCCCTCGTCGCCAATGACATCCGGCCGACCGCCCGTTAGCATGACAGATCGCCCTAAACGACAAGACCGGCTGCCGACCCATGACCACCGACCCGACCACCCCCGCACGCCCGACGCCGACCGACATCCCGACCGAAATGGTCGCGATCGAGATCGCCGCCCCCGGCGGGCCGGAGCAGCTGCGGCCGGTGACCCGGCCGGTGCCTCAGCCGGGGCCGGGCGAGGTCCTGGTCAAGGTCGCGGCCGCCGGGGTCAACCGGCCCGACGTGCTTCAGCGCATGGGCCACTATGACCCGCCGCCCGGGGTCACCGACATTCCCGGGCTCGAGATCGCCGGCGTGGTCGCCGCCGCCGGCGCCGGGGTCGAGGGGGTCGCGGTCGGCGACGCCGTGTGCGCGTTGGTCGGCGGCGGCGGCTACGCCGAGTGGTGCGTCGCGACCGCGGTGCATTGTCTGCCGATCCCGACGGGGCTCGACGCGGTCGCCGCCGCCGGCCTGCCGGAGACCGTGTTCACCGTGTGGACCAATGTGTTCGAGCGCGCGCGGCTTCAACCCGGCGAGCGGTTCCTGGTCCACGGCGGCTCGAGCGGCATCGGGACGACCGCGATCCAGATGGCGCGCGCGTTCGGCGCCACCGTCTACGCCACCGCCGGTTCGGCCGAGAAGTGTCGGGCCTGCGAAGCGCTCGGCGCCGCGCGTGCGATCAACTATCGTGACGAGGACTTCGTCGAGGTGCTGAAGGCCGAGACCGAGCGCCGCGGCGTCGATGTGATCCTCGACATGGTCGGCGGCGACTATGTCGCGCGCAACATCGCGGCGATGGCGCCGGACGGCCGCCATGTCTCGATTGCGGTGCTGCGCGGGGCCAAGGCGACCGTGCCGATGATCCCGATCATGACCAAGCGGTTGACCCTGACCGGCTCGACCCTGCGGTCGCGCAGCGCCGCCGAAAAAGCCGCGATCCGCGACGCGGTCAAGGACCGGGTGTGGCCGCTGATCGAGGCCGGCACGGTCCGGCCGGTGATCGACAGCCGGATCTCGCTCGCCGAGGCCGCGCGGGCCCATGAGCGGATGGATTCGAGCCAGCATGTCGGCAAGATCATTTTGACGGTCGAGGGCTAGCCCCGGTCGGCCGGTCCGCCGCCCCGGCGCGCTGGAGCGCCCGGGCCGCGCGCCGGCCGCGCGCGAACTCGGCCCGGAACGCCGCGCGCATCTTGTGCGGGTCGACGTCGAGCAGGGTCCCCTGCGACTCGAAGTGTTTGACGAACAAGGTGCCGACCGCATAGGTCAACGCGCCCGCGACCACCGCGACGCCGGCGCCGCCGACCAGGCTGCCGACCCCGGGCAGGCCCTTGACCACGCTCGCAAGCCCGGCGGTCGCGGTCACCGGCGCCGCCCCGCCGATCAGGGTCGTCACCAGGGTCTTGGCAAGATTGTCGACGAACCGGACCCGGTACAGCCGGGTCAGATCGAAGATCAGCTTGCGCTGGACCGCGATCACCCCGACGACATCGACGATCGGCACCGGCACCGCGCCGAGCGCCATCGCCGCCAGCACATGCCGGCGGATGATCCGGTCCGCGGCCGACAGATCGACCTCGGGGCCTGCCGCCGGCACCGGCACCGGCGACCCCGGGTCACCCATCCCGGCCGGGCCCCGTCGGCCGACCCGCCGGCGGCGGCGGCGTCACCCCGCCGGGACCTCGCGGCAGCGCGGCTGCGCGGTCGGGTCGCACACGATGTCAAGGCCGAAGAACTCGGCCGGCAGCGGACCCGGCTCGGCGGTCAAATTCACCCCCCCGGCCGCGCCCAGCGGCAGTCCGGCGATCAGACGGTCGTCGGCCGCGCGCGCTTGCGCCGCCGCGATCAGCGCGTCGCCACCGTCGCGCGCCAGCGCCTCGAGCCGCGACAGGCCGTCGAGGCAGTAATCCCGCCGCGGCACCGCCGCCGCCCGCCGCGCCGCTTCGTTCGCGAGCCTCGTCCTCAGCGTGTGCAGCGTGCGCAGCGGGTCCGCGACGCCGTCGCGCCGGGCGCGCGCGATCAAACGATCCTCCCACACCGCGACCAGCGCGCCATGGCGCGTCAGATAGGCGCCGCGCGCCGCGCGCGCCTCCGGACCGCAGCGCAGACCGGTGATCATCAGATCGGAGTCGACCGCAAGCCCGGCACGGGCGAGATCGTCGGGGTCGCTCGCCGGCGCCGGCAGCGGCCGCGGTGCCACGCCCTGACAGGCACCGACCACGATCACCGCCCAGATCGCCAACCCACGCGCCAACCAGCGGGTCGACACGAGCGACCCCCACGTGTGCCGTGCCGTCATTGCTCTCTCCCAAAGGGTGCCGGCCCGGTCGGCCGCGCGACATCGCCTTGTTTCGACCGCGGCCGAGACCATGGCATAGTCAACCGGGATCGGCCAGCCATCGCGGTCGGCAAGGGTGGCGTCGGCCCCGGGGAAGGGTCAGGCATGATCGACAGCCTTGCCGGTGCGCCGGCGATCCGATCGCCCGCGACGCCGACGACCGCGGACGCCGGCGATCGGGCCGCCCGGGCCGCCCCGGACACGGCGACGGGCGAGCACGAGGTGTTGGCGCGCCGCGCCGCCGCCGGGGACGAGGCCGCGTTCGCCGCCTTATGCGCGGCGACCTACCCCGCGATCGTCCGCTTGGCGTGGCGTCTGGTCGGCAACCGCGCCGACGCCCAGGATGTCGCGCAGGAGACCTTCGTGCGGATCGCCCGCAACATCGGGCGGTTTCGCGGCCGCGCCACGTTCCGCACCTGGGCGACCCGGATCGCGCTCAACGCCGTGCGCGACCTCGCCCGCGGCAGCGGCCGGGAACGCGCCCGCCGCGCCCGGTTCGAGGACGGACTTGTCGCCAGCGACGGCCGGACCCCGGAAGACGCGCTCGCGGCCCGCGAGCTCGCCGCGGCGATCCTCGCGTTGCCGGCGCCGCTCAACGAGACCGCCGTGCTCGCGTGGTGGGAGGGCATGAGCCGCCGGGAGATCGCGCAAACCCTCGGCTGCGCCGAGCGGACGGTGTCGTGGCGGCTCGCCCGGGCGATCGCGCAGCTGCCGCTGCCGGATCGCCGAGATCGCGCCGCCGCCGGCGACCGCCCGCCGGCACCGATCGGGAGACCGTGATGACCGAGCCCCTGTCCGCTCCCGAGGGTCCCGCATCACAGGTCGAGGGCGCGGCCGACCGCGACCCGATGACGATCGCGGCCGCCCGGTTGGCCCAACTCGAGCCGCCCGCACCCGACCCCGACCACGCCGACGCGGTGCGCACCGCCGCGCTCGACGCCTTTCGCACCGCCCAGGCAAAAAAAACCGACCCGGCCCTTGCCCGTTTGGTCGCCGGCCTCCGTCCAAGGATCGAGCAGACGCTGACCCGCGTCGCCCACCGCCTGGTTCGGAGACCCGACATGACCCGACACCCCCGTCTCGACTGGCGCCTCGGCGCCTCGTTTGCCTCGCTCGTATTGGCCGCCGGCCTCGCCACCGGCCTCTATCTCTCGATCGGCCAAGACCAATTCGTGCCGACCGGGGTCGAGCGCGCGGACGCGACCGACGATGCGGTCGAAACCGACGCGCCGACCACGTCCGCCGCCAAGATCGCCACCGGCGACGCGGCAACCGGCGGGCAGACCGCCCCGGTCGCCCCCGGCGGGCCGCCGGCCGAAGCCGAAGGTGGCGCGCCAAGCGTCGCGCCCCCGCCGCCGTCACCGGCGCCGGCTCCGTCGACCGTCTATCGGGGGGTCCACGCCGAGTCGCCCGGCCGAAGCGGGGCCCGCGGCCTGGCGATCGGGGCGATCGATCAGATGCCCGCGCCGCCGCGTCTCGCCGCGCAGGCGCCCCCGGCCGGAGTGGCGCCGCCGGCGGCCGCGCCGGCGAACGACCTCGCCCCGACGCCGCCGAGCGACCCCGGACGCGAACGGTTCACCGCGTTCGAGGATCAGCCGGTCCGGGTCACCGCCGAACAGCCGGTGTCGACCTTTTCGATCGATGTCGACACCGCGTCTTATGCCTATGTCCGCCGGGCCTTGACCGACGGCCATCTGCCCCAGGCCGATGCGGTGCGCACCGAGGAACTGGTCAATTACTTCACCTATGACCGCCCGCAGCCCGAGACGCGGGACCGGCCGTTCGCCCTGTCGGCGACCGCCCTGCCGTCGCCGTGGGCCGAAGGGCGGTCGCTCCTGGTGCTCGGGGTTCAGGGCTACCAACTGCCGCCGGGTGAGCGACCGCGGCTCAAGCTGACCCTGTTGGTCGATGTCTCGGGCTCGATGCAGAGCCCGGACAAGCTGGGGCTGTTGAAGCGGGCGCTGCGCATGCTCGTGACCTCGGGTCTCGACCCCGACGATACCATCGCGCTTGCGGTCTATGCCGGCGCCGCCGGGGCGGTGCTGCCGCCGACCCCGGTTCGTGAGCGCACGACCGTGCTCGGCGCGATCGACCGGCTCGAGGCCGGCGGCTCGACCGCCGGCGGCGCCGGGCTTCGGCTGGCCTACAGCCTGGCCGAGCAGGCGTTCGACGCCGACGCGGTCAACCGGGTGATGATCGCGACCGACGGCGATTTCAACGTCGGCATCCGCAGTCGGGCCGAGCTGACCTCGTTCATCACGCGCAAGCGGGCGACCGGCATCTATCTGTCGGTGCTCGGGGTCGGACGGGGCAATTACAACGACGCGCTGATGCAGGCGCTCGCCCAGACCGGCAACGGCACCGCCGCCTATCTCGACAGCCTGGCCGAGGCGCAACGGGTCCTGGTCGACCACGCGAGCCGTTCGCTGGTCCCGATCGCCAAGGACGTCAAGATCCAGGTCGAGTTCAACCCGGCCGCGGTCGCGGAATGGCGCCTGATCGGCTATGAGACCCGCACCTTGCGGCGCGAAGACTTCCGCAACGACGCCGTCGATGCCGGCGAGGTCGGGTCGGGCAGCACGGTCACCGCGCTTTACGAAATCGTGCCGGCCGGCGGTGACGCGCGCCAGATCCCGCCGCGGCGCTACGGCCCGACCGCAAGCGCGCCGACGACCGACCCGTCCGCCGATGAGATCGCTTTCCTGCGCCTGCGCTACAAGCTGCCCGACAGCGACACCAGCCGCCTGATCGAGCGGCCGATCACCGCCGGCGATGCGGTGGACTCGATCGCGGCCGCCCCGGCAGACGCGCGCTTTGCCGCCGCGGTCGCCGCGTTCGGACAGGTGCTGCGCGGCGTCCGCCTCACCGGCCGGTTCGGCTTCGCCGAGATCGCCGCGCTGGCCCAAGGGGCCCGCGGTGACGACCCCGACGGGACCCGGGCTGGGTTCGTGCAACTGGTGCGCTTGGCCAACTCCGCGGCCGCGATGCGACAGCCGTAAAGCGGGACCGCCCGTGCCGACACCGCCGCCGCCGCGGGCGGGGGCCGGTCTCGGCACGGGCGCATCCGTGCCCGACGCCTCTCCCCGGGCGCGCCAGGTCTGCGTGGACATATGCTTGACAGTTAAATCATTTATGGAGACTCTGTCGCGCTAACACGGTAACCAAATCCTTCGCGGCGGCGCCTTTGAGCCGCTGTGACGGCTTTCCCGCCACTCGGAGGCCCCGGACCATGGGCACGACGCAGCCGGGACACTGTCGGCGTACCGTTCACGCCCAATCGACAGGTCGTCCCGACCGCACGGTCCGCGAGCGCCCGATCCCGAAGCGCCCGATGCCTGAGCCCACCGCCGTGACCCGCACGGAGCGTCGGCAGCCGGGACCGGACGCGTCCAGGCAATGGTCAGTGTCATGTTCGGTGTCGACCAGGTGACCGCCGAGCTGGCACCCGGGATCTTCGGCGTCGCGCTCTCCGGCGTCGTGATCGGGATCCTCGCGGCATCGCTGCCGGGGCTGACCGCGCCGCTGGTGGTCGCGCTCGCGGTGTCGGCGACCTTGACGCTTCCCCCGGTGGTCGGGATCGCGCTGGTCGGCGCGATTGCGATCGGGGCCCAGGCCGGCGGGCAATCCAGCACCTCGGCCAGCGCCGCCGGCGCGGTCGGCGGCTTGGTCGGTGCGGTTGCGCTCGCCATGCTGGCGCCGCCGCTCGCGGTGATCGCCGGCACGCTCGCCCCGGCAGACGAAGTTTGGCTCGCCCTGATCGCGGCGCTCTTGGTCGCGGCTTTGGTGCCCGGCACGTTGCTCAAGAACGCGATCGGGATCAGCTTCGGGCTGTTGCTGGCATCGGTCGGGATCGCCGGGCTCGATCCGGCCTTGCCGAGCGGGGCGGGGCGGCTGAGCCCCGCGCCGGACATGGGCGATTTCACTGCCGGGCTCGACCTGGTTTCGGTCATGATCGGTCTGTACTGCCTACCGGTGTTGATGGACTTGGTCGCCGACCAGCCGGTCGGGGTCGGTCCACGCGCACGACCGCCCGGGTCCGACCCCGGTTGGGGTGGCGGGGCCGCGCGCGCGGGCGAGCGCGCGGGGTCGGAACAGCTGGCGGTGAGCGCCGGCAGCCTGGGCGTCGGACTGGTACCGAGCCTGATCCTCGGCCTGCCGGCAACCCCGCTCGGCGCGATGATCCTGACCGGGTTGATCGCCCACGGCCTGGCGCCCGGGCCGAGCCTGGTCGGCGGGAACAGCGGCGTGTTCACCGGGCTGATCACCGCGTTGATCCTGGCCAGCCTGCTGGTCCTGCCGGTGGCGTTGGTGATCGGCCGGACCCTGCTCGGACACCTGCGCCTGGTCCCGGTCACCCTGGTCGCGCCGGCGATCGCCGCGCTCGCGTTGGCCGGTGCGATCGCGGCGCGCAACCGGATCACAGACGCCGTGATCATGATCGCGCTCGGCGCGGTCGGCTGGCTGCTCGCCCGCACCGGCTTCTCCGTCACCCCGGTGGCGTTCGGGCTGATCATGGGCACCACCACCCGCGCCCATATCGAGGCGGCGTGGCTGTCCGGCGCGGCGGCCGGCGACCACGCGGGCGTGTTCTTCGACCGGCCGGTCAGTCTTGGTCTGATCGCGGTGATCGTTTTGATCGTCGCCGCGATCCTGGTCCACCGCTGGAGGCATCGCGATGGCTATCCCCTACCCCACTGACCACTGGGGCTCCCAAGCGCGCGGGCGGCCGGGCGGGTCGGTCGTTGCCGATCAACGCACCTCCGATCTCGGCGGTACCCTGGTCGGCGCCACCGGGATTTTGATCGGCTGCGGCGCGATCTACCACACGACCGAGATGGCCGGGCCGATCAGCTTCGCCTTCCCGCGGGCGGTCGCGATGGTGCTGGTGGTGCTGTCGATGGCGTTGGTCTTGCGCAACGTGTTGGTCACCGATCCGACCCGCGGCTGTGCCGGCGGCGCGATCGATGCGCTGGGGCCGCGGCGGGTCGGGTTGTTGTTGGTGTTGCTGGTCGCGGCGATCGCGATGCATTGGGTCGGCCCGTGGGTCAGCGTCCCGGCGTCGCTGGTCGGGGCGTGGGCGGTCGCCCGCCGCCGGCCCGACTGCCCGTCGCCCCGACCGGCCCGGACCACCCGAGAGCCCCCCGCCTGCGACCCCGCGGTGCCGTGACGCGGCCGATTGCCCACAGCGTCTCGACAAAAACCCGACCGATCGCCCGCCTCGTCCGACCCCGCTGTTGAGCGGCCCGCGGCCATGCGCTAAAAGGCGGATCGCTGGCGCGCGTGCGATCGCCTGATCCGATCCTGACACCCGAGCGGGCGACATCGAGGGGCCCGCACCAGCCGGGACTCGGGTCAGCCGACGGCATTTGTTTATCTTGTCCTTGGACAAAGTGCGAAGGTCGATCGATGGAAAGCTTGTCGGAACACTTGATGGGGGCCGACCTCGCCGTATTCGTCGCGATTGCGGCGCTTGGGCTCGGGGCATTGGTCGCAGGGATGGCTTATGGCGCCGCCGGCCAAGCGCGGCGGGCCGCTGCCGAGGCCCGGCAGGCGAGCGAGACCCTGGCGCAATCGCACCGTGAGGCCGAGCGCCTGCTCGATTTGATCCGTGAACAGGTCCGCGCGCTGCGCGAGGAGGTCGCGAACCTGCGCCAGGCGACCCGAAGCGCGATCGACGCCGGCTTCGACCCGGCCGGCGGCGAACAGCCGCTCGAGGTCACCGAACGGACCGGCCGACCGGCCAGCGCACCGCCGCGTCGCGACGACGATCGCACGCTCGACATTTCCGAAGCCGGGGCGTTGGTCGGCGGCCCGATCGCCCCGCCGCCGCCGCCCGACGCGGACACGGTCGCGCCGCCGGCCCCGGCCCCGATCCCCCAGGCGATCCTCGACGCCGATCCAGGCGACGCCACCGTGATGGTGACCAAGGCGGACCTGCCGCCGGTGCCAGCCGACACCGTGCACGGCCATCCCGTGTTGCGGGTGGTCAACGGACCGGACACCGGGCAGGAGTTCACTCTGCCGTTCGAGCGCGCGACGATCGGGCGGGCCCCGGGCAACCGCGTCGTGCTGCACGAGGACAAGGCGTCGCGCACGCATGCCGAGGTTCGGTTCGACGGCCGTCGGATGGTCCTGCACGACGCCGGCAGCACCAACGGCACCATGTACAACGGCACCCCGGTGACCGACGCCACGCTCGAGTTCGACGACCGGATCACGATCGGCGCGACCGAGCTCGTGTTCACCTGTGAGGGCTTTGAGTTCGAACGGGCGCGCGATTCCGATCAGGCGATCCTGGCCTATCAGAAGCTCTTGGAGGGGCGGCCCGATTTCGTGGCGGCGCTCAAGAAGCTCGCGTTCCTGCTCGATCGAGACGTCACCCGGCGGGACGAGGCGGCGGCGGTGTGGGCGCGCCTGAACGCGATCAAGGCGTGACCGCGGACCGGGTCCCCGAGGGTTGACATTTGCGACCCCGGGGCCCCCGGGGCGCCGAGACGTGCGAGGAGCTACCGGTCGATGAAGCTCGACGACCTGACCCAAGAACAAGATGTCACGCTCGATCTCGCACCCCTGATCGACGTCTTGTTCCTGATCGTTTTGTTTTATGCTGTCGCCAGCTCTCTGATCAGCCCGCAGGAGCTGTCGGCGCTTGAAGACCGGGTCGCCAGCCTGACCATGGAGAACGGCGCGCTGTCGGCCGAGGTCGAGCGCCAATCGGCGGCGCTGGCGGCGCGCGATGCGACCGCCGCGGCGGCGGCGGCCCAACTCGCCGACCTCACCCGGACGGTCACCGACCGCGACACCCGCCTGGCCGAGCGCGCGGACGAGGTCGCGGCCCTGCGCCGATCGCTGGACAGCGTGACCGCGCGGCTCGCGGCACTCGACAGCCAGCTCGGCAACCGGCGCGATGAACTTGCGGCCGTCCGCCGGGACTTGGCCGCGGCCGCGGGCGCGGTGCGCGAACGCGACCAGGCGCTGGCCGAGCGCGCCGAGCGCCTGGACGCGCTCGAGCGGCATTTGACGGACGCGATCCGCGACGCCGGCTTGAGCGAGCAGACGGTCGCGACCCAGGCCGACCGGATCGCCGGGCTCGAGGCGGACTTGACCGAGACCGCCGAACGGCTGGCCGCGCTCAGCCGGACGCTCGACGAGCGGCTGGCGCGGATCGGCGCGCTCGAAGACGCGCTCGCCACCACCGAGGCCGAGGGAGCGGCGTCGGTTGCCGCGCTCGAGGACCGGATCGCGACCTTGTCCGGCCAATTGACCGAGCGCGACGCCGCGATCGCCGCGTTGCGCACCCGGCTGGCCGCGGCGCGCGAGACCGCGGCGACCCGGCAACAGGCACTCGACACCGGGCGGCTGCGGATCGGCGCGCTCGAGGACGAGTTGGCCGCAGCCGAGACCACGACGGCCGAGCGCGACCGCGCGCTCGACGCGCTCCGCCGGACCTTGGCCGACACCGAGGCCGCCGCAGCGGCCAGCAGCGACGAGGTCGCGGCGCTCAAGGACGCGCTGGCCGACGCCGAGGCACGTGCCGCGCGCGGCGCCGAAGCGCTCGCCGCGGCGCGGGTGCGGATCGACGGGCTGGAAGACGATGCCGCGGCGAGCGGCAGCGCGCTTGAGCGCTTGCGCCAACGGCTGGACACGGCCGACGCGGCGCGCGCCGACAGCGAGGGGCGGATCGCCGAGCTCGAGGGCCAGCTCGCCACGGCGCTCGACCAGCTCGCGGTCGCCAACCGGACGATCGCTAAGCAGCTCGACGACATCGCGCGGCTCAGCGGCACCGGCCCGGCCGGCGTGCCGGCGGTCGCCGCGGTCGAGACCGACACCGACGCTGTGATCGCGGCCGACGGCGGCATCGAGCCTGAGGCGGCGGCGGCGCTGCGGCGCGAGCTCGCGGGCTGGCGGTCGCGCGCCGAGGCCGCGGCAGCGGCGCTCACCGCGGCCAACCAGCAGCTGGCGGCGGCGACCGAACAGGTCGCGGCCCTCGAAGACCGGCTCGCCCGCCAAGCGGCCGCGTTGGCAGAGCGTGACGCCCGTACCGCCGCGCTCGACGAGGACTTGGCCGAGCGCACCGCGGCGGCGGCGGCACTCGAGGCGCGGCTCGCCGAGGTGACCGCGACGCTCGACAGCCGCGCAGCGGCGGTGGCGACGCTGGAACGGCGTTTGGCCGACGAGCAGGACGCGGCGAGCGTGAGCGCGACCACGATCGCCACGCTCGAAGAGCGGCTGGCCGAGGTCGAGACGGCGCTCGAGACCCGCGGCGCCGAGGCGAGCGCGCTTGAGGGCGAGCTGTCGGCGACGGTGGCCCGGCTCCAGCAGGCGCAGGACATGTTGGCGGCGCGGCTGTCGCGGATCGAGACGCTGGAGCGCGAGCTTGCGGCGGCCGGCGAGGCCCTGGCGACCCGCGACGCCGCGATCGCGTCCGCGGCCGACGATGCGCGGGCGCTCGCGGCGACCTTGGCCGAACGCGAGCGCCGGCTTGCCGAGCAGCAGGTGGCGCTGGCTGAGCTCGAGGCCGCGTTGGCCACCAGCGCCGCCGCGGTGGCCGAGCGCGACCAGATGATCGCGTCGCGCGACGCCACCCTGGCCGAGCGCGATGACATGATCGCCGCGCGCGAAGCCGCCGTGACCGAGCGTGACGACGTGATCGCGGTGCGGGAGGCCGCGTTGGCCGAGCTGCGGGCCGAACTTGCCGCGCGCGCCGCCGCTCTGGCCGAGCGTGACGAGGTGATCGCCGCCCGCGATGCCGCTTTGGCCGATCGCACGGCCGAACTTGAGGCACGCGCGGCCGCCTTGGCGGAGCGCGACGCGCGTCTGGCCGAACGCGACGCCGCGCTTGCCGACCGCGACGCCGCCTTGTCCGACCGGACCACCCGGGCGGCCGCGCTCGAGGTCGAGGTGATCCGGTTGACCGAACGGATCGCCAAGCTGGAGGCCGCCGAAGCGCGCGCCGCCGCCGCCGAGGAGACGGTCGCGCGCCTGCGTGCCGAGCTTGCGGGCTTGCGCGAGCAGGTGCAGAGTTTGCAGGCGATCGGCCGGGTGCGCGAGACCACGATGATCGCGGCCGAGGAGCGGGTCAACACCGGGCTTGCGACCCTGATCACCGACGACCAGGTCAACGTCAGCCGGCGCGAGGACCGGTTGGTGCTCGAGTTGTCCGACAAGATCCTGTTCCAATCGGGCAGCGCCGACATTAAGCGCGCGGGTTTGGTGGTGCTCGAGCGGGTCGGCCGCACGCTCTCCGATCGGGTCGGGGATTTGCAGATCCGGATCGGCGGCCACACCGACAACATCCCGTTGCGCGGCGGCCGCTGGGGCAGCAACTGGGCGTTGAGCGCGGCGCGCGCGGTCACCGTGGTCAAGTTTTTCGAGGAACGGGTCGGTCTCGACGCCGACCGTATGGCCGCGGTCGGCTATGGCGAGTTCCGCCCGGTGGCGTCGAACGACACCCCGGCCGGGCGGGCGCGCAACCGGCGGATCGAGATCGAGTTGCTGGCCAATTGACGGAACAGACCGGGTGAGATCATGCGCGATGGCCGACCCGACGACGGGCTGCGGCCGTGGCGACCTTGAATGGGGTGCGACGCGATGAATTGGGACGTTCTGAAGTGGGACGCGATGAACTGGGACGAGGTCAAGAGCGCCGCGATCTCGGCTGGTGAGTTCGCTTGGCGCGGCATCCAGGACGGCGGGCCGGTTGTCTATGTCCTGTTGTTCATGCTCGCCTGGTGCTTGTTGATCGTCTTGATCAAGCTGTTCCAGCTGCGTCGCGGTGCGATCGTCAAACCGCGTCTGGTCCGCGAGGTCGAGCAGATGTTGAAGGACAACAAGCTCGCCGAGGCCGCGGCGTTCTGCAAGCAGCGGCCGTCGCCGATGACCCGGATTATGCACGCCGGGATCATCAACTACGACCGCAGCGAAGGCGAGATCAAGGAACGGCTGGAAGAGGCCGGGCGGCAGGAGATCCCGGCGATCCGCAGCCATCTGACCACGCTGCGCTCGCTGGCGGCCGCCGGCCCGCTGGTCGGGTTGTTCGGCACGGTGATCGGCATGATCAGCGTGTTCAGCGTGTTGTCCGAGGGCGGTGCGGTCGACGGCACTGCGCTGGCAGGCGGCATCTCGCGCGCCTTGATCACGACGGCGGTCGGGTTGTTGGTCGCGGTGCCGAGTATCGTGTTCTACAACGACTTTTCGCGTCGGGTGACCACCTTCGTGGTCGAGATCGAGAAGAACTCGCTGCACTTGGTCGAGTTGCTGAAGCGGGTTCGCGTGCCGACGTGAGGTCAGGGGGTTTCCCCCCCAACCAGGGGTTACCCCCTGGACCCCGAATTGGTTGGGGTCAAGGGGGGTGCCCCCCTTGCGGGGGTTCGGGGGCAGCGCCCCTGATTAACGCCGCCCGTAGGGCGGCGTCGCGGCTGCCGCCAGAAAGTCATGTCCGCCCTTGCCCCCTGCTGCCGACCTTCGCCTATGGCACCGCATGCTCGGGATCGCGGTGGCCGATTGGTTCACCGGCACGGCTTGGCGGGTCGAAGTGGAAAAGGAACTGGCGCTGAGGAGCCAGCTGCTGGACGTCGCGATCTTCGAACGGACGGACGGCGCGGCCGGCGTGCCGCCCGGGGTGCCGGATGATCTTCCGGACGGGCTTGAGACGTTGGGCGCCCACAACCTCGTGACCTACAAGTCGCAGCATGAGGCGCTGACGCCGTGGACACTCGACGAACTGGTCGGGCATTATGTGGCGTACCGCAAGCTCGTGAGTCCTCGGGGCGGGCTGGTGTCGGAAGACGCTTTCGGGCTTTTCGCGATCGCGGCGCGGTTTCCGGACGCGCTGGCGCGGGTGGCGGAGCTGCGGCCTGCCGGATCGCCCGGGGTGTTTGACGTACTGTGGGGCGCGCGCCAGATCCGCCTCGTGGTGTTGCGCGAGATCGCGGACCACCCGCGGAACGCGGTGTGGGGGTTGTTCAGCGCCGACCGGGATCGACTGCGCGCGGCGACACGGCAGTACCAGGCGCAGCATCCCGGTGCGTTAGCGCTCTTGCTGAAGCTGTATAAGGCGTACAAACTGGAGGATCCGGAGTTGGCTTACACGATGGAAGAGTTCGTGCGGGAGAGCCGGGAGGCGGTTTTGCGGGACCTTACGCCCGAAGAACGCCACGCGATCATTGATGGGATGGAGCCTGAAGAGGTCCTGAAACGGTTCAGCGCAGAGGAAATCCTGAAGCAGTACAGTGCAGAGGACGTCTTGAAGCAGTACAGCGCAGAGGACCGGCTGAAGGGTCTTGAGCCGGAGGACCGCCTGAAGGGGATGGAGCCGGAGGACCGCCTGAAGGGAATGGAGCCGGAGGACCGCCTGAAGGGGATGGAGCCGGAGGACGTGTTGCGCGGGTTGGGTCCGGACGCACTCCGCCGCCTGAAAGATCGGCTGGATCGCATGCACTGAAGGGCGTGGGTTTAGAAAACCGAGGATAGCCCCAACACGGTTCACGTCACGACGCTGATTTCGGACGCGAGACTGCGGGCCTTCCGCCGCCGGCCTGCAAGCAGGGCGCGTGCAGGCCCGCCGTGTCGCACTCGATTGTTACCGTGCTCGGGCGGCCCTGGGCGCCCGGGTCGGGCCGACGGCGCGGCGAGGGCAACGCTCGCTTCAACATTGCGTTGGCTTTGGAGACGCTTGGCCGCGTGGGCGAGGCCGTTGTCGCCGCCGAGGCGGCGGTGGAGATTCACCGTGCAATTGAGTCGCCCAACGTCGATCACGCGCGCGCTGGTCGCCCGGCTGCGCGACATCGCCGGGTGACCGTCGGCGGCCCCAGGCTCACCGCGCCGACGGATCGGTCGCCCGCGTGATCGCGGCTCGACCACCCCTTGGCGCGGCCGCTCGGGACCGGTGCCGCTTTGGTGCGGTCGGTCGCCTTGAGGCGCGACGGGTCGGTGGGCGGACACCGGCGGCGACGGGGGACGCTGGCGAATTCGTCATTTGGGGTGATAACCCAACGATCCCCACGAAACACACGCTGTCGAATGCTGAAGCAGATGCGCCTGACGGCGGCGCTAGGTCAGGGGGCTTTGCCCCCCGACACCCCCCACCAGGGGTTGCCCCCCTGGACCCCACAGATGTTACCCCGCCCGTAGCGTCGCGCCGGTCGCCTTCGACACCGCCGCCACGATCTTCTGCGCCACCGCCTCGATGTCCGCCTCGGTCAACGTCCGCTCGGTCGGCTGCAACGTCACCCCAAGCGCAACCGACTTCGACCCCTCGGGAACGCCGGTGCCCTCGTAGACGTCGAACACGGTCACCGCGTCGATCATCGTTTTGTCCGCGCCCTTGGCCGCCCGCACCACCCGGTCCGCCTCGACCGACCGGTCGACCACGAATGCGAAATCGCGCTGGATCGGCTGGAACGCCGACAACGCCAACGTCGGCCGCGCGGTGCCGCCCGTGCGCTTGGGCATTGGCACCTGGTCCAGCATCACCTCGAAACCGACCAGCGGCGTCTTGATCTCAAGCCGCTCGCGTACGCCCGGGTGAATCTCGCCGAACCGCGCCAACACGGTCGGTCCGAGCCGCAGCACGCCCGACCGCCCCGGGTGATACCAATCCGGTGCGTCGCGGGTGACCTGCAGATTGCCGGTCGGCGCCCCCAAAGCCGCCAACAACGCCAGCGCGTCGGCCTTGGCGTCGAACGCGTCGACCGGCCGCGGTTCGCCGCTCCAGTGGCGCGGTCGCGCCGCGCCAGCGCGTACCCCGGCGGCGATCCGGTCCTGGCCCTCGGCCGTGCCGTCGCGATAGGCCGGCCCGACCTCGTAAAGCCCGACGTCCGGAAACCCGCGGTCGGCGTTGCGCCCGGCCGCCTGGATCAGGTTCGGCAGCACCGACGGCCGCATCACCGTCAGCTCGGCGCTGATCGGGTTGACCAGCACCAGCTCCGGATCCGCATGACCGAACCGCGCCGCGACCTCGGGCGCCAGGAACGACCAAGTCACCGCCTCGAGCAAGCCGCGGTCGGCGAGCAGGCGGCGCGCGAACGCGACCCGGCGCTGCGACGGGCTGAGCGCCGGGCGGGTCAAAGCGCCGAGCCGCGGCATCGAGACCGCCGGGATGTTGTCGAAGCCGTGGACCCGCAGGACCTCTTCGACCAGGTCGGCCTCGCCCGCGACATCGCCGCGCCAGCTCGGCACCGCCGCGGCGAGGCTGCCGTCCGGCTGTTCCGACAGGCCGAAGCCGAGTGTGCCCAGAATCCGGCGTTGCTCGGCCGCCGGGACATCGACGCCGCCGAGGTCGCGTACCCGCGTCGGGCGCAGCGTCAGCGAGCGCTGCCACGCCGGCTCGCCGCCCGCGACCACCACCGGACCCGCCTCGCCGCCGCACAGGCTCTGGACCCAGCGGGTCGCGACCTCGACATAGTCGCGCACCGCCGCCGGGTCGACGCCGCGCTCGAACCGATAGCGCGCGTCCGAGTCGATCGCGAGCTTGCGGCCCGTGGTCGCGGTGCGGATCGGGTCGAACAAGGCGCACTCGATCACGACGTCCCGGGTCGCCTCGGTGCAGCCGCTTCCCACCCCGCCGACGATGCCGCCGAGCCCGAGCACGCCGCGGTCGTCGCACACCGCGGTCATCTCGCCGTCGAGCGTGTAGGACTTGCCGTTGAGCGCGTCCAAGGTCTCGCCCGGACGCGACAGCCGGACATGGATGCCGCCCGCGACCGCGTCCGCATCGAACACGTGGAGCGGCCGCGCCAAGTCCATCGTGACATAGTTGGTGATATCGACCAGGGCCGAGATCGGGCGAAGACCGATTGCGCGCAGCCGGTCTTGCATCCAGCGCGGGCTCGGCCCGTTGCGCACGCCGCGGATCAGGCGCCCGGCGAACATCGGACACGCCTCTTTCGCATCGTCGAGGATGCGGATCGCGACCGCGTCCGGGATCGCGGCCTCGACCGGCGTGGTGTCGAGCGGCTTTAGGCTCCCGAGCCCGGCCGCCGCCAGGTCGCGGGCGATCCCGCGCACCCCGGCGCAGTCGGCGCGGTCCGGGGTCAGCGCGATCTCGATCACCGGGTCGTCGAGCCCGACCGCCGTGGCGAACGGGGTGCCGACCGCGAATTCGTCCGAGAGCTCGATAATGCCCGAGTGCTCGTCCGACAGGCCCATCTCGCGCTCGGACACCAGCATGCCATTGGATGCGACGCCGCGGATCTTGGTCGGTTTAAGATCGATCCCGGTGCCCGGGATGTGGCTGCCCGCGGGCGCGAACACGCCGGTCATGCCGGTGCGCGCGTTGGGCGCGCCGCACACCACCTGGACCTCGCCTTGGACGGTCTCGACCCGGCAGACCCGGAGCTTGTCGGCGTTGGGGTGCGGTTCGGCCGAGCTCACCCGGGCGACCGTGAAGGCGCCCAGATCCTTGGCCGGGTCGGTGACCTCTTCGACCTCGAGCCCGAGGCTGGTCAGCGTGGTGGCGATCTCGTCGAGCGTCGCCGTGGTCTCCAAATGGTCCCGGAGCCAGGACAGGGTGAATTTCATCGCATCACCGCATACGTTCGCGCGCCCGTGCGGCGCCGGTTACCAGGTGAGACCTTGCGCCATCGACGGCATGTCGAGCGGCACGAAGCCGTAATGGCGCAGCCAGCGCAGATCGGCCTCGAAGAAGGTGCGCAGGTCCGGGATGCCGTACTTCAGCATCGCAATCCGCTCGATCCCCATGCCGAAGGCAAAGCCCTGGTAGCGGGTCGGATCGACCCCGCACATCTCCAGAACCTTGGGGTGGACCATGCCGCAGCCGAGGATCTCCAGCCAGTCGCCGTAGTTGCCGAGCTTGAGCTCGCCGCCGCCGCGCTTGCAGCCGATATCGACCTCAGCCGACGGCTCGGTGAACGGGAAGAAGCTCGGCCGGAAGCGCACCGGCAAATCGTCCACATCGAAGAAGGCGCGGCAGAGCTCGATCAGGCAGCCCTTGAGGTGACCCATGTGGGTGGTCTCGTCGACCACCAAGCCCTCGACCTGGTGGAACATCGGGGTGTGGGTCATGTCGTAGTCGGACCGATAGGTCCGGCCCGGCGCGATGATCCGGATCGGCGGCGCCTGGGACAGCATGGTCCGGACCTGGACCGGCGAGGTGTGGGTGCGCAACACCCGCTGGCTGCCGTCGGGCGCGTCGGGCAGGTAGAAGGTGTCGTGCATCTGGCGCGCCGGATGCTCGGGCGGCATGTTGAGCGCGGTGAAGTTGTAGAAATCGCCCTCGATGTCCGGCCCTTCGGCGACCACGTAGCCCATCTCGGCGAAGATCGCGGTCAGCTCGTCGATCGTCTGGCTGATCGGGTGGAGCCGGCCGGTGGTCTCGGGCCGCGGCGGCAGGGTGATGTCGATCTGTTCGGCCGCCAGCCGTGCCGCCAGCGCCTGGTCCTGGAGCACGCCGCGTCGCGCCTCGAGCGCGGCCGCGACCTCGTCCTTGACTTGGTTCAGCTCGGCGCCGCGCGCCTTGCGGGTCTCGGGGTCGAGCTGGCCGAGCGCTTTCATCAGCGTGGTCACGCGGCCCTTCTTGCCGAGGGCCGCAACCCGCACCTCTTCAAGCGCGGCGAGGTCGCCGGCGGACCCGATCGCGGTGATCAACTCGGTCTTGAGCGCGTCCGGGGTCGGCGCATCTGGCGTCGGTGTGCTGGACATCGGTGTCTTCCATCCCGGTGGTGTCGCGGGGGGCCGACATGGAAAGAGCCGGCCCGAGGGGCCGGCTCACTCTCCTGCGTTGGTCCCGGTCGCCGCCGGTGGTCGGGGCGGCGTCAGGCGCGGTCGGAGAGGGCGGCCTCGGCTTGGGTGACCAGGGCCTTGAAGGCCTGCGGCTCACGCGCGGCGATATCGGCAAGGACCTTGCGGTCGACGTCGATCCCGGCGCGCTTGAGCGCGCCCATAAATCGCGAGTACGTCATGCCGTGCTCGCGCGCGGCCGCGTTGATCCGCTGGATCCACAAACCCCGGAAGGTGCGCTTGCGCCGACGGCGGTCGCGATAGGCGTACTGCAGCGCCTTTTCGACCTTTTCGACCGCAATCCGGTAGTTCGACTTGTTCCGCCCGCGATAGCCCTTGGCCATCTTGATGATCTTGCGGTGGCGGGCGTGGGTGGTGACCCCGCGCTTGACGCGTGCCATTTCTTAAAGTTCCTTCGCGTTTTGCGGGCGGTCAGACACGCAGATAGTTGCGCAGAACGCGCTTGCCATCGGCCTCGTGCAACACCGTGGTGCCGCGGGCCTGGCGCTTCATCTTCGGAGTGCGCTTGCGCAGATTGTGGCGCTTGCGCGACGGTTGGCACATCACCAAGCCGGTCGCGGTGACCTTGAAGCGCTTGGTCGCGCCGCTCTTGTTCTTCAGCTTGGGCATTTCGGGTCCTTTTCGGGTGATATGGCAGTGCGCCGGCGGCCAGGCATGCCCGTGAACGGCCACGCCGCCGGTTTGAACCGCTTTGTATAGCCACCCGGCGGCGTCGACGCAAGCCCGCGGAATGGACGCGCTCGGCCGTCCATGGGCCGTGTGGGCGGCTGGTGACGGTCGAGTAGCACGGGGGACACGCCCCACATAGGCGCCAACATAGTTGAACCAACATAGTTGAAAGTGAGTCAAGGTGCCCCCCCCCCTTGACCTTGGGGGCGCCAGCCCCCAAACCCTCGCAACGGGCGTCGGTCTCTACCTGTTGGGCAGGGTCGGCCGCGCGCCGAGCGCATCAAGCGCACCCTGTAAAATATAGGCGGCAGCCGCGCGGTCGATCGTCCGGGCCCGCCGACGACGCGACAGGTCCGCCGCGATCATCAGGCGCTCGACCGCGGCGGTGGTCAGGCGTTCGTCCCAGAACGCGATCTCCGGCTCCTGGTCGAACAGCTCGGCGCGGCGGATCAGCTCGCGGGCGAACAGGCGCGCATTGCGCGCGGCCGGGCCCTCGCTGCCGTCCAGGTTGAGCGGCAGGCCGATCACCAGCCCGCCGACCTGGTGGTCGCGCACGATCCCGGCAAGCGCGGCGGCGTCGGCGGCAAAACGCGTGCGCTTCAAGGTTTCGAGCGGCGAGGCGACCAAAAGCCCGGGGTCGCTGATCGCAAGCCCGATCGTCTTGGTGCCCGGGTCGAGGCCGAGCAGGCGGCGGCCGGGCGCGAGCGCGGCCGCGAGGTCGGTCAGGTTGCGGATCGCCATGGCCGATGCTACGAGGGTCCGGTGATGGGGACGGCGGTGGCAGGGGACGCGTTGGCAATGTCGCTCGACACGACCACGGTGGCACGGATCGCCCGGTTGGCGCGGATCAAGGTGCCGGACAGCGAACACGAGGCGCTGGCGGCGGAACTCAGCAACATTCTCACCTTTGTCGAGCAGCTGAACGAGGTGGATACCGCGGATGTGCCGCCGATGACCAGCACGGTCGCGATGACCTTGCGTCGGCGCGCCGACGAGGTCACCGACGGCGGCGATCCCGAGGCGATCCTCGGCAACGCGCCCGACCGGGTCGACGATTATTTCGGCGTGCCCAAGGTGGTCGAGTGATGGCCGCCCCGGCGCTGACCCGGCTCACGATCGCCGAGGCGCTGGACGGGCTGGCCACCGGCGCGTTCAGCGCGGTCGAGCTCGCCGAGGCGCATCTGGCGGCGCTGGCGGCGGCGCGCCCGCTCAACGCGATGATCACCGAGACCGCGGATACCGCGCGCGCGATGGCGGCCGCGAGCGACGCGCGGCGCGCCGCCGGGGACGCGCGCCGGCTCGACGGCATCCCGATCGCGATCAAGGATCTGTTCTGCACCGAGGGGGTTCGGACCACCGCGGGCAGCCAAATCCTGGCCGACTATGTACCGCCCTATCAATCGACCGTGACCGCCAAGCTGTTCGACGCCGGGGCGGTGATGCTGGGCAAGGCCAACCTCGACGAATTCGCCATGGGCTCGTCGAACGAGACCAGCTTCACCGGGCCGGTGGTCAATCCGTGGTCGCCGGGGCCGTTCGGGGCGTGGACCCGGCGCCTGGTGCCGGGCGGCTCGTCCGGCGGCTCGGCGGCGGTGGTCGCGGCGCGTGCGGCGATGGGCGCGACCGGCACCGACACCGGGGGCTCGATCCGCCAGCCGGCCGGGTTGTGCGGCATCGTCGGGCTGAAGCCGACCTATGGCCGCTGTTCGCGCTGGGGGATCGTCGCGTTCGCCTCGTCGCTCGACCAGGCCGGGCCGATGGCCCGGACGGTGCGCGACACCGCGTTGATGCTGGAGGCGATGGCCGGGTTCGATCCGAAGGATTCGACCAGCGTCGACCGGCCGGTGCCCGAATATGCCGCCGGGCTGACCGGCGACGTCCGGGGGCTCAGGGTCGGCATCCCGAAGGAGTATCGGGTAGACGGCATGCCGGCCGAGATCGAGGCGGTGTGGGCCCGCGGGGTCGCCTGGCTCCGGGACCAGGGCGCCGAACCGCTCGAGGTCAGCCTGCCGCACACGCGCTATGCCTTGCCGGCCTATTACATCGTGGCGCCGGCCGAGGCGTCGTCCAACCTGGCGCGCTACGACGGGGTGCGGTTCGGCTTGCGGGTCGCGGACGACGGTCTGCAGGCGCTCTATGAGGCGACCCGCGGCGCCGGTTTCGGCGCCGAGGTGCGGCGCCGGATCATGATCGGGACCTATGTGCTGTCCGCCGGCTATTACGACGCCTATTACCTGCAGGCGCAAAAGGTCAGAAAGCGGATCGCGTGGGATTTCGAGGCGGCGTTCGAGCGTTGCGACGTCCTGCTCGCCCCGACCGCGCCGTCGACCGCGTTCGCGATCGGCGACAAGAGCGACGACCCGATCGCGATGTATTTGAACGACGTGTTCACGGTCCCGGCCTCGCTCGCTGGCCTGCCCGGGATTTCGGTGCCGGCGGCGCTGGCGGAGGACGGGCTGCCGCTCGGGTTGCAGCTGATCGGCCGCCCGTTCGACGAGCCGACGGTGCTCAACGCCGGCGCGGCGCTCGAGACGGCGGCCGAGTTCAGCTGGGCGCCGCCCGCGCTCGCCGTGTCGTGACCGCTGGCACCGGTGCGCCGGCGGGTCAACGCGCCGGTGAGGGTGCGGACGGGACGGCGGGCGTGCCGGGGGGAACGGCGGACGGTGACGATACGTCGGCAGGCGGTGCCGGCGCCGCCGACCGACTGGCTGCGAGGAAACTGGCGCCGGTCAAGGCCGGTGCGTAGATAAACGCCGCGAGGCTGAGCGCGGCCAGGACATACCCTCTTGCGTCCCGCTTGGTCACCAAACCATCGATGCGCCCGTCGATCCCGTCGATCCGACCTTCAAGCCTGTCGATCCGGCCATTGATGCGGGTATCGACGGAGTCGATGCGGCCGTTCACGCTGGTCTCGAGGGTGTCGATACGGTTGTCGAGGCGATTGATGTCCTGGCGCATCTCCAGCACGACGTCGAGGACCCGGTCGAGCTTCGTCTCGATCCGCCCCAATCGATCGTCGGTGACATCCGCGCGAACCTCGAGCCGTGCGACCCGTTCTCTGAGCTCGGTGTCCGGCGCTCGGTCGATTGCATACGGCCCGGGGTGATCACCCGGTTGGGCCGGGGCATCGCGATGCCCCGGCGTCCGATCGTCCGGTAACGATGCGCTGTCGCCTACCACAGGCTCGAACTCCTTCGTCCCAGGTCAGCCTCGACCATAGCACATCGGATGCGCGAGTGGGTCCTTGTCGTCCCACCGCCGCGGCGCTCACCCACGATCACCTTGGCGTTGCTCGCGCGGTCGTGCGCCGACGGACGGTCGACCGCGGCCGGCCGCGACGCTACATGCTCGGCACCGAGGGCGATGTCGCCGAACCGGGCAAGGAGATGTAAAGATGGGTGAGATGTCTCGGAGACTGGCGGTCGCGGCCTGGCTTGGCGTCGCCGGGCTCACGGTCGGCGCTACGCCGGCCGCGGCGCAGGACCAGGGCGGGACGGGCGCCGGGCTCGCCACCGCGATCTTCGCCGGCGGGTGTTTCTGGTGCGTCGAGGCCGCGTTCGACAAGATTGAGGGCGTGCGCGAGACCGTGTCGGGCTACACCGGCGGCCGGGTCGCCGACCCGAGCTACCAGCAGGTGTCGGCCGGCACCACCGGGCATACCGAGGCGCTGCGGATCCGCTACGACCCGACGGTCGTCGACTACCGCACGCTGCTCGACGTGTTCTGGATCAACATCGACCCGTTCGACGGCGGCGGCCAGTTCTGCGACCGCGGCAGCCAGTATCGCAGCGAGGTTTTTGCGGTCGATGCCGAGCAAAAGACGCTGGCAATCGACTCAAAGGCCAGGCTCGAAGCCCGGTTCAGCCGCGAGATCGCGACCGGCATTTCCGATGCCGTGGCGTTCTACCCGGCCGAGGACTACCATCAGAACTATCATCAGGAGAACCCGTTCCGCTACCGCTTCTACACCTGGGGTTGCGGCCGCGCCCAACGGCTCGAGCAGGTGTGGGGCACCGACCCGCACGGACCATTCGTCGGCGGTTGACCGGCGCCGGTGGGGCGTCCCGGCCGCCGGCCAGCAGGTGGGGCGTGTGCAGGCCCAATGAGCTGATCCCCCAAACGCCACATTTCGGCCGACCGGATGGGCGGCGTCCCGCCGACCCAATGGGTGCGCGGAACGCGCACCCTCCGGCAGGCCGCCAACCGGATTAATCCTAGCGAATCGATTTGTCACAATTCGAGTTTTGCAGTAACACCGGCACCGCTTGACCAACCTGAGATGCCAAGGAGCGGTTGCCGGTGCCCGAGCCAAAGTCGAACGCCCCGACCCCGACCCGCAACGACATCACCGATCAAAACGCTTGGGACCGTTTGCGCGAATCCTGCCGCGACAACCCCGGCCTGTTCCACGGCCGACTGGCCAAGCGCACCCTTTGTTGGTTGCTTGCGCAACATGGCACCACCGGGGTCTGGGCGTTCTGGGACACCGACCGCCAGGCGTGGCGCGGCTGGGACGCCGACACCGCCGCCCCGGTCACCCTTGATCTGCCCGAGACGTTCGAGCCCTGGGAGCGCGCGTTCGACGCCGACGACCCGCCGCACTGGAAGTGGTTCTCCGGCGGGCTGACCAGTGCGGCGTTCAACGAGGTCGATCGCCACGTGCTCGACGGCCATGGCGACGAGACCGCGCTGATCTTCGAGGGCGACCGCTGGAACATGTCGTCCAACGACGGGCGCGGCGGCCCGGTCGATTGCTACCCGGTCACCCGCAAGCAGCTGTTGCTCGAGAGCGCCAAATGCGCGCTCGCGCTAAAGGCGCTCGGTCTTGAACCGGGCGACCGGATCGCGCTCAACATGCCGAGCATCCCGGCACAGATCTATTGGACCGAGGGCGCGAAAAGGCTCGGCATCATCTACACCCCGGTGTTCGGCGGCTTCAGCGACAAGACCCTGTCGGACCGGATCGCCGACGCCGGCGCGCGGGTGGTGGTGACCGCGGACGGCAGCTACCGCAACGCCCAGCTGGTGCCGTTCAAACCGAACTACACCGACCCCGCGCTCGACAATTTCATTGCGGTCGGGGTCGCGCTCGGCATTCTCAATGCCACCCTCGCCGACCCGGCGCTCGGGGTCACGGCCGCCGATGCCGCGCGGATCACCGACGCGGTCGCCGCCTTCCTCAAAGGCGAGGTCACGGTCGAACGCTCCGACGTGATGCGCGGGGTCGGGCGCGCGCTCGCCGAGCTCGGCCGCGACGGCCGGATCGCGGCCAAGCAGGCGGCGCAGGTGCGCATCGCGCTCGCGACCGCGCTGGTCAACGCGCCGCCCCGGGTCGAGGCGGTGTGGCGGACCACCACGACCGCCTCGAC
>JANQHG010000031.1 GCA_028277115.1 Azospirillaceae bacterium
GTCAGCCAAGGGGTGACCACGGTGGTCACCGGCAACTGCGGCATCTCGCTGGCGCCGCTCGAGCCCGCCGCCGACCCGCCGCCGCCGTTCGACGTGCTCGGCGACCGCAGCCGGTACCGCTATCCGCGCTTTGCCGCCTGGCGCGACGCGCTCGGGGCGCGGCCGGCCGCGGTCAACGCGGTCGCGCTGATCGGTCACGGCACGCTCCGGCTCGGCGCGATGCGCGCGCTCGACCGCCCGGCCGATCGCGACGAGCGGGCGCGGATGCGCGAAACCTTCGCCCAGGCGCTGGACGAGGGCGCGACCGGGCTGTCGAGCGGCCTTTACTACGCGCCGAGCCGGGCCGCGCCGACCGACGAGGTGATCGACCTCGCCCGGGTGATGGCGGGCGGGCCCGGCCTCTACGCGACCCACCTGCGCGACGAGGCGGACGGGGTCGAGGACGCGATCGACGAGAGCGTCGCGATCGGCGAGGCCGCCGGCGTGCCGGTGCTGATCTCCCACCACAAGGTGACCAAGCCTGAGAATTTCGGCCGCTCGGTCGCCACCCTGGCGCGGATCGCGCGCGCCCGAGCGCGCCACCCGGTGGCGCTCGACGCCTATCCCTATCCGGCGTCGTCGACCATCCTCGAGCCGGCGCGCTACCACCCGGAGATCAAGATCCTGGTGACCTGGTCCGCGCCCGAGCCCCAGGCGGCCGGTCGCTGGCTCGACGCGCTCGCGACCGAATGGGGGTGTTCGCCGCACGACGCGATCCGCCGCTTGATGCCGGCCGGCGCGATTTTCTTTGCGATGGACGAGGCGGACGTCCGGCGCATCCTCGGCCATCCCCACACCATGATCGGGTCCGACGGCCTGCCGCACGACGCCCACCCGCACCCGCGGCTGTGGGGCAGCTTTGCCCGCGTGCTCGGCCACTATGTCCGCGAGGTCGGGCTGTTCCCACTCGAAGAGGCGGTACGCCGGATGACCGCCTTGCCGGCCGAGGTGCTGGGGCTGGCCGACCGCGGCGTGATCGCGCCCGACCGCGCCGCCGATCTGGTGGTGTTCGACCCGGCGACGATCGCCGACCGGGCGAGCTGGCAGGCGCCGACCCGGCGCGCGGCCGGGATCGACCAGGTGTTCGTCAACGGCAGCCTGGTGTGGTCGGCCGGCGCACCGACCGGCGCCCGCCCGGGCCGGCTGCTGCGCGGCCGGCCCGGGGGCGGCGCCCCCGGGCCCTGATCCTGACCCAGGTCGTCCGCCCCGGCCAGCGCACGTCGAGGTCGACCTGGTCGATTGCGAGCACGCCGATCAGGCGATCGGCGCCGTTCGGCGCGAACACGCCATAGAGGCCGTCGCCCCCTCTCACGGTGTTGTCGCCCGGTCCCGCGGAAATCCGATCTGTACCGCCACTGCCGGCCACATTTTTTTGGCCATATCGAAACTCGACGTCACGATGATCGGAGCGGTAACTTTGATAATACTCATGCCGTCGATATCGACCTCGACGAAGTTTGTCTCTAAATCATCCTTGTCAGCAAAATCCCGCTCAGAACTCTTGAGGTTTTATACCAAATCCGATTGTTTGGTTCCGGTTCTCCACGCCTGAGGACGCTGTTCACCGATCTGTAGGTTGGGGCGATCGGCCGGCACGGTCTGCCTGTTTGCATCGCCGGTGGGGGCCGATCGCCCCAACATCGGCGGTTCAGCTTTGCGGCACCGTCGATGTCGGGGCGCGGACCGGGGAAAGGGCGCCCCCGACCGACCGGCGTGCTCCGACCAAACGGAACGGTTCAACCGGATTTGGTATGATCGGCCGATCCGGGTCACCCGGGGGGGGGCAACCGATATCGGTTGCGAATTGGACCCGCACGGGTGGCTCGGGCGCCGGACCCAAATCTTGATCTACGCGGCGTGCACGATCGCCACCCGATGGCGAACCCCCAGATCCTCGAGCGCCACCACCAACGCCGGGACCAGCAGCAGGACCAGCACCGACGCGGTCGCCAGACCGAAGATCAGGGTCACCACCATCGGCTGAAGGAACTGCGCCTGCAGGCTGGTCTCGAACAACAACGGCAACAGGCCGCCGATCGTGGTCACCGAGGTCAGGATCACCGGGCGCAGGCGTTCGACCGCGCCGTCGATCACCGCTTCGCGCGGCGCGCTGCCCTCAGAAATCCGGCGGTCGATCGTGGTCATCAAGATCACGCTGTCATTGACCAGGATGCCCGCCAAGCCCAACAGAGAGACCATCGAGAGGATGGTGAGGTCGAAGCCCATGACCAGATGGCCGACGATCGCGCCCATCAGGCCGAACGGGATGATCGACATGACCAGCAACGGCCGGCTGTAGGAGCCGAGCGCCCAGGCGAGCGTGATGTAGATGCCGATCAGCCCCAACACCGCGCCGACCGTCATGTCGGCAAAGGTGTCGGCCTGCTCCTCGGCGCGGCCGGCAAAGCGGTACGCGATGCCATACCGCGCCGCGATCGCGTCGAGACCGCGCGCCGGCAGGGCGGTGCGGATCTCGCCCGGGTTGGCGACCGCGTCGTCGACGTCTCCGGTCAGCGCGACCTCGCGCACCCCGTCCTCGCGGTTGATCTCGGCAAAGCCGACCGACCACGTGATCGTGACGATGTCGGCGAGCGCCGCCTCGCCACCCTCGGGGCTCTTCAGGCGCAGGTCGGCGAGTGCGTCGCCCTCGCGGTCGCGGTCGCTCAACACCACCCGGACCTTGACCTCGTCCTCGCCGCGGGCGAAGCGGTCGACGATCAGGCCTTCGAACGCGTTTCTGAGTTGCGCCGCGACCATCTGGTGGGTGAAGCCGAGCGAGTGGCCGAGCGGGGTCAGGCTCAGCTGCGCCTCGGCCTTGCCGTACGGCAGGTCGTCGGAGACCGCCGAGACCCCCGCGAATGACCGCACCAGCTCGGCAATCTCGATCGCCGCGCGTTTCAGCGTGTCGGCATCGGCACCCGACAGGCGGATGTCGATGTCGCGCCCGGGCGGGCCGCCGCGGCGTTCGCGTACGGTCAGGGTCTCGAGCCCGGGCATCGGCGCGATCTCGGCGCGCCAAGCCGCCATCACGGCCGAGGTGCGGACATCGCGCCGGTCGCTCGCCACCAGTTCGACCAAGATCTCGCCCTGGTGATCGTCCTCGCCGAGCTTGATCAGCGCGGTCCGCACCAGCCCGCCCGCCCCGTCGCTCAGCGCCGCTTCGGCGCGCTCGAGCGCCGCGGTCATCCGCGCCATCATCTCAAGGGTGGTCTCACGCGGGGTCCCGGGCACGAACGCGACCGTCGCCACCACATTGTCGCCCTCGGGCCCGGTGAAGAACACGAAGCCGACCCGCCCGCCGGCGATCAGGCCGAGCGCCAGCACCAACCCGGCGACCAGCGCCGCGATCGTGGTGTGGCGCCACGCCAGGCAGCGCACCATCCAACGGCGAAAGACGCCGTGGCGAAACCGGTCGAACGCCCGGTCGAACCGTTGCCGGAGCTGTGACGGCGGCCGCCGCGCCCCGGCGGCGAGCGCGTCGCGCATGTGCGACGGCAGGATCAAGAAGCACTCAACCAGGCTCGCGACCAACACCGCGGCGACCACCATCGGGATCGCGGTGACGATCTGGCCGATCACGTCGCCGAGCATCAGGATCGGCAGGAACGACGCGACCGTGGTCAAGGACGCCGCGAACACCGGCACCGCCATCCGGCGTGCCGCGGTCTCGGCCGCCAACGCGGGCGCCATGCCGCCGGCGCGCAGATGTGCCGCATGCTCGCCGACCACGATCGCGTCATCGACCACGATGCCGAGCGACAGGATCAGCCCGAACATGCTGACCATGTTGATCGTCTGGCCCAGCGCAAGCATCACGCCCGCAGTCGCGCACAAGGCGACCGGAATGCCGACCGCGATCCAGAAGGTGACCCGGCTTTCCAGAAAGATCACCAAGAGCGCCAGCACGATCACCAGGCCGCCGATGCCGTTGCGGATCAGAAGGTCGATCCGCTCGCGCACCGGATCGGCCAGCACCTCGAACACCGCGACCTCGAGATCGGGCGGCCAGGTCGGCCGCATCTCGTCGAGATAGGCGGTGATCGCGGCGTGGGCGTCGAGCGAGTCGGTGGCCTCGACCCGCTCGACCACCAACTCGACCGCCCGGCGCCCGTTGAACCGGACCACCGGCTGGTCGCGGTCGACGTCGTCGGCCAGCCGCGCGATCTCGGCCAACCGGGTGCCGCCGCCCGCAGGGTCCGGGATCACCACCACCTGAGCGAGGTCGGCGGCATGGTCGGCCCGGGTCGCGACCCGGGCCTGAACCTCGGCCGCCGCGCCGAAATCGCCGAGCGGCGCGTCGAGCGACGCCGCCGCGATCCGTTGCCCGACCTCCTCGACCGTCAGATCGAGGCGGCGCAAGGTCGCCTCGTCGAGCGCGACCCGGATCTCCGGGTCGCGCCGCCCGGCATAAACCACCCGGTCGAGGCCGCGCGCGAGCAGGTCGTTGCGGATCTGCCGGGACCAGGCGGCCAGCGCCGCCTCGGACATCGGGCCCGAGAGCACCAGGCGGGCGACCGGCTCGTAGCGGGTGACCCGCTGGATCACCAGCTCATCGATGTCCTCGGGCAGACCGGTCAGGCGACTGACGGCGGACTCGACGTCCGACAGCGCCGTCTGCATGTCGCTGCCGTCAACGTAAGACAAGACGATCGACCCGGTGCCCTCCCGCGCGGTCGCGGTCACCGAATCAACCCCGGCAAGCGTGCGGACCTCGGGCTCGATCCGCTCGATCAACGCGGATTCGATGTCGGCGGCCGATGCCCCCGGCCAGGTCATCGACACCGTGATGATGTCGAAGCCGATGGTCGGCAGGAATTGGCGGTTGAGCCGGGTCGCCGCGACCAGCCCGACCGCGATCAACAGCGCCATCAACAGGTTGGCGGCGTTGGGGTGGCGGACGAACAGACCGATCACGACGCTGCCCCGCCGACGTCGGCGTCGGTACCGGCACCGGCGGACCCGCAGCCATCGGCCACGACCTTGACGCCGTCGCCGATCTGGTTGAACCGGGTGGTGACAACGCAGGCGCCGTCGGGCACCGACACGCGCAGCAACACCTCATTGCCGAGCCGGCGCACCACCTCGGCCGGGGCGCCGGCAAGGCGATCGTCCGCGCCGACCAGGTAAACGTTGCCATCGGGCATCACCGCGGTCACCGGCAGCCGCACAACATCGGTAAACGCCGCGTCGGGCAGCGACACGGCAAGAAAGGCGCCCGGGCGCAGCGGCGTATCCGGCGGCAGCGCCGGCAGCGCGACATGGCCGGTGATGCCGCCGCCGACCGCGTCGATCCGGGGATCGACCCGGACGATCCGGCCGGTGAGGTCGACGCCGCCATCGGCGCCGGCGCCGACCCAGCTCAGCGCGACCGCACGGCCGATCACCGGCTGGTCGTCGGCGGCAAGCCGGCGGTACTCGACCGCCGACAGCCGGACCTCGGCCTCGAACCCGTCCAGGGGCAGCAAGGTCGCGACCAGCGCGTTGACGTTGACCCGGCCGCCGCGGTTGACCGCGGTGGTCTCGATGATCCCGGCGGCCGGGGCGCGGATTTCGGTGCGCGCGAGGTCGCGTTCAGCGCGCGCCAGCGTGGTTTCGGCGCGCTCGACCGCGGCCTTGTGCTGGTCGAGCCGGGCCCGTTGGATCGCGACGTCGCCGGCGCGGTCGGTGACCACTCGGCGCGCGGTCTCGGCCTCGGACGCGGCGGCGTCGAGCGCGTCCTCGGACGTCACCCCGCGCGCCTGCAGCCGCTGACGACGTTGGAAATTGCGCTCGGCGATCGCGACCAAGCGGCGGTCGATCGCCAGCAGACCGTCGAGCCGGGCGAGCGCGGCCGCCGTCTCCTCGGCGCGCGCCGTCGCCTCCGCCAAGGCGGCGCGCGCATCCCGCACCATTAGTTCAAGATCGCGCTGATCGATCCGCGCGAGCAGATCGCCGGTCGCGACCCGGGCGCCGCGGCGCAGCCCGTGGCCGACCGCGGCGATGTCGCCCGCAACCCCGGCGCGGATCTCGATCGGGTTGACCGCGGTGACCCGGCCGAATGCCTCAAGCTGCGGCCGGACGGTCTGGCGGCGACCCGACCGGAACCGACCGCCGCGCCGCGGCGCGAGACCGTGTGGACGGTCGAGGCG
>JANQHG010000045.1 GCA_028277115.1 Azospirillaceae bacterium
TGCTTCCGCTCAGTTGGTGGCGCCAGATTCTATGCAGCAACCGTAAGCGTGATCGCCACCGGACGGCTCAACGGCAAGACAGCTCTCCAGGCTATCAAAGACGTCCTCACTCCCACGCAGGCGACATCCGCCGCTTAGCGGGGACCTGAGCAGTTACGTTGCACGCGCGCCCCTTCGGCTACGAGTACTGGAACGCCGAGTGGTTCCACCGTTCTTTCGGGCCTGTTGCCGCCGGTTGGATGCCGATCCGCCATCAGATCACGACATCCGACAACCGATACGTTGCCGCGGATGTCGTCTGACTTCATCAGATACACCATGATCACACCCAGGCGAAAACAGAAGGTATCCTTCAACCGCAGCTGCAATGGCCGGGCGCGTCGTCGGCGTGCCCCCGGGTTCGGGGTGGTGTTCCGGCGCACCCCCGCCCCTGAAGCCCCCCTTCGCACGACGTCGCCCGACGCCGCAGGCACCGAGTGTACAATCGTCATCTCTTGAATTCATCGAAAATTTGATGTAACGGTCGATACACCATCGAGATTCAAGGCCTCTGTCACGGATGCCCGGTGATCGGTCGAGCTGATTTTGGTCACCGGTTTTTTTTGTCGACCTGTTTCTGAGCGGTCACCAACGGCCGTTTACGCCGGTTTGTGCGGGCATCGCGCCTCCGCCGCTTGCTCGATCGACGATCGCGTCGGATTGTTGGGCGAGCACCGCGCGAAGACCGGAGCCGCTCCTTGTCCGGACAGGTGGCCTGGCCACCACGGCGAACAGCGCGCGGGCCGCGCCGGCTGGCAAAGGGGGCGCGATATGAGCGTGATCGCGGGGCTCGGGTCGGCCAGGTGCCGGCCTCGACCGCAGTTCGTCACCCCCCTGTCTCAGCGCTTTGCGCTCGAGACCAGAGTGATGTTCGATGCAGCCGGGGCAGTGACGGCCGACGCCCAACTGGAGGCAGACCAGGCGGCCAGGGACGACGCGGCGTTTGATCAAGCCGGTCCGGGGGAACCGGGGCGATCCGGTGCCGGCGATCAGATCGCACGCCCGATTGAGCCCAACTCGCGGGTTTCGGACACCGGCGACCGGCCGGCCACCCCCGCCGGACCGGCCGACCCGGCCGCGGCCGGGTCCGATGACCCCGAAACCCAGGCGATCCTGGACGCGTTGGCTCGACCGCCGGACGCGGTGCTCGCGGCCGATGCCCGATCCGACCCCGACCCCGGCCCGGCCGACTCGGAAACCACCGCGATCCTGGCGGCGCTGAGCACGCCCGCTCAAACCTCGGTCTCCCGGGAGACCGGCCCGACCGTCTCTGACCCGATCGACGATGGTGGCTTGGTGCCGCCCCGGCCCTCCGAGGCTGGCGAACCGTCAACGGTCACCGTCGCGGTGATCGATGCCGCGGTCGAGACCCCGGGCGCGATCCTGGCCGGATTCGATCCCGGGACCGACGTTGTCCACCTGGACCCGAACCGCGACGGCGTCGCCGAAATCGCCGAGGCGCTGGCCGGCCGCACCGATATCGACGCGATCCATATCTTCGCTCACGGCAGCGACGGCGCCTTCGACCTCGGCACAGCATCGCTCACGGCGGCCACACTCGGCACCCACACCCCGAACCTGGTCGCCATCGGCGCGGCGTTGGCCGACGGCGGCGATCTCCTGATCTATGGCTGCGACATCGCGGCGACGACCAACGGACAGGCCTTTGTCGATGACCTGTCCCGGATCATCGGCGCCGATGTCGCCGCATCGATCGATGACACCGGCGCTGCCGCGCACGGCGGCGATTGGGATTTGGAGTACCGCGCCGGCGAGATCGACGGCGCTCACAACGCCCTGATGACCAACACCGCCCCGCACTGGAACGGGCTTTTGAATGCGCCGGTCGTGGCGTCGCAACAAGCGACCGGTGAGCTCACCCATGTTCAGACCTATACGGACGGCAGCGGTAGTATTCAAGCGCTGGATGGCGCCACCGGAACGGTTATCTCCAGTGATGGCAATCATGTTTACGTCGCAAGCTTCTATGAGGATTCGATCACATTGTTTTCCCGCAATTCATCAAATGGGACACTCACCTACCAACAGGTCTATACGAATGGCTCTGACGGTATTACTGGACTGTCTCGGTTGACGACGCTTGTCATCTCTCCTGACGGCAAGCATGTCTATGTGCCGATATCGTCAAGCGATTCCATAGTCATTTTCTCGCGAAACTCAGGTGACGGAACCCTCACATATGTCGACACACTGGTTGACGACCTTGATGAGATCGATGGGCTCGATGGCGCCATAGATATCGCGTTTTCCAGCGATGGCGAAGACGCCTATGTCGTCGGCTCTACCGAAAGCTCGGTAACCCACTTTACGAGGAACTCATCAACAGGTGCCTTAACGTTCCAAACCAAAGTCACTGACGACGACGGGGGTGTTGACAATCTGTCCACCCCTCACCGGGCAGCGATATCTCCTGACGACAAGCATATTTACGTGACATCGCGCATTGAAGATGCGGTCACCGTCTTTTCCCGAGATGCCGGCGCCGGAACGCTTACCTTCGTAGAAGCGAAGGTCCACGGCCACGATGGCATCAACACCTTAGATCGTGCCCACGGGGTCGCCATTTCACCCGACGGCGCCTCTGTCTACATTAGCAGCCTATCATCACAGTCGATCACGGTCTTCTCCCGCGACTCCTCAACCGGCCAACTGACATTTCAGGAAGCGCATAAACACAATGTTGATTGGGTTACAGGGCTGTTGGCACCTCATGAATTGATAATCGACCCTGACGGAAACAATGTCTATGTCGCCGATCGGAGTGGGAATGCGCTTACCGTTTTTTTGCGTGATCTGGACACGGGTCGCCTCTCACTTCAAGAAGTCGTCAGGGATGGTCAGGCTGGCGTTGACGGATTGAACACTCCGTTTTTTCCGGTGATATCACAGGACGGCGCGCATTTATACATCTCCGGGGCTATTGATGATTCGATAACTCTGTTCACCCGTGACGAAACGCACCAGCAAAACAGTACCATTTCATTTATCGAAGGCTCTGGCCCGATCGATCTTATGCCTCTTGGTTTCATCACCGGTGGCGACAGCGCGACCCTGGCCTCAATGACCCTCACTATTGCCAACACACCCGATGGGGTGGCGGAATCCTTGTCCGTCAACGGTGCGCTTCCAGCCGGCATTACCGTAACACCGTATGAGTCCGACACTGGTCGTCTGGTCCTGTCCGGTGCGGTCGATCCGGCCGACTATCAAACCGCCTTGCGACAAATCCAGTACGACAACACCTCCGCGGCCCCCGAGATCTCCGATCGTTCGGTCAGCGTCACGGTCGTCGATGGTTCGAATTCGGCAACTGCACTAGTAACGATCCAAGTCACAGCGCTGAACGACGCGCCGGTCCTGTCGTCCGGTGCGAGCCCGGTCTTGACCACGATCGCCGTCAACACGCCGGCCGGGGTCAACACCGGCACCTCAGTGGCCGACATCGTGGTCGACGGGTCGATCACCGATGCCGACGGGGCGGTCGAGGCGATCGCGGTGACCGCGGTCGATAACACCAACGGCCATTGGCAGTACTCGATCAACAACGGCACCACCTGGAACAATTTTACCGCGACGGGCGATGCCGTGGTGGATTTGGCGTCCGCGGCGGTTCTTTTGGACGGCACGCCGAGTGGCGCGTCCACCAACCGGGTGCGCTTCCTTCCGGATCTCGATTTCGCCGGGTCGGCGACGATCACGATCCGCGCCTGGGACAAGACCATCAGTGTTGCCGGCGGCAGCGCAAATGTCAGCATCCTCGGCGTCGGCGGCACGACCGCATTCTCGGTGAACACCAATACCGCGTCGATCTCCGTCTTCGACACCGTGACGGTGACGACCGCCGCCACCGACGTCAACACCCAAACCACCGGCGGACTGGTGATCAGCCCCGGGGCCGGCGACACCAACGCGACCCATTTCAAGATCACCAATATCGCCGGTGGCACCCTCTATCTGAATGACGGCGCGAGCGTGGTCACCGCGGACAGTTTCGTCACCGTGGCGCAAGCGGCCGCCGGGCTGAAATTCACGCCGACGCCGGATTCGAGTGACGACGGCAGTTTCGATGTGCGGGCATCGACCAGCGACAGTGACGGTACCCTATACGGCGACACCGTCACCGCCACCATCACGGTGACCGAAATCGCCGATACGCCCAGCATCACCGATACCACCACCGAGATCGGCACACAAACCACCGACGGGCTTGTGATCACCCGAAATCCTGCTGATAGTGATCTTGTCACGCATTTCAAAATTACAAACATTACCGGCGGCAATCTTTTCCACAATGACGGCGTTACCGGGATCGTCGACGGTGCTTTTATCACGATCGCTGAAGGCGCGGCCGGACTGCGGTTTACCCCGACCGACACCACGGCCGGGTTCGATGTTCAGGCTTCCACCGGCACCGCCGACGCCGGCTTGGGCGGCACCATCGTTCCGGCGGGGATCTCCGTCCTTTCGACACCGGTCACCCCGCCCCCCTCGGGCGGGTCCCCGCCGAGTGCCGAGCCACCGCCTCCGTCCGGTGACCCGACCACGCCTGAGACGCCGCAGACGCCCGAGGATCCGTCACCCCCGACTGAACCGGCGGTTCCCGCGACGCCGGAGCCCCCGAACCAACCACCGACCACCGATGACCCCACCGGTCCCGAGACGCCGCAGACGCCCGAGGACCCGTCAACCCCGACTGAACCGGCGGTTCCGGCGACGCCGGAGCCCCCCGATCAACCGGTGACCCCCGAGGCGCCGGCCCCCCCTGAGGCACCGACGTCTGTTGAGCCGGTCGTCACCTCGGACCCGTCGCGGGCGAACCGGGACCCTGCCCCAACCAACACCCAACCGGGGCAGCCAACAGCGCAACCGCCGACGGCCACCGACGACACCTCGACCGCTGATGCGTCCACCTCCCCGACACCGACAGCCGGGTTCGACACAGGCTCCGGCAGCGCGCTCGGCACCTCCGACGCCGCCGTTTCGGCGACGTCGATCGGCACCGCTCCGGATGTCGGCCCGGGGGTCCGGTCCGGGTTCGATGCCGCCTCGACCGCGACCACCGGCGGCGTTCCATCGGTCGACACCAGCGGGATGGGCGATGCGACCGTCGGCGGTGCGGGGGTCGATACGGCACCGGCCGACACGTTGGTGGACCAAGACGCGGGGAGTGATGTCGCCGTTCTGGTGGCCGCGCTGCCCGGCGGACGCGACGGACCGGCGGCGGCGGCCGCGGCGTCCGCCGCGCCGGCCGCCTCCGACGCGACCGCCTCATCGCAAGCCGCCGCCGCAAACGCAAACGAACCAGGCGGGGCCGGTGCGTCGTCCCCCGGCGCGCCCAGTGGTGCCGCCGCCAATCAGACGGCAGAAACCGAAGCGCGCGATGGCCCTGCCGCCGACCCGGACGCCAAAGACCAACCGGGCTCACACGGTGTCGGCGCACGCGAGGCACTCACGACCGCGCTTGGGGCCGTTGACGCCCTGATCGACGCGAGCGGGGCGAACATCGATCAGAAAACTCTGGAAGCGGTCAAGACGTCGCTCGCCAACGGCACCGCAACCCCCGATCAATTGCTCAGCCTGGTCAACCACCCCGGATTGGACCCAGAGGCCAGGCAGAATTTGGCGGACGCCCTGTATGATGCGCTCCACCACTCCCACAGTGTGCTGTTTTCCGGAGCATTGAGTGATATCCGTGCCGGACATCTCAGCGATCCGTTCGAGCAATTCAGCATTGATGATCGCGACGCCGCCTCGTTCCTGCCTGCAATTACTCGCCCGAATGTGGCCCTGTTGATCGGCATCAATGATTACCGTGGCGGCATTTCGCCACTTTACACTCCGCTTAACGACGTTGCTGCAATTGGTTCAATTCTGAATGAGCGGGCGGGATACCAGTCGATCGTCTTGAATAACCCCGGTCAGCTTGATATTGTCCGTGCCTTGGCAGCATTGTCGAAGACAACAGCCACCATTGATGACCTTGTCATATACTATGCTGGGCACGGTTATATGATGGAACAGACCGGAGTCGGCTACTGGCTTCCGGCTGATGCGGAGCCGGGATCAGCGCGCAACTGGCTTTCAGTTGGACACCTCTCGGCCTTTCTCAATCAGATCGGCGCCGACCAGATCCTGGTGATTTCCGACAGCTGTTACTCGGGGACCCTGACCGACCAACTCCAGGTCACGGCCGATCGCGCCGACACCGACCGGCCAGAGGACGCAACCGACCGACGCTCGGTCATGGTCATGTCCTCAGGGGGCGACGAACCGGTGCGCGATGACGGAACCGGCGGCCACTCCGTCTTCGCCGCCCAGTTGATTGAACGGCTGGAAAAGGGCTTCGCCGGTGACCACGGCTTCCAGATCTTTGCCGACGTCCGGGACCGCGTCAAAACCGTAACATATCAGGAACCGGAGTATGGCGCCGTCATCGCGGCCGGACACAC
Source organism: Azospirillaceae bacterium (assembly GCA_028277115.1). GTDB lineage: Bacteria > Pseudomonadota > Alphaproteobacteria > Azospirillales > Azospirillaceae > JANQHG01. The sequence continues at coordinate 6,510 of JANQHG010000045.1, forward strand.
GCGCGGGACCGATTTCCGATTTACCCCGGAGCCCCGATAGCCGGGATTGGCGTCTATTGAGAGTTGGCCGAACACTCCCGCTCGCTTGCCCCCGACGTCCATGGCGTGATGGCCCGCGGTCAGGCCGGATGGCATGGCGAGAAAGCGCTCGCGATCCCCGACAAGTCACCCTTGTGCCGCTTCCACCACTCTCCCCGATGTTCACTCCGGCGGAACAGATCTGGCCCTACCCACGAAAAATACAGCCGTCTTTTCACATTTTCCCGAAAAGGACGCCCTTATCGATGGCCACGGCGACCAACGCGGCACACTCAGGTCTCCGGTGAGACGCATAAAATCACTGACCATACACCTCTGGATCGATCACGTTCGATTTCAAAAACCGATAGCCGGCCCCTCAACCAAAACGGAACTCGCGACACAAAAGGTCACAGCATCCGCGCAGACAGGAACATTCATACCAAATCCGGTTATTCGGTTCCAGGTGGGGGGCCGATGCCCCAACATCGGCGGTGCCCCGACCAAACGGAACGGTTCAACCGGACAGATGATCTCTAGCTCACCACCGCAATCAGTACGCCCGCAAAGATCGCCGAGGTGATCACGCCCGAGATGTTGGCACCGAGCGCGTGCGGCAGCACGATCGCCTCGGGGTTGGCCTCGGCGACCGTCTTTTGCGCGACCTTCGAGGTGGTCGGCACGCAGCTGACCCCGGCGATCCCGATCACCGGGTTGAACCGCCCCCCGGACGCGTAATAGAGCGCATAGCCGCCGAGCAGCCCGCCGATGCCCGAAACCGCAAGCGCGGTGATGCCGAGCAAGAGCAACGTCAAGACGTCGGGGTTCAAGATCACGCTCGCCTCGCACAAAATGCCGAGCAACAGGCCGAGGAAGAAGGTCGCGCCATACAGCATCGGGCCGCTGAACGCCTCGGCATAATGGGCAAGCCCGGCCTCGCGGACCACGACGCCGGCGAACAGCGAGAAGATCAAAGGTGCGGCGACCGGGAACAACAGTGACAACAGAACGCACACCACCACCGCGAAGATCAGTTTTTGGTCCGAGGTCACCGGCCGCGCGGTGTCGGCCGCCATCGGCAGCGCGCGCAGCCGTTTGGGCACCATTGCCTTGATCAGATACGGATAACCACCATAGGTCAGGCCCAAATAAAGATACGCGACCACGGTGATCGGCACGAACAGGTCGTCGGAGAGCACGAGAGCAGTGAACAGGATCATCGGCCCGTCGGCACCGCCGATCGTCGCGGTCGCCGCGGCGTCGGCCGGCGACAGACCAAGCGCGATCGCAAGCGGAAAGGTCACGACCGTGCCGAGCTCGGCGCACACCGCGATGAACATCGAGGTGAACGGCCGCGCCATCACGAAGCCGACGTCGAGCAACACCCCGATGCCCATGAAGATCACGCAGGCGATCAGGCCGTTCGAGAAGGTCAAGGCATAGACCGGCTGCAGCCAGTCGATCTGCAACAGCCGGATCAGCTCGTCGTTGTCGGAAACCAGCGGGTCGAGGAACAAGGTGCCCGGCCGGCCGTCGTCGAGGAACAACACCGCGGCATTGACGGTCGACATCGCCAGGCCCATCGGCACCATCAACAGGGCCTCGAGCACCCCCTTGCGGCCGAGCCAGATCAACACGAGGCCGAGCGCGATCAAGAACAACCGGCCGAACGCGATCTGCGGTTCGGCCGCGACCAGCGTCGCGATGCCCTGGAACAGGCTGAGCGGGTCGAACCCCATCGATGGGTCTCCAAGGAGCGAACGGTCGGCGCGCACCGGCGTCGCGCGGGGGGAGCGGGCAAAGGGCGGACCGGCGGTCCTAAAGGTCGCGGGTCAGGCGGCGCGGATCGTCACCAAGGGTTGGCCGGCACCGACCGCATCGCCCGCCGCGACCAGCACCGCCGCGACCTTGCCGGCCTTGTGCGCGGTCACCGCGGTCTTCATCTTCATTGCTTCGATGGTCAAGAGCCGGTCGCCCTCGGCAACCTCGGCGCCGACCTGGACCGCGATCGATTCAACCACGCCCGACAGCGGGCTCACCCGGTCGTCCGGGCTCGCCGCCTTGGCGGTGGTCGCCTTGGCCGCGGCGGCCGCGGCCGGTGCCGCCGGCGCCGGGCGCGCCACCGGTGCCGGGGCCGCCGGGGTCATCGCGATCGCCTGCGCCGGATAGAGCTGGCCCTCGTCCTGCGGCATCTCCTCGACCGTGACGATGTAGGGCATGCCGTCTACCGTGATCTTGAACTTGCGTTCCATGACGAGTTCTGTCCCCGCGTTTCGGGCGTGGAAGAGGATCGGGTCAGCGCCGGCGGCGCCCCAGCAGATGGGAGGTCTGGTGCAGGAACTTGCCCTCGGCGGACCAGGATGAGCCGCGCGCGCGGTCTTCGATCTTGACGATCCGGGCCCGGCTGGTGATCGCCGCGACCGCGGCGGCGATCGCCGCGATGTGGGCGGGCGGCGGCGCATAGCTCGCCGGCACCGCGTGCGGCTGGTCCGCCACGACCGGTCGCCGCGGCGTCCACGACACCGCGAGCACGATGCCGCGGATCACCAGCGCGACCGCGAACGCGACCACCACCACCACCGCGTACATCGCCAGCGTTTGCCCAATCAGCGCCGCCATCGACCGATCGCTCCAGATCGAAAATCGTGAAAACCGAAAAACATGGGGAGCCGCCCCGCCGGGGCCCGCCTTACAGCGGGATCGCGCCGTGTTTCTTGGGCGGCCGGACCTCGCGCTTGGACAAGGACTTGCGCAGCGCGAGCGCAACCGTGCCGCGGGTCTCGGACGGTCGGATCACGTCCGAGACATAGCCTTGGGCGGCGGCCAGATAGGGCGAGGAAAAGCGCTCGCGATACTCGGCCGCGAGCTCGGCCGCCTTGGCGCGCCGGTCCTCGGCCTGGTCCAGCTCCTTGCGGTAGAGGATGTTGACCGCACCTTCGGCCCCCATCACCGCGATCTCGGCGCCCGGCCAGGCATAGACGAAGTCGGCGCCCATCTCCTGCGAGCACATCGCCAGATAGGAGCCGCCATAGGCCTTGCGCAGGATCACCGTGATCTTGGGCACGGTCGCAGAGGCATAGGCGAACAGCATCTTGGCGCCGTGGCGGATGATGCCGCCGCGCTCTTCCTCGACCCCGGGCAGGAACCCCGGGACATCGACCAGCGTGATCAGAGGGATGTGGTAGATGTTGCACAGCCGCACGAACCGCGCGCCCTTGTCCGAGGCGTCGATGTCGAGCGTGCCGGCCTTTTCGATCGACTGGTTGGCGACCAGGCCGACCACCATGCCCTGAAGCCGCGCCAACCCGACCACCAGATTGGGCGCGAACGCGGCGTGGATCTCAAGGAAGTCGCCGTCATCGACCAGGCGCCGGATCACCCGACGGACGTCGAGCGGCTCGTTGGTCTCCTCCGGCACCAACTCGTTCATGCCGATGTCGTCGTCGATCGCCATCTCGGTCCACGGCCGGTGCGGCGGATCCTCGGTGTTGTTCGAGGGCAGGAACGACAACAGCCGCCGCGCGATCCGGACCGCGTCGGCGTCGTCCTCGGCGACGAAATGGACGTTGCCGCTGACCGAGGCGTGGACGTCGGCGCCGCCGATCTCCTCGACCGAGGTCTCGCGGCCGGTCACCGCCTTGATCACCTGCGGACCGGTGATGAACATCTGGCCGTGGCTGCGGGTCATGATCACGAAGTCCATCAGCGCCGGCGAATAGGCCGCGCCGCCGGCGCAGGGGCCCGCAATGATCGCGATCTGCGGCACCACGCCGGACAACAGGACGTTGTGATAAAACACCCGGCCATAGCCGGACAACGCATCGACCCCTTCCTGGATGCGGGCCCCACCCGAATCCTTGAACGCGACCACCGGGCAGCCGATGTTGAGCGCGTAGCGCATCATTTCGACCATCTTGGCCGCATGCATTTTGCCGAGCGTGCCGGCGGCGACGGTGAAATCCTGGCTGATCCCGACCGCGAGCCGGCCATCGACATAGCCGGTGCCGACGATCACCCCATCGGCCGGGAGTGTTTTCTTGTCGATGCCGAAGTGGCGCCCGGCATGGGCGACGTGGGCGCCGATTTCCTGAAAGCTGCCGGCCGCAAACAGGGCGTCGAGCCGGTCGCGCGCGGTCATCTGACCGGATGCGCGACGTTGTCCTTGTTTGTCCTTGCCGCCGCCGTCGGCCACGACACGCCGTCGGCTCGCGAGCTCCGCGAGCAGACGATCGGGTATCGCCATGAACTTTCCTCCCGATGGCCGCGCCGGTTGACCGGTCGCGGTGCCGACGCCGCCCCGGTCCTGGGTCGGTGCCGCATTTTGTGAGCGAGTGTAGCGGCATACCCGTTTGATGGCGAGGGTCGATTGCACCCTGCGACAAGCGCCGCAGTCGCCACTGTCTGGGGGGTTCCGATCCGGGTGTGGCGATCCAATCTGGAGGGTCGGTCGACGTCGGCCGCCGCGCGTCCGGGTCGGCGTGCCCGGCCCGTTCCGGTCCCGGCGGACCGGCCCCCCGGGACGACCGCGACAGCGACCAGCCCAAGTCACGAGGCGCTAAGCGCATGATGCCCGAGCCCGGCGCCGTGGCGCCGTTTCGAGCCCCGGCGGCGACATCCACCGAGACCGGCGACAGCGCGCCGGCAGCGCGCCAGCTGCTGGCGCGCCTGCGCGACGTCATGGCGAGTTCGGAAGACCCCGAGCACCGGCTCGACCAGATCGTGCGGATGATCGGGGGGGAGACCGGCGCCGAGGTCTGCTCGTGCTACGTCATGCGCGCCGGCGAGGTCCTGGAGTTGTTCGCCACGGTCGGCCTCAACCCCGAGGCGGTCCACCGGACCCGCCTGCGGGTCGGCGAGGGCATCGTCGGCTGGGTGGCGGCCCAGGCGCGCCCGATCGGGGTCGCCGACGCGCGCAGCCACCCTGCGTTCGCCTATCGCCCGGAGACCGGTGAGGACCCGTTCCGCTCGCTGCTCGGCGTGCCGATCCTGCGCGGCGGCCGGGTCCGCGGCGTTTTGGTGATCCAGCATGTCGAGCCGCGGATGTTCTCCGACCTGGTGGTCGAGACGCTCGAGACCGTGGCGATGGTGGTCGCCGAGCTGATCGCCGCCGACGGCATGCTCGGGCCCCAGGAGCGCTCAGAGGTCGGCGACGCCGCGCTGATGCCGTCGCGCCTGACCGGGATCGGGCTGGCCCCTGGGCTCGGTATGGGGTTCGCCGTGCTCCACCAGCGCCAGCTCACTCTGCGGCAAATGGTCGCTGACGACCCGGAGGCCGAGCGCACCCGGCTCGGGGTCGCGCTGGCAGGGCTGCACCAGGCGCTCGACGCCATGCTCGACCAGCCGGTCGCGGCCGGGCCGGAACCGCGCGACATCCTGGAGAGCTACCGGATGATCGCGGCCGACCGCGGTTGGCTTGCGCGCATCCGCGAGGCGATCAACAGCGGGCTGACCGCGGAGGCGGCGGTGATCCGGGTCCAGGACGATCTGCGCCAACGCATGTCGCAGATCGCCGACCCGTACTTGCGCGAACGGCTGCAGGACTTCGACGACCTCGCCTACCGGCTGCTCAATCATCTGGCCGGACGCAGCAGCGCGGCCGACGGGCTGGCGCTGCCCGACGATATCGTCTTGGTCGCACGTACGCTCGGTCCGGCCGAGCTGCTCGACTACGACCACCGCCGGCTGCGCGGTCTGGTGTTGGTCGAGGGCTCGGCGATGAGCCATGTCGCAGTGGTTGCCCGCGCGCTCGACATCCCGATGGTCGGCCAGGTGCCCGACCTGTTGAACCGGATCGACCCGCTCGACCCGTTGATCGTCGACGGCGACCATGCCCAGGTGCTGGTGCGCCCGGGCGACGACGCGCAGGCGGCGTTCGCCGACAGCATGTACGCGATCCGCACCCGCGAGCGGCTCTATGCCGAAACCCGCCATTTGCCGGCGGTCAGCCGCGACGGGATCGCGGTCGCGATCCACCTCAACTGCGGTTTGCAGATCGACCTGCCCCACCTGGACGACAGCGGTGCGGTCGGGATCGGGCTTTTTCGCACAGAGATCCCGTTCATGGTCCAGTCGGGCTATCCCGACGTCGCAACCCAGACCGCGCTGTATGCCCAGGTGCTCGACCGCGCCGGCGACCGCCCGGTGCTGTTCCGCACGCTCGACATCGGCGGCGACAAGCATCTGCCCTATTTCCCGCTCGGCGACGACGTCAACCCGGCGCTCGGCTGGCGCGGCATCCGGATCGGGATCGACCGGCCGGCGCTGCTGCGCCGCCAGATCCGGGCGTTGCTCCACGCCGCCGCCGGCCGGCCATTGTCAGTGATGTTCCCGATGATCGCCGAGGTTGCCGAGTTCGAGGCGGCGCGCCGGATCGTCGAGATCGAGCGCGCGCGCGCCGCGGCGGAGGGCCGCGCGCTGCCGGCCCGGCTCGCGCTCGGGGTGATGGTCGAGGTGCCGTCGCTGTTGTTCCAGCTCGACGCTCTGTTGCCGCGGGTTGACTTTCTGTCGGTGGGGTCGAACGATCTCACGCAGTATCTGTTCGCGTGCGACCGGGCCGACCCGCGGTTGGCGGGGCGGTTCGACCCGTTGTCGCCGCCGATGATGGGCGCGTTCGCGCACTTGGTCCGCGCCTGCGAAGCCGGCCGCGTGCCGCTCAGCGTGTGCGGCGAGATGGCGGGGACCCCGCTCGGCGCGATGGCGTTGATCGGCCTCGGGTTGCGCAGCCTGTCGATGGCGGCGCCCGCGGTCGGGCCGGTCAAGACCATGCTGCGCAGTCTCGACGTCGGCACGTTGGTCGGGTTTCTTGACTGGATCCGTCGGTTTCCCGACCACAGTTACCGCGACCGTCTCGCCGCGTTTGCGCGCGACCACGGCGTTGCGGTGTGAAGGGGCGTTGAGGCGTGAAGGTTCAAGCGGCGCCAAGTTCGGCCTGACGGCCGTGCGGGGGGCGCTGCCCCCTCGACCCCCGCAAGGGGGCACACCCCCCTTGACCCCGACTCCGTAGCGGGGGCAAGGGGGGGGGGATGTGCCCCCGTGAGGTGGGGGCGAAACCCCAAAAAACCCGGCGCCGCGCACTCACGACTCGGGGGTCGGCCGACGCAACTGTTTGATCCCGCCACGATGGCGTTTCGCCTCGAGCCGCCGCCGGCACGACGCCGCGCTCGGCCGGGACGGCCGGCGCGGGGTCGGGCTCGGGACCGCTTCACGGATCAGCGCGATCAGACGCTCGAGCGCGTCTGCACGGTTGCGCTCGCGGGTGCGGTGGCGGTCGGCCGAGATCACCAGGACACCGTCACGGGTCAGGCGGCGGCCGGCCAAGCGGACCAAGCGCGCGCGCACCGGATCGGGCAGGTTCGGCGACCCGGCAACGTCGAACCGGAGCTGGACCGCGGTCTCGACCTTGTTGACGTTCTGGCCGCCGGGACCGGAGGCGCGGGCGAACCGCACCTCAAGTTCGGTCTCGTCGATCGCGATCGACGGGGTGATCCGGATCATCGATGCCCCTCAACGCCCCTCAACACCAGCAGTCGCGGGGGAGGGCCATCGGGTGGGCCGCGGGTCAGGCCGACAACGTGTACCCCCCGGCACGACGTTCGGCGAGCCGACGCGTCAGCGCCTCAAATCCGTGGTGCGGCGGCCGCGGCGTGGTCGCGGCGCGCGTGCGGAACCCGTCGGGATTGGCGCGGATCCACGCCCGGGTTTCCAGGCTCAGCCAACCCGGCAGGCGACGATACCGCCCATACCAGACCGCCGCCTCGGTCACTTCATCGGACATCTCCTCCGGAGACGCAAGCAGCCCCTCCGGGTCGACAGAGAGAGACACACACCTCATCACGCCCATCCCCGGTGCCCGGTTTGCGCTGGCAGCGGTCCCGTCTCGCGGTCTCCCAAACCGACAGTTGCAGGCCGACGGGCCGCTCGCCCGATACTATGATATGAAAATATAGGGAAGCCGGGATGAGGTGTAAAGCGCATGACAGGCATTCTACGGGTACGCGCCGTACCCCGGTGATGGACAGGCCCGACGGCCAGACAAACGCGACCATGTCCGCCCCGGCCGCCGACCGGTCACATGTCGCGACGATAATTGGGTGCTTCGTTGGTGATCTGGATGTCGTGGACGTGACTCTCGCGCAGGCCTGCGTTGGTGATACGTAAGAAACGCGCGTTCGTCTTGAAATCGACGATAGTCGAGTTGCCGGTGTAGCCCATCGCCGCACGCAATCCCCCGACCAGTTGATGGATCACGCTCGCAACCGGACCTTTATAGGGCACCCGGCCCTCGACACCCTCGGGCACCAACTTTAGTTGTGAAACCTCTTGTTGAAAGTATCGATCGGCCGAGCCGCGCGCCATCGCGCCGACCGAGCCCATGCCGCGATAGCTCTTGTAAGATCGACCCTGATAAAGGATCACCTCGCCCGGGCTTTCCTCGGTGCCGGCGAACAGCGACCCCAGCATGGCGCAGTCGGCACCGGCGGCGATCGCTTTGGCCAAGTCGCCCGAATACTTGACCCCGCCGTCGGAGATCAGCGGGATGCGGTCGCGGGCGCACACCTCGGCGACGTCCATCACGGCGGTCAGCTGGGGCACCCCGACACCGGCGATCACCCGGGTGGTGCAGATCGACCCCGGCCCGATCCCGACCTTGACTGCGTCGGCGCCGGCGTCGATCAGAGCCCGCGCGCCGTCGGCGGTCGCAACATTGCCCGCGATCACCTGGGTGTAGTTCGACAGCCGGCGCACCCGCTGGACCGTATCGATCACATTCCGCGAATGCCCGTGCGCGGTATCGACCACCATGACGTCAACATCGGCATCGAACAAGGCCTCGGCCCGCGCCACCCCGGCATCGCCGGTGCCGGTCGCCGCCGCGACCCGAAGCCGGCCCTTTTCGTCCTTGCACGCGCGCGGGTATTTTTCCGCCTTTTCGATGTCCTTGACCGTGATCAGGCCGATGCAGCGATAGGCATCGTCGACCACCAGGAGCTTTTCGATTCGGTGCTGGTGGAGCAGCCGTTTGGCTTCCTCGTTGGTCACGCCCTCGCGCACGGTGACCAGGCGGTCGCGGGTCATCAGCTCACTGACCGGCTGGGACGGGTCGGTGGCAAAGCGCACGTCGCGGTTGGTCAGGATGCCGACCAGACGCCCGGGTTGCCAGGGATCGTCGCTCGGCTCGACCACCGGGATGCCGGAGAACCGGTACTCCTTCATCAGCGCGAGCGCGTCGGCCAGGGTCGCGCCGGGTGGGATCGTGATCGGGTTGACCACCATGCCCGACTCGTAGCGTTTGACCCGGCGGACCTCTTCGCTTTGGCGTTCCACCGGCATGTTGCGGTGGATGGTGCCGATGCCGCCGGCCTGGGCCACCGCGATCGCGAGCGCGCTTTCGGTCACCGTGTCCATCGCCGCCGAGATCAGCGGGATGCCGAGATCGATGGTGCGGGTCAACCGGGTCCGGGTATCGGCGGTCCCGGGCAGCACGCTCGACTCCGCCGGCTCGAGCAACACGTCGTCAAAGGTCAACGCCTCTCGGATCCGCCCGCTGTCCGCCATGCCAAACCCTCTCCCGACCCGGCCTGCCCCTCTATATATCGGTCATCGGGCGACAAGAAACCCTAACGGCGCGGTCGGGCGCGCCCGCGGCCCCGGCGTCGCGGGCATGGCTGGTCGGCGATCCCGCCGCGGCAGGTTAGGCCGGCGCGGACGTGTGGTCGCGCGTGTCGTGCCGGCGCGGCGCGCCGTTGCGGCCGCGGTAGCCGAGCGCGACCAGATAGGCCTCGGTGCTCTCCGGCCGGCTGGCCGGTGGCTTGGCGTGACGGACCCGACGGAAATCGCGTTTCAACTGGTCGAGCAGCGGTTTTTCGGCACCGCCCTGAAACAGTTTGCAGATGAAGGCGCCGCCGGGGGTCAAGAGGTCGCGGGCAACCTCGAACGCGGTTTCGGCGAGGCCCATGGTGCGCAGATGGTCGGTCCCGGGGTGGCCGGTGGTCGGTGCCGCCATGTCGCTCAAGACGACGTCGGCGCGGCCGCCGAGCGCGGCGGCGAGCCGGTCGCGGATCACATCGTCACAGACGTCGCCGTGGATGACCTCGCACCCGGCGACCGGCGCGATCGGCAGAAGATCGACCCCGACCACGGTGCCGCCCCCCGCGCCCGGGCGCACCCGGCTGGCGGCGACCTGGAGCCAGCCGCCCGGGGCGGCGCCGAGGTCGAGCACCCGCTTGCCCGGACCGAGCACCCGGAAGCGATCGTCGAGCTGGATCAGCTTGAAGGCGGCGCGAGAGCGAAAGCCCTGGCGCTGGGCTTCCGCGACGTAGGGGTCGTTCAGTTGGCGGTCGAGCCAGCGGGTCGACGAGGCCGGGCGCTTGCGCGCGCTCCGCACGCGCACGCTGGCACGCCGGCGGCCGCCGGGGCGGCGCGGAAAAGGCCCGTCCGTCATGTGGCGCGCGCGCGCGGGCGCTCAGGCGAAACGCGGTCGATCAACTCGGCGAGGATCCCTTCCCGGATGCCGCGGTCGGCGATCCGCACCTGGTCGTGCGGCATCACCGTCACGATCGCCTCGAACACCGCGCAGCCGGCGACGATCAGGTCGGCGCGGTCGTGACCGATGCAGGGATGGGCGGCCCGACCGTCGAAATCAAGCGCGATCAGCGTCCGGATCAGGTCGCGGGCCCGCGTGACCGACAGCGTGCTGCCGTCGACCAGCGAGCGTTGGTAACGCGCGAGCCCGAGGCTGAGACCGGCGAGCGTGGTCACGGTGCCCGAGGTCCCAAGCACCTGGGCATGCCCGCAGCCAAGCGCGCGGGCGATGTCGTTGCGCGCGGCGAACTCGGTCATCTCGGCCGCGGTTTCCGCAACCATGCGACGATAGGTCTCGGGCGACAGGCGATCGCCGCCGAAGTCCTCGACCAAGCCGACCACGCCGCGCTTCAGCGAGACCTGGTCGATCACGGTCGGCTGCCGGGCGCGTTCGAGCGCCAGCCACATGAGCTCGGTCGAGCCGCCGCCGATGTCGAACACCAAGGCATGCGGCACCCGATCGTCGAGCAAGGGCGCGCAGCCGGCGAGCGCCAGCCGCCCCTCTTCGCTGCTTGAGATGATCTCGATCCGGATGCCGGTCTCGCGCGCGACCAGGTCGAGAAAGTCGCCGCAGTTGACCGCGCGCCGGCACGCCTCGGTCGCGACCGCCCGGACCATGCCGGCGCCGCGGCGGCGGATCTTCTCGCCGCACACCTCGAGCGCGGACAGCGTGCGCGCCATCGCCGACAGCGACAGCCGGTCGCTGCGGCTCAACCCCTCGCCCAGCCGAACAATCCGGGAGAATGCGTCGATCACCCGATAGCCGCCGCGCGACACCCGGGCGATCAGCAACCGGCAGTTGTTGGTACCGAGGTCGAGCGCCGCGAGCACCGGTGCCCGCGCCGCCAGCTCGGCGATCATCTTCGGACCCGTGTGGTCCGGATCGAGCGCCCCGAGATCGATCATCCGCCCGCCACCATCCGACCGCCACGATCACCCAAAGGCCGCACCCGACCTGCCGCCCCGTCCCCGGCTGTGCCGCCAGGGCAACAGGTGTGGTCAATATGCACGAGCAATCCCTGAGCTGTCAAACGAGTTTTTCCAAGGGACCACAGTGGTTTCCAGGTGACAGGGCAATCGACGCTCTGCTATACGCTTGTGCTCGCGGTGCCGTGCGCTCTGCCGGCGGTCCGCGTGTTTGGGGGATCGTCTAGCGGTAGGACAGCGGACTCTGACTCCGCCAGCCCTGGTTCGAATCCAGGTCCCCCAGCCAGTTTCGCGACCGGTGCGGACCCGATTGTCCCCGGCCCGGTCGTCCATCGTGGGGCGTGCACTCCGTTGCCAAGGCGGACTTGGACGTCTGGGCCGGCTTCCCACGGCACGGCCACCCCGCGAGGTCTTGAGCATCGGTCGGCTTGTCCGCATCGGACGCGGATCGTTTGGTGACCCTGCGGGTCCCAAATCCTGGTCGGCAACGATACCACCATAACTGACCAAGCGGTTGGCGAAGACCAAGGCCTCGGTGCAGGGCGGTGCGTCAGCTGAGTGGGTTGACCTCCAATACCTGGAGGTCAACCGGATGAAAGTCATTCAGTTCTTACAGCAAGTCGATGGCGAGACCTGCCGTAACGGTCCCAATAACCTCGCCGGTGTTGCTATCGGTTATGGTCCGGCTAATCTTCTGCAGAAAGCTGCCGATCTCGTCGTCCCATTCCATCTCTTCGATGATTTCACCGCTCGCGCCGCCTGAGATCGGCACCTGGAACTTGGGCTCATCACCCTGGAAAACGTCACTGGTGATGACTGTCTGGCAAACGTTCAGTCCCTTCAGATCGACGATGAACAATTCGACGATCAGCCCGCCTGAGCGATTCTGTTGGTCGATCATGAAGGACGAGCAGGATTTCGCCATGATTTCATCGAATTGGGCGCCGCCGCCGTCGGCGCGCCAGCGCTGGTCGAAAGCCAAAACCTCTTCGTCCGTCAACGCTGCGTGTTCGGCATTTTGGGCCCGCACGGCGTCTTGGATCTCAGCATGATTGAGCCATGGGGCCACATAGCTTTCGAATGCCGCTCTCACGCCCGTGTCCAAATCGCTGGCCTGGGCCGACGCAAGGGCTGCACCAACGGTGGCGACAACGATCGAAAAGAAAAGCCGAGTAGTCACTCTGCCGGTCTCCTGAGATGTGATAACTGACGATGGTGGTGGTGAGGGAAAGCCGCAATCTTGTCATAAGGTTGCGGCAGAGGACTCGAGCGCTCGAGCATCAACCTCGAGGCGGTCGAGAAGCCGGCGCACTGCCGATTGAAGATCGGTTGCGTTGTTCGATAGGTGTTCAACTGATCCCGTCAACAGGGCAGCCGTTTCTTCAATCCGTTGGGCATTCTTTGTTACACCGTCTACGGTGTCAGAGACCTCGCCGGTCCGGTCCGCGACGGTCTGGACGTTCATGCTGATCTCCTGGGTCACGGTCGATTGTTCTTCGATCGCGCCCGCAATGGCATCCGTGATGTGCGCGATGCGATTCATCATCTCCTTGAAACCGCTGGCGGATTGCGCCGCGACGTCGACAGCCGTGCCGATGCCGTCGATCTGTTCCTCGATGGTGCCGGTTGCCGATCCGGTCTGTTTCGCCAGGGATTTAACTTCGCTCGCGACGACGGCGAACCCCTTGCCCGCCTGGCCGGCCCGCGCCGCTTCGATGGTTGCATTCAAAGCGAGCAGGTTTGTCTGTTTGGCGATGCCCTGCACCAGTTTGACCACCTGCCGGACCCGATGTGCAGAACCGGTTACCTGTTCCACGGAGTCAACGAGCTTCTCCGTTTCCCTTACCGCCTCTTGAGAGAGTTCGTTAGAGCTGCTCGTCCGACTGGATATTTCGCGTACTGCACCGGTCATTTCATGTGCTGAGTTTGCAACGGCTGCCAGATTGGTGTTTGCATTCTGCATCGCTCCCTGCACAACCTCTACACGCCTACGTGTGTCGCCAGCAACCTGCGTCAGTTCTTTCACCTCTTGTGCAAACTTGTCGGTGGCGGACGTCACGCTGTCGATGACCGATCGTGTCGCGTTATCCAACTCGGTCGAGAGAGCCCGCATCCCCCTGACCCGCTCGGCCGTGGATTTTTTCTCGGCATCTCGGTTCTCCGCCTCAAGACTGGCGATGCGTTCGGCGTTCTCCCGGAAAACCTCGACCGCGCGGGCCATCGCGCCGACCTCATCGCCGCGGTCGCGGTCCGGGACGGTGACTGACCGGTTGCCGTCGGCGAGCTCGCCCATCACGCCGGTGAGGCGCTGAATCGGACCGCCGATGTTTCGGCCCAGAACGATGGTTAGGGTGATGGCAATGAGAACCGCGATGCCAATGGACGCCAGCAACGTGGTGTTGATCCCCTCGGACACCGCGACGAGTTGCTCTTCGGCCTGGCGTTTGACCGCTCGGAAGGTGGTGACGAGATCACTCGACGCGGCGAACAGGGCTGTGTTTGCCTGGCGCAGCGCCGATGCTTCGCGCTGCAACGCATCGAACGTCTCCTGCAACTCATGACTGATCCCGGCCACCGAGTCGGCTTGCTGCTTTGAAACGCCGGACAAGCGCTCCCGGAGGCGTCGAGCCGCCTGGTCCATGTCTTCCGCCGCCGAGCGGAAACCGGTTCGAGCGGCGGTGCGGATGTCGTCATCGCTGGCGTAGCGGTACTCCAACGTCGCGCTATGAACGCGGGTCGCGGCCAGCATCAGTTTTTGAGCCTCTTCGTTGACGCTGTGGCTGTTCCGCAGTTGCTGCTGGCCGGCTTCGTCCATTCGGAGGGCCCGCGTCAGGCGGGCCGCATCCTGGGCCTCGGCGGCGGCGGAAAGCTGTTGGCGGGCTCGGGCGCAAATCTGAGAAAAGCGATCGAGCTTGGCCGCCTGGAGCGCAGAGATGCCCGTGGAGATTTGCACAACCTGAGTGACAAGCCGGGCAACGGTCGCGCCGAGGGCATCAATGGCGGTCAAATTCTCCCTTTCCTGATGCAGTGCTACGGTGAAATCGCGCAGGGAGTCCGCCGTTCCCGACTGCTGGCTGCCTTCAATGGCTTCTAGAAATGCCTCGGCTTCGGTGACATCGGCGCTGTCATGTGTCCGCAGGTATCGCTGCGTCAAAATCTGAACCTGCCGGACAAGGTCGAGATCGCGCCCGGCAGCCGCCATTGACTCCCGGGCACGTTCTCCGGACAGTCCAAGAACGACCAACAGGACACCCAAAGCGACGAATGTTAAAATAACCAACCCGAATGCGGCAGCGATCTTTGTCCCTATCAAGCGGTTACTGATGGTCGTCTTGATTATATTCATGGCACACCTGGTTTGCGGGTACTCGCGACGGAAGGTTAGAGATACTATACCACAAACAAAATGAAGTACCAAAATCATAATGAATAACGTAACGCGTTAAAGTGACCATACGCAACAGATCGTCGAACCCAGATGGTCGCCGATCGGATTTCCGAATTCAAGTTGAGATACCCGGTATCTGAACTGCGCAGTTCTGAAGACAGCCTTTACGTTCCTTTAACACCCTTCCTGATCTTGCTCTCAATAATTCGTTCATTCCAAGAAAACCTAAATAATCAATCGCACACCAAACTCTGCCAGATTGCGCAATCTTTGGCAGCTCACTTAGGGTTTCCCCAGAGCATGCTGCGTGACCTGCAGATTTTCATTGGACAGGAAGGAGGTCTCCAATACATTACGGACGATCAACCGGTTTGCCCGCAGAGTATCGGATCAGCATTGGCTTCCACGAATTCTGGAACAGGCTCTATAGAACGACGACAGTTCTAGAGATTTGATTACCCCTAGAGATTTGGTTATCCCTGCCGATACTGGGGCTAATGTATTACTAAATGGTTAATGGAAACATAGCAAAGAAATGGACCGTCATCAGAAGTTTCTTCTGCTGGTTGACATGATGGGCCGACCAAGTGAAAGCGGAAATTGCTCATATGATTGAGAATGCGATCGGCTTGGTCGACATGTTGGGTTATGAGGCGATCTGCAAGGTTGATTGCCCAGGCCAAGTGCCATTCTCGGCTGGGTATGCGCTGGCCTTACTGACATATTCGTACTGCCGCGGCATTCGATTGGGCCGGGTAATCGAGCATTCCATGTGATCGGGTTGTCGGTTCACGGCGATCGCTCGGTTCCGGCTGCGTCACGCGGGGGCGAATGACGGATGCGTTCCACCAGGTTCCGGTGGTGCGCCCGGCGGCCGGCCTGATCCGCCTGGGAGTGATGGCACCGGACGGGACGAAAGTTGCGGCCAATGCCGCCCGCGATGTCAAGCGGGGGCCGCCACTCTGGACGAACAGATCGCCCGAACGCTGGGCCCACACGGGAGTGGCGAATCCCCCGACGCTCTCGCGCGATGTCCACGCGCTTGGGCCCCCGTCCGGAAGAACCGCCCAACGGCGACGATCCTCTCATACGAAATCCGGTTGACCCGTTCCGTTTGGTCGGAGCACCGCCGGTGGCTGGTAGGTCGGGGCGCGGGCCGCACCCTGGTCGATCGGGAGCGCCCTGTCCCAGGCCCGCGCCCCGACATCGACGGTGCCGCAAAGCTGAACCGCCGATG
>JANQHG010000088.1 GCA_028277115.1 Azospirillaceae bacterium
GCATCGGGCACCGTCTCGTTAACCTGGTCGCCCGCCTTTCATCCCGCCTTTGACGACGTCGCATTCCCGCCGCCGCTGCACGGCTGGCCGGCCGATCCCGCCGACACCGGCACGACCGACGGTACCGGCATCGAGCAGGACGATGCCGGCACGACCGACGGCACCGTCCTGCTCGATGCCGAGACGAGCGATGCGTCGGCGTCGGCCCCCTCCGCCCTCGACCCCGCGGACGACGGATCGACCACTGGGCAGGCCGCTTCGAGCACGGTGTCCACAGGCGGGACCGGTGCGCCGGCATCGGTGCCGGTCCCTGCGGTGACCACCACCCCGGCCGGCGACTCAGGAACGACGCCGGCCTGGGGGACGGTCGATCGCGTGATCGAGGCCCGACCGGGGGACAACCCGAGCGCCGCCGTCGCGGACGATCCGCGGCCGGTCGACGACCCTGACGATGGCGACGCTGCAGTCGATCAGGCCCGGCTCGGGTCGACCGAGACCGTCTATCTCATGGCGTGGTACGACGGGACCTTCGACCTCGTGACCGCCGAGAACGGGGTCGGACTCGACACCGTTGTCGGCACAGTCGCCGAACGCGTCGGCCGCAGCCCGCTTGATGTGCTGAACGACCGAGTCGGGCGTACCCTTTGGGGCGCCGATGCGGCGGGCCCCCCGTCGCTCCGGGTTATGGTCGGTATCGACCCCGCGCGCCCCGGCGTCGAGCCGGCGATCGGGACCGACACGACCGACCCTCCGGACCTGGTCGATTTCTCGCGGGGCGACGGCGGGTTCGCGCTGTTCGTCCTGCCGGTGATCCCGATCGACCCCGGCAGCGTCACCGCGGCCGAGATCGCGAACGGCGGCGACCGGAGCCCGTGGTCGCCCGACGATGTGGGCCGGGAAATCGCTCGGTGTTCGGCCGATGCCGCGGCGGCGATCGGGCTCCCGGTGGACCAGGACCAAGTTGCGGCGGTCGCAGCCGCGCTGAGCAGCCATTTGGCGGCCACCGCGAACGCGTTGGTCGACCGGGTGGTCCTGGTGCGATCCGACGATGCCGAGTCCTCCGGCTTGGCGTTGGTCCCGGGGGTCTTGCTGATCCACCACCCCGAAGGGGCCGGGACCCCGGCGTCGGCGGACAGCCCGACCACCGGGACGATCGACCTGTTCGACGGCGCCGAGATCACGCTGATCGGGATGGTCGAGGTCTAGGACACCGCGGCGGAAATAGTGACATGGTTTGTTTGGTCCGCCGCGGTGTATTAATCATCTTGTCGTACAGCTTACCGATCGGAGCCGTCGCCGCGTCCCGATGACCAGCCTTGACATCGTCATCGTCAATTGGAACGCGGGCGACCGGTTGCGCGACTGTCTGGGGTCGCTCCAACCGGCGGTCGCTCATGCGGTCGGGCATGGCATCCGGGTCGACCGGGTGGTGGTGGTCGACAACGGGTCCGAGGACGGCTCGGCCGACCGGCTGCCCGCCGCCGGGCTGCCGCTGATCGTCGTGCGCAACCCCGACAACCGCGGCTTTGCCGCCGCGTGCAACCAGGGCGCCGCCGCGTCGCACGCGGGCGCGCTGTTGTTCCTCAACCCCGACACCCTGGTCGCGCCGGACAGCCTGACCGTCGCCGTAACCGCGCTCGCCGACCCGGCCCATGCCCAGGTCGGCATCCTGGGCGTCAAGCTGATCGACGAGGACGGCACGGTCGCACGGCGGTGCGCGCGCTTTCCGGCCCCGGCGCGCCTGATCGGCCACGCGGTCGGGCTCGACCGTGTGCTGCCCAGGCTGGTGCGGCCGCACTTCCTCACCGAGTGGGACCATGCGACCACCCGGCCGGTCGACCAGGTGATGGGGGCGTTCTTCCTGATCCGCCAGCCGGTGTTCGCCGCGCTTGGCGGCTTCGACGAGCGCTTTTTCGTTTACTTCGAAGATGTCGATCTGTCGCTGCGGGCGCGAGAACGCGGCTGGACCAGCCTCTATCTGGCCTCGACCGCGGTCCGGCACGCTGGCGGCGGCAGTTCGCGCCGCATCCCGGCGCGCCGGCTGTTCTATGTCCAGCGCAGCCGGCTGTTGTACGTCGCCAAGCATTTCGGCCGCGGTGCCGCGGTCGCGGTCGCCGCTGCCACGCTGGCGCTCGAACCGCTGGCGCGGCTGGTCCACGGGGCGTTGCGCCGCGACATCGGGACGGCGACGGCCGGCTTGGCCGCCGCCGGTCTGACCGGGGTCTGGATCGCCCGCCTCACACGTCGAGGTTGGCGACTTTCAGCGCGTTTTCCTGGATGAACTCGCGCCGCGGCTCGACGATGTCGCCCATCAGGGTCGAGAACACCTCTTCGGCCTTGTCGATGTGGGCGATCTTGACCTGGAGCAGCGAGCGCCGGCTTGGGTCGAGCGTGGTTTCCCATAGCTGTTCGGGGTTCATCTCGCCGAGCCCTTTGTAGCGCTGGATCCCCGCCCCCTGGCGGCCGGCGGCAAGCACGCCCTCGACCAGTGAGCGGGGGCCGACGATCTGCCGGGTCTCCTTGCCCTTTTCGATCAGGCGCGCGGGCGCGCCGAACGCGGTGCGGAAGTCGGCGGCGACGTCGTCGAGCCGGCGCGCCTCGCCCGAGCGCAACAGATCGGCATCGAGCGGGTAGCGCCGCTCGCGCCCGCGGACCGTGCGCACCAGGGTGATGCCGTGCCCGTCGGCGACCCCGCGCCACCCGCCGCCGCCGGCCTCGGTGCCGCCGGTGCCGGGGGCCGCGCCATCGCCGCCGCGGTTGAGCGCGTCGAGCCGCGCCGCGACCGCCGCCGCCGCAGCCGCAGCGCCGGCCGGATCGTCGAGCATGCCGGGTGCGAACAGCCCGCCGATCAACGCCTGCTCGACCACTTCGCCATGGCCGACCTTGCGCGCCACCGCGTCCAGGTGCCGACGCGCGTGGCGCGCCTGATCGACCAGGGCCTCGAGTCGCGCGCCGACCAACTCGTCGCCGTTGGCCAAGCGCAGCGCGACCTCGTCGAGCGCGGTCGCGACCAGATAATCATCAAGCGCGCGTTCGTCCTTCAAGTAACGCTCACGGTTGCCGCGCTTGACCTTGAACAACGGTGGTTGCGCAATGTAAAGGTAGCCGTTCTCTATCAAAGATGGCATTTGCCGGAAGAAGAAGGTCAACAGCAGTGTCCGGATATGGCTGCCGTCGACATCGGCGTCGGTCATGATGATGATCTTGTGATAACGTGCCTTGCCGACGTCGAACTCCTCGCGCCCGATCCCGGTGCCGAGCGCGGCGATCAGGGTGCCGATTTCCGCCGAGCTCAGCATCTTGTCGAAGCGCGCGCGCTCGACATTAAGGATCTTGCCGCGCAACGGCAGGATCGCCTGGAACTGGCGCGACCGCCCGGATTTGGCCGAGCCGCCGGCGCTGTCGCCCTCGACGATGAACAGTTCGGCCTGGGACGGGTCGCGCTCCTGGCAGTCGGCGAGCTTACCCGGCAGCGACGCCATGTCGAGCGCGCCCTTGCGCCGGGTCAGCTCGCGCGCCTTGCGCGCCGCCTCGCGCGCGGTCGCGGCCTCGACCACCTTGGCGACGATCCGTTTGGCCTCTTGGGGATGTTCTTCGAAATAGGTGCTGAGCCGCTCGAAGATCACCGAGTCGACCACCGGCCGGACCTCCGACGACACCAGCTTGTCCTTGGTCTGGCTCGAGAATTTCGGGTCGGGCACCTTGACCGACAACACGCAGGTCAAGCCTTCGCGGGCGTCGTCGCCGGACAGCGCGACCTTCTCGCGCTTGGCGATGCCACTCGTCGCGGCGTAGCTGTTGACCGCGCGGGTCAGTGCCGCCCGGAACCCGGCCAGATGGGTCCCGCCGTCCTTTTGCGGGATGTTGTTGGTGAAGCACAGCATGGTCTCGTGGAAACTGTCGGTCCATTGCAGGGCCGCTTCGACCACCACGACGCCGTGCCCGTTGGCGGTGCGTTTGTCGAGCACCGAGATCGGTGGTTTGTGCAACGGCACCTTGGAGCGGTCGAGCCAGCCGACGAACGCTTCGAGACCGCCCTGGTAATGCATCTCGACCACGGTCGGATCGACGCCGCGGTCGTCGGTCAGGATCAAGGTGACACCGGAGTTGAGGAATGCGAGCTCGCGCAAGCGATGCGCGAGGGTGTCGAAATCGAACTCGGTTTTGGAGAAGGTCTCGGGCGACGGCAGAAAGGTGATCTCGGTGCCAGTGCGTGGCTGGCCGTCCGGCGCGGTCGGCGCCGGCCCGACGTCGGCGAGCGGGTTGTCGGCGATCCCGCCGCGGAAGGTCATGGTCCACTCGCGGCCGCCGCGCCAGATGCGCACGGTGAGCCATTGCGACAGGGCATTGACCACCGACACCCCGACCCCGTGCAGGCCGCCCGAAACCTTGTAGGAGTTCTGGTCGAACTTGCCGCCGGCATGAAGGTGGGTCATGATCACTTCGGCCGCCGACACGCCCTCTTCGGCGTGGATGTCGGTCGGGATGCCGCGACCGTTGTCGCGGATGGTCGCCGACCCGTCGGCGTTGAGCGCGACATCGACGCGGTCGCAAAACCCGGCCAACGCCTCGTCGATCGCGTTGTCGACCACCTCGTAGATCATGTGGTGGAGGCCGGAGCCGTCATCGGTGTCGCCGATGTACATCCCCGGCCGGCGACGCACCGCGTCCAGGCCACGCAGGACCTTGATCGAGTGCGCCCCATAGTCGTCGCCAGCCTCGGCGCCGCCGCCCGCCCCCGGCTCGATCCTGGCTGCGTCCTGTGTCATCGCGTGACTTCGACCCCCCTCCTGACCGCTGGCGTGTCCGACCGCCCGTGCTGCCGCCCGCCGCCGCGGGCAAGGTCGGGCGGTGCGCCGAACCGATAAAAAAAAAGAAAGTCCGGATCAGCTTTGGATCAATCGGCGTGCGACTCGCGTGCAACCGACCCACGGTTTCCGGTAAATGAATCCCTGATGATTATAGTCGCCGCCGGCCGCTCTGTCGAGACCAATGGCGGCGCGCCGCCCGCGTGCCTGCCTCCGACCACTGGCCGGGCGCCGCTCTCGCCCATCGGCTTTCTCGCGGTTTTCTTCATTAGGACGAGTCGCGACTTTGCCGACGCCGGTCACCGCCGGTCGGCCGCGGCCGGGTCGAGGCGACGCACCCCGACGATGCCGGCGGCCCGGGTCGGGTCGTCCCGCCGGGCGACCGCCTCGAGCGGTTCGATGGTGACCGACATGGTGTAGGCGGTGGCGTGGAGCAGCCGGTCCTGGTCGATCATGATCCCGACATGACCGGGGAAGAACACGAGATCGCCGCGTCGGCAGGTCGGCCGCGCCAAGTCGGTCGCGACCGGGTCGCCGAGCTCGGCGGCCTGCATGTCGCTGTCGCGCGGTGCCGCGTAGCCGGCGAACCCGAGCACCGCCTGGACCAAGCCGGAGCAGTCGTAGCCGAGCGCCGAGCGCCCGCCCCACAGATAGGGCAGCCCGACCAAGCGCGCCCCCGTCGCGACCGCGTCGGCCGGCGGCGCGTGCCACGGCTGGAGATGGGCGGCGAACACATAGCCGCCACCCGCGACCGGCACGAACGGATTGCCGGCGGCGGCGGCACCGGCCACCAGCGGGCTGCCCAGGCTCAAGACCTCCCGCGCCGGCGCCTTGAGGTCGGGGGCCTGGTAGACATGGGTCAACACCGCCGTGACCCGGTGGGTCGGCGGGCCGAGCCACGGCCCGAACGCCGCCGCCGCGGCGTAGCCGACATAGCCGTCGGCCGCGGCCTGGCCCCAGACCCAGCCGTCGGGGCGGTCCTCGAAGACCGTGAAGCGCTCACCGAACAGGAGCTCCGAGGTTTGGCGCGCCTCCGCCGACGGGGTCGCGGTGAGCGGGGTCCGCCCGCGGCAGGCCCGACGGTCGACGCCGTCCACGAACCGCGCCGCCGTGACCCGGCCCTTGAGCGCGGCCGCCGCGAGATCGGGGCGCGCCGGGGTCCGCCGCGGGTCGAACTCGGGCGGCAACGGGGCGGACGGGGCTCGATCGGGCCCGGTCATTCCGCCGCGACCGCGTCACCGGTGGCATCCGGGCCGCCGAGCGTCGCGTGGGCCGCGGCGGCGGCACGGTCGACCACTGCCTGCGCGGTCGCGCGCGCCTGTTCGGTCGCGATCGCCGCCGCCATCTCGTCCGGGGTCACCGCGCCGGCGTCGAGCACAATCTCGGCAAACTCGCTCAAGAACACCGAGCCGCGCACGGTGCGCTGGACCAGGACGTTGCGTTTGTCCTCGGTGTCCCGTTTGCGCCGGACGAAGCCGAGCACCGACAAACGATCGAGCGCCCGGGTCACCGCCGGCTTGGAGATGTTCAAGCCCGCGGCCAAGCCGCGCACGGTGTGGGGCGGATCGGTCAGGTACACGGTCAGCATCAGCGCGAACTGCCGCGCCGACAGATCGGGGCCGGCGCGCCGGACGCTCTCGACCAGGGCTGCGCGCCAAAGCCCCAGCACCTTGAGATTGCGCACCGGTCTCCTCCGCCCTGCTGCCGCGGGGGGGCCTGCTTGTTCCCCCCCGACCGCCGCCTGCGGCCCGCCCCGCTCACCGCGGCAGCCCGAGCCCGCCCGGTGCCGCCGGCCGGTCGCCGCCCGAGAACCGGCCGATGTTGCCGAGCATCTGCTCGAGGAAGGACAGATCGCGGCCCGCGGTCGGGGTCTCGCGCGCCGACAGCTGGACCTCCTGGCCGTCGTCTGCGCCGAGCTCCTCGAGCTCGCGGACCACCCCGGCATCGTCGAACCGGACGATCAAGACACGGCGTTCGGTGACCTCGGGGTCGAGGAACGCGGTTTGTTCGGTGCGCTGGCCGATATAGTACCAGGTGTTCGGATCGAAGGTGGCGACCGCGGTCGGCGAGCCCAAAATCACCGCGACATCGCTTTGGCGCGAGGTGCCGGCCCGGATCCCGGCCAGCCGGTCGTCATCGACCAGATTGCCCCGGGTCACCTTCATCGGCGAGCAGGCGCCGAGCACCGTCGCGACCAAGGCCGCGACCAAGACCCCACCGCCCCGCCACGGCCCGCCGGCCACCGCGCGTCCCTTCGAAAGCCGCATGCCAGCCCCCTTCCCTGCCGGTCCCGCGCCCTTTGTCTCGTCCGACGGCGCGCACCCGCCCCGAACGGAAAAGGGGGTGCGACGGCATCTTGACAGGCGGCGGTGGTGCGCCACCTCCCGACGCGCGGATCCGGTTCGACCGACGGACGTCGGCCGCACTGCCCGCGCTGGAGGGACGGCGAACGTGAGTGAATCATGGCAACCTCGCCGACGCCCTGTCAATGTGAATGCCCGGCGCCCTCGC
Organism: Azospirillaceae bacterium; assembly: GCA_028277115.1. Lineage (GTDB taxonomy): Bacteria > Pseudomonadota > Alphaproteobacteria > Azospirillales > Azospirillaceae > JANQHG01. The sequence continues at coordinate 7,320 of JANQHG010000088.1, forward strand.
CGCCGCACCGCGATGACGTCCACCGCCGCACCGCGATGACGTCCAGATGACCACCAGATGACGACCTGATGCGCGATACGACTGGAACGCTCTTGGATCCGCTTGCCTCCGAACGGCCGACCGCCGACCGCGCCGGGCCGGTTCCCCCGTCGCTGGGCGGCCGGCTCGCCGCCTGGTGGCGCCGCCGCACCCTGCAACGCGACGGCATCGCCGCCGCCTACGGCCGCCTGATGACCCAGGCACGCCACCCCGACTTCTATCGCCGGCTCAAGGTGCCCGACACCCTGGACGGCCGATTCGATCTGTTGGCCCTGCATCTGTTCTTGTTGTTCCATCGCTTGCGCGCCGAGGGCGGCATCTGTCGCCCGTGGATGCGGGCATTGCTCGAGCTGGTGATGGATGAATTCGATACCTGTGTGCGCGAGTTGGGAGTCGGCGACCCGGGGGTCGGCCGTCGGGTTCAGGCGATGGCGTTCGGGATCAACGGTCGGTTCGCGGCGTATCATCAAGGCGTCACCGCGGCCGGTGACGGCGGCGCGGCGCTCGAGGCGGCGCTCGAGAACAATCTCTACGGCACGGTCCCCACCCCCGGGGCGGCCGCGATCGCCGACATGACCGCCTACATCGGCGCCGCGATTGCGGCGTTGGCGCGCCAGCCGACCGTGCGGCTGCTGGCGGGCGAGATCGACTTTCCGCCGCCGATCGCGCCGCCGACCGGCGAGGCCGCCGCGGACGCGCCGTGACCGGGCGTGCGTCCCGGGCCGGCGGCGCGCCGGCGCCCGAGTTTTCCCGCGTCTTCGACACCCGCCAGCCCGGGCCGGCGCGCCGCGAGGTCACGATCGAGGCCGAGCCGC
>JANQHG010000130.1 GCA_028277115.1 Azospirillaceae bacterium
CCGCGTCGCATCACAGCTCCGAGATCATCATTCGAAACACCAGGCGGAACGACAGCGACGATTGACTCGCTGCCGCGGTGTTGACCAGGATTGTGACCTGTGGCTCGGCCTCGACCCACATCACGCACCGGCCGGTCCGGACACACGCCTCTTCGGCGCCGATGCTGAGCAGGCCGCGCGACCGGGTCGCCGCAAAGACGGCGTCGGTCGCCTGATCGAGCCCGCTCGACACCAGGGCCAGATCCATCCCGTCGAGCCATTCCAGGTGGTTGATCGGGACGAGATGCGCCACCAGGGTGACGTTGGCGACCGCGAGCCCGGTGCCGATCAACCGCCCGGTCTGCTCGGCGCGCACGCGCGAGGTCGCGACCGTGGGCGCATAGATGATCGCGACATCGACCCGACCCGTAAGACGGGGCACCAGGAAGTCCAAGGTCCGGGCGACCACCTGGAGCTCCCGGGCGTCGAACGCATGGCCCGGCTGGCCCGCAAGCAACGCGCCGGCGAACAGTCCGATCCCGAGCGAACAGCGCCTCATGATCACCCTCGCGCGATCATCGCCCACCCCCCGGCGACGCGCGGGAAATCTAGCATCCTCGGGGCTGATCTGCCGACCACCCGCCGTTCGACGCAGGTTGGATGCAGGGTGCTCCACCATAGGTCCCACCGAAAGTATGACCGTCCGGCAACACTCGACGGGGGCCGACCGGTGCGCGAACGGGCTGATATCAATGAGATCGGGGCAATCACCGTGATCTCCCGACCGGCGCGCGCCGCGGTTGATCGGCGGCTTGACCGGGGCCGCGGGGGCCCCGATGATGATCCGTTGAACAGCCGATCGGCGGTGAAGGTCAATCATGCGCGGCAAGCAGGTCCGGACCACGGGCGGGGCCGGGGCGGCGCGCCCCCCGGGTCCCCGATGCGACCCCGGTCCGGTCACGCGCGGCGGTCCCGGGGACGCTGTGCCGGCCCTCGCGTCCGGGCGGTGGTGGCGGCTCGCGCGGCTCGGCGCTGCGGCGTTGACCGCGATCAGCGGGGTCCGGTCGCTGACATTGCAGCAGACGATCGCGGTCAGCGCGGTCGCTTTGATCGCCCTGGTGTTCATGGCGGTCGGCGCCGGGCTCGAGTTGTTGGAGCGCGAACGCGCGGCCTTGGTCCGCCGCACCGATCGGGTGGTCGCCGGCCTGGAAGCGGGGATCCGAACGTCGCTCGGCTCGGCCGACGACCTGGCCGCCGAACAAGTGTTGTCGGCGCTGGTCAACCAAGCGGAAATCCGCCACGCACGGATAACCACCGTATCGGGCCAGGAATTCGCCGCCGCGACTCGGCCGCCCGAACCGCCGGCGGGCTGGGTCACACGCTCTATTCGACATCTGTTCGAAGACCGCATGAGGATTGCGGTCCCGATTGAATATGTCGATCACTCAGGTCCGACGCCGTTGGTGTTCCCGATGGGCACGCTCGAGCTGACGCTCGATGCCTCGGTGGTCGCCCGCGACTTTGTCGAGGCGCTGGTCGCCGACGCGGTCAAGCTGGCCGCCTCGGTCGCGGTCTTGGCCAGCGCGATCGCGCTCGTGGTCCATCTGCTGCTCAGCCGGCCGCTTGCCCGGCTCGGCAACCGGATCGCCGAGATCGACCCGGACGATCCCGGCCACGCCGTGGTCGCGGTGCCGCCGTGGCACCGGCACAACGAGCTCGGCCGCCTGGTCGACCGGACCAATCTGTTGCTGCGCCGGCTCGGCGCGGCGCTCGACGAGGTCCGGCGGATGGCGACCACCGACGCGCTGACCGGCCTGCCCAACCGTGCCGGTCTGATCAACACGATCTCTGAGCGGATCGATCGCTGCTCGGCCGATGCGCGGCGGTTTGCCGTGGTGTTCATCGACCTCGACGGGTTCAAGCACATCAACGATTCGCTCGGCCACGACGCCGGCGACCGCCTGCTGCGCGAGACCAGTGACCGGCTGGCCGCCGCGGTCGGGTCCGCCGGGGTGGTCAGCCGCCCGGGCGGCGACGAGTTCGTGGCCGTCTTGGAGCCGATCGCCGACGAGGCGGCGGTGATCGCGATCGCCGAACGGCTGCGCGGCGCCTTGGCCGCCCCGTTCGACCTCGGCGGCCATGGGGTGCGGATCACCGGCAGTTCGGGGATCGCGCTGTTTCCCGACAATGGTGCGACCTTCACCGCGCTGTTGCGCGCGGCTGATGTCGCGATGTACGCCGCCAAGGCGGGCGGTCCGGGTGGTGTGCGCTTTTTCAACCAAGACATGGCCGAGCGCGCGGTCAAGCGGCTCCATCTGGAATCGGCGCTGCGCGAGGCTGCCGAACTCGAGCAGTTCGTCGTGCACTATCAACCCAAGGTCGAGGGCGTGGGCCATGGGCTGGTCGGCTGCGAGGCGCTGTTGCGCTGGTCACGCCACGGCCGGCTGGTGCCGCCGGGGGACTTCATCCCGTTGGCGGAAGCGACCCGCCTGATCGTGCCGATCGGCGAGTGGGTCTTACGCACGGCGGGGCTGCAGGCGCAAGCCTGGGTCGCGCGCGGGTTTCCCGGGAGAATCGCGGTCAATGTCAGCCCCGCCCAGCTTGCGGAGGGCGACACCTTCCTCGACATCGTCGCGCGGCTGGTCGCCGACGGCGTGGTCAAGCCGGACCAGATCGAGATCGAGGTCACCGAGAGCCTGTTCATGTCGGAGGTCGAGACCCAGAACCGGCGGCTCGGCCAGCTGAAGTCGCTCGGCTTCCGGATCGCGCTCGACGATTTCGGCACCGGCTATTCGTGTCTTGCGCATTTGAGCAATCTGCCGGTCGACGTGCTCAAGATCGACCGGGCGTTCACGCGCCTGGTGCCCGAAGACCCGCGGCTGGCGCGCCTGATTCTGTCCTTGAACGATCTGTTGGGCCTTGAGTGCGTGGCCGAAGGGGTCGAAACCCAGACCCAGGCGGCGTGGTTCACCCGCCACGGCTGCACCTTGCTGCAGGGCTATCTGTTCGGCGCCGGGATGGCGGCGCCCGAGTTCGAGGCGCGCTATCTGACTTCGGCCGCCTGAGGCTCGGGCGCCGGTCCGGTCAAACCCGGAGGTCGACGCCGGTCGCGCGTCCGGTGGCGGCATCGGCCGGCGGCGACGGTTCCCGGGGTTCGGACGGCGGTTGGCGGTTTTCGATGTTGCCACCCGGCGGTGGGGTCGGTTCGGCGGGCGCCTGCGGCTTGATCGGCGTGACGGCAGCGGCCGTCGGCGCGGTTGCGGAGATCTCCATCGGTGTGTCTCCCGTTTGCGGGTCACGGGGTCGATCGGCCGGGTCGGACCGACCGGTCCACCTGGTTGAACGGCCGCCGCCGCCCGGTCCGTCGGTTCGCGGGGGGGCGATTTGTTTTTGCGGCACCGCCGACGGAGCCGGTCCGTAGGGGTCGTTAGAGGGGCGTGATCCGCGGATGACGACGATCAAGACCTTCTCTTAAACGATCCAGTGAGGACCGACCCGATGCGCAAGACCATGCTTTTGACCGCCGTTGCGGCGGCACCGCTGCTCGCAGCCGGCGTTGCCGGCGCGATGCCGCCGCCGCCGTCGCCGGCGATGATCACCGCGGTGTTTGAGGAGATGGACACCGACCGCGACGGCCGGGTCACCCGGGCTGAGTTCGACGCCCACCACGCCAACGTGGTCGGCGCGGCCGACACCGACGGGAGCGGCGGGCTCAGCCTTGAGGAGTTCCGGGCGCTCGACGCCGAGCGGGCCCGGCGCCGCGCCGACGACGCGTTCCGGCACTTCGACCGCGACGGCAACGGCGAGGTCACGCTCGCGGAGCTTCCGCCGCCGCCGCAGCCGCCGTTCGCCTTTCTCGACGGCGACCGCGACGGCGCGCTGACGCTCGAGGAGATGCTGGCCCCGGCGCGCGGGCAGGCCCCGCGGGCCCCCGGTCCCCGGTGACGCGGGACGGGTGACCGGATGCCGCGTTCGCTCGGCCCCGAGACGGCAGCCCCCGACCGCTTCGGGGCGGCGAGCGACGCGGCGGTGCTCGCCCGCGTGGCGGCAGGCGACCCGGTCGCCTGCCGCTTCGTGGTCACCCGCCACCTGCCGCGGGTGGTCGGGTTGGCCCGACGGATGCTCGACGATGCCGCGCTCGCCGACGACATTGCGCAAGAGTGTTTCGTGCGCCTGTGGGCCCAGGCCCGGCGATGGCGCCCGGATGCCCGGGTGTCGACCTGGCTGTACCGGGTTGCCCACAATCTGTGCCTGGACGAGTTGCGCCGTCGCCGACGCTACGATGACACCGCGCCCGAGACCGTGTTCGACCGCCCCGACGACGCCCCCGGACCGGCCGAGTGGTATCATCGAACCGAGTGCGCCGCGCGGGTCGGCCGGGAGATCCGGGCGTTGCCCGAGCGCCAGCGCACCGCGATCACGCTGGTCCACCATCACGAGCTCGGCAACGTCGAGGCGGCCGCGATCATGGGGGTCAGCGTCGAGGCGCTGGAGTCGCTGTTGGCGCGCGGCCGCCGGCGGTTGCGCAACCGTCTGGCCGACTTTAAGGACGAGGTGTTGGGGGACGAGTTGAAGGGGGATGCGCCATGACCGAGCCTCATCCCGGGTCGATCTCGATCGCTCGATTGCGCGCGTTGGTCGATGCCTATGGCGCCGAACCGCGCCGCTGGCCGGCGGCGGACCGGTCCGCGGCCGAGCGATTGGTCGCCGGCAGTGCCGAGGCGCGCGCGGTGGTCGCCGCGGCCGCCCGGCTCGACCGCCTGCTCGACCTCGCGCCGCCGCCGGCGCCGACGCCGGACCTGGTCGCCCGGGTGTTGGCCGCCCGCGACCGTCAGCGCCGGTCCGGTCTCCGGACCGGCACCTGGTCCCGCTGGCCGGCGCTGCGCGATGCCCTTGGCCTGGCGGACGGGCGTGTGGTGGTGCTGCGGCCGGCGGCGGCGTTGGCGTTCGCGGCCGCGCTCGGCGTCGCGACCGGGCACTTGTGGCCGACCGACGCCCACCCGTGGGCCCGGCTGGCGGCGTCGTCGCGACAGTCGGTCGCCGACGCCGGCCTCGACCGCGAGATCGCTTGGTTGATGTTGGCCCCCCCGTACGGCACCGCGAGCGAGCGATGACGATCCCCGACACCGAGACGCCGATGCCGACCCCGCCGCGTCGCCGCGTATCGCGGGCGTTGATGCTCTCCTTGTGCGTCAACCTGTTCCTGGTCGGGCTGCTTGCCGCCCCGTGGCTGTTCCACCCGCCGCCACCGCTGCCGCCCGGCCATTTCGACCGCGCGGCCGGCGAGCGGGTGCTGCCGCCCGAGTGGCGCGCGCCGGTGCGGGAGGTCTGGGCCCGCCACGACCCGTCGCTCCGCCTCCGGATGAGGGAGGTGCACACGGCGCTCAAGCAGTTGCGCGACACGCTGCTGGCGGACCACTACAGCCAAGCCTCGGTCGATGCGGCGCACCGCCGGCTCGGCGAGCGCCTGGCGGCGGCGCGCGCCGCCGCCGAGGCGGTGCTGGCGAACTTGGCGCAAACCCTGCCGTCCGAGGTTCGGCGCCGCTACTTCGCCGAGACCCTGGGCCACCCGCCGGTGCGGCCGCCGCGGCCGTGAGGGGGTGCGGGGCGCGCCCCGACCGACCGGCGTCGCTGCGACCAAACGGAACGGGTCAACCGGATTTCGTATGACAACTGGCCGCCGACGGCACCGCGCGCGCGCACGGGCGTCTTCCGGACAACGGGCCCGCCATGCATCAACCCACCGGCACAAACGGCCAGAACAGCGGGATCAGCGCGGTCGCGGCGAGCCAGAAGATCAGGTTGAGCGGCAACCCGACCCGCACGAAGTCGAGATAGCGGTAGCCGCCGGCGCCGTAGACGAAGGTGTTGGTCTGGTACCCGATCGGGGTCGTGAAGCTGGCCGAGGCGCCGAACATCACCGCGACAAGGAACGGCCGGCTGTCGAGGCCCATCTGGTCGGCAAGCCCGATCGCGATCGGGGTCATCAACACGCCGACCGCGTTGTTGGTGACCATCTCGGTCAACACCCAGGTCAACAGATAGAGCAAAGACATCAAGACCAATGGGCCGAAGCCGCCGAGCAGTGCGACCGCGGTCTCGGCGATCAACGCGACCGTGCCGGTCTTCTCAAGCGCAATCCCGAGCGTCAGCATGCCGAGGATCAGGAACAAAATCTGCCACTCGATCGACCGATAGGCGTCGGTATGGTCGAAGCAGCCGGCGATCATCACCGCGACCGCCGCAATCAGCGCGAGGCCGGCGATCGGCATCACCCCAAGCGCCGCACCACCGACCACGCCCGCGACCGCGGTGATCGCGATCCACGCCTTGTCCCGGCGCACCGGCCGGTGCCCAGGTTGGGTCAGGTTGATCAGATCGCCGCGCTCGACCAGGCGCTTGATCCCGGACTGAGGCCCCTCGATCAACAGTGTGTCGCCGACCGCCATCCGGACCTGTTCGGGATTGCCGCGCAGGTTCTCACCCTGGCGATGGAGCGCCAGGATATAGACGCCGAACCGCCGCCGAAGGTTGAAATAGCGCAGCTCATGGTTGAGGAAGCTCGAGCGCGGGCCGACGATCGCCTCGACCACCGTCGAGCGGCGCGGCGATGCCGGGTGCAAAAGGTCGTTCGGCTCTATCACGATCCCGGCGCGCTCGCGCAGGCCCATCAGGTCGGCAGCCTCGGTCTTGATCTGAATGCGGTCGCCGGCTTCGAGCCGCACCGCGTCGAGACCGTGGCGGTGGCTTTCGTCGCGCCGGATCACGTCGATCACCCGGGCGCCGCGCGGGTGGCGGAGCCGCGCCTCGTCGAGCGTGCGGCCGATCAGGCGCGAGTTCTCGGGCACGATCATCTCCGCCAGGAACTGGCGCGCCGGCAGGTTGGCGAGCAGCCCGCCGGTGCTCTCGCGCGTCGGCAACATCCGGAACCCGACCGTCAGCAAGTAAACGGTGCCGATTGCCGCCATCACCATGCCGAACCCGGTGATCTCGAACATGCCGAACGCGGGCGCGCCGAGCCGGCGTGCCACCCCATCGACCAGAAGATTGGTCGAGGTGCCGAGCAGCGTGCAGGTGCCGCCCATGATCGCGGCATAGGACAACGGGATCAGAAGTTTGGAGGACGGCACGCCGACCCGGCCGGCCAGCCGGATCGCGATCGGGGTCAAGATCACCACGACCGGCGTGTTGTTGACCAAGGCCGAGGTCACCACCGCGACCGCGATCAGGCCGGCCAAGGCGACCCGCGGGCGCGGACCGGCGAGCCGGGTCGCCGGGTCGCCGATCGCGGCGATCACCCCGGTCTGCTCGAGCGCGGTCGATAGCACGAACATCGCGCCGACCGTGACCACGCCGGCGTTGCCGAACACGCCCAACACCTCGTCGGTGGTAAGAATGCCGAGGCCGAGCAGCACCGCGGTGGTGGCGAGCGCGATCAGGTCGGGCGGCAGACGCTCGGACACGAACCCGGCCAGCACCGCCAGCAAGACCAGCGCCACCACCAGCTGATCGATCGCCACTGCCGCCAACACAAGACCCCCCAACGCCGATCGGCCGCCCCCTCAGCGGATCGGCCGCCACCGGGGCGCAGTCCCGAACTGGCTTTGTTCCCTTATCCGCAGCATCCCTGTCAAGGGCCGCTCCCGCCCGCGACCGGTCGCGGGACGGGGCAACTGGACCCTTTCAAACCGCCCGGCGCATCTCATATCATTCGTGGTGGTCGACCGGGGACGCGGGCGCATCCCGCGTGGTTGGCCAAATGGGGGGAACCGGGGTCCGGCGAGCCTGATCGCGAGGCCGGCTCTCATGTGGTGTTCAAGGGGTCACGCCGATCCGCAACCGCTCCAAGTAACCGCGGGGCAAGGAATGTCCGATAAAATCCGGCACGACGGTGACGAGGGCATTGCCACCGGGGTGGTCGTCAAGGCCAGGCCGAAAACCAAACGGCCCTCAATGTACAAGGTCTTGATGCTCAATGATGATTACACCCCGATGGAGTTCGTCGTACACGTACTGGAGCGTTTTTTCGGCAAGAGCCGGGAAGAAGCCACCCGGATCATGCTCAATGTGCATCGGCGTGGCGTCGGTCTGTGCGGCGTCTACACCTACGAGGTGGCCGAGACCAAGGTCACCCAAGTGATGGATTTCGCCCGCCAGCACCAGCACCCGCTTCAGTGCACGCTCGAGAAGGATTAGACAAATCCATGTTGTCGCGCCAACTCGAACAGACCCTGCACCGAGCGCTGGCCAACGCCAACGAGCGCCGTCACGAATACGCCACGCTGGAGCATCTCTTGCTGGCGTTGACCGAGGATCACGATGCGCTCTCGGTGTTGCGGGCGTGTGGGGTCGATGTCGATCGGTTGCGCGCCGACTTGATCGACTATGTCGACAGCGAGCTCGCCAATTTGGTGACCAAACGGCCCGAGGACGCCAAACCGACCGCCGGGTTCCAACGGGTGCTGCAACGCGCCGCGATCCATGTCCAGTCCTCGGGCCGCGAAGAGGTCACCGGGGCCAACGTGCTGGTCGCGCTGTTCTCCGAACGCGAAAGCCACGCGGTCTATTTCCTGCAAGAACAGGACATGACCCGGTTCGACGCGGTCAACTACATCTCGCACGGCATCGCCAAGGTGCCCGGGCGCTCGCACACCAAACGGGTCGCCGGGGTCGATGACGACCCGGGCAACGACAAGGCGGCGAAAAAGGCCGGCGATGCGCTTGATTCTTATTGTGTCAACCTCAACGAGAAGGCGGTCGCCGGCAAGATCGACCCGCTGATCGGCCGCAACGACGAGGTTGAGCGCACGATCCAGATCCTGTGCCGTCGGTCAAAGAACAATCCCTTGTATGTCGGCGATCCCGGCGTCGGTAAGACCGCGATCGCCGAAGGCTTGGCGCGCCGGATCGTCCACGGCGAGGTGCCGGACGTGCTGCGCTCCGCCGTGATCTATGCGCTCGACATGGGGGCGTTGCTCGCCGGCACCCGCTATCGCGGCGATTTCGAGGAGCGGTTGAAGGCGGTGCTGTCGGAGCTGGAGGCGCTCGACAACTCGATCCTGTTCATCGACGAGATTCATACGGTGATCGGCGCCGGCGCGACCTCGGGCGGTGCGATGGACGCCTCCAACCTGTTGAAGCCGGCCCTGCAGAGCGGGGCGTTGCGCTGCATCGGGTCGACCACCTACAAGGAATACCGCAACCATTTCGAAAAGGACCGGGCGCTGGTCCGCCGGTTCCAGAAGATCGACGTCAATGAGCCGTCGGTCGACGACGCGATCAAGATCTTGCTCGGGCTCAAGCCGTACTACGAATCGCACCACCGGGTCGAATACACCGAGGACGCGATTCGCACGGCGGTCGAGCTGTCGGCACGCTACATCAGCGATCGCAAGCTGCCCGACAAGGCGATCGACGTGATCGACGAGGTCGGCGCCGCCCAGATGCTGCTGCCCGAGGCCGAGCGCAAGAAGACCGTCTCGGTCGATGATGTGGAGACGGTGATCGCCAAGATCGCCCGGATCCCGCCGAAAAGCGTCAGCCGCGACGACCGCGAGGCGCTGTTGTCGCTCGAGCGCGACTTAAAGACGCTGGTGTTCGGCCAGGACGAGGCGATCGCCGCGCTCGCGACCGCGATCAAGCTTGCCCGCGCCGGCTTGCGCGAACCGGAAAAACCGATCGGCGCGTACCTGTTCGCCGGCCCGACCGGGGTCGGCAAGACCGAGGTCGCGCGCCAGCTCGCCAACTCGCTCGGCATCACGCTGACCCGGTTCGACATGTCGGAGTATATGGAACGCCACACGGTGTCGCGGCTGATCGGCGCGCCGCCCGGCTATGTCGGCTTCGACCAGGGCGGGCTTCTGACCGACGCGGTCGATCAGCACCCGCACTGCGTGCTGTTGTTGGACGAGATCGAAAAGGCCCATCCCGACCTGTTCAACATCCTGTTGCAGGTCATGGACCACGGCCAGCTGACCGACCACAACGGCAAGTCGGTCGATTTCCGCAACGTGATCTTGATCATGACCACCAATGCCGGGGCGGCGGACATGGCGCGCCCGGCGGTCGGGTTCGAGCGCGCGGTCCGGGTCGGCGACGATCTCGAGGCGATTGAGAAGATGTTCACGCCCGAGTTCCGCAACCGACTGGACGCGATGATCCAGTTCAAGGCTCTGTCGCCCGAAGTGATCGCCAAGGTGGTTGACAAGTTCGTGATCCAGCTCGAGGCCCAGCTCGCCGACCGCGGCGTCACCATTGAGCTGAGTGAGGCGGCGCGCGCCTGGCTCGCGCGCAAGGGCTACGACCCGCTGTTCGGCGCCCGGCCGCTCGGCCGGGTGATCCAGGAGCACATCAAGAAGCCGTTGGCCGAGGAGCTTTTGTTCGGCCGGCTCACCTCGGGCGGCTTGGTCCGGGTCGCGATCGGCGCCGACGGCCGGCCGATTTTCGAGTATCCGGAACCGCCGCCCGGTCGCGACGACGGCGGCGAGGCGGCCGACGCCCGCACGCCCGAGTTGGTCGGGTGACGTCGATCGATCGGCGATTTTCCCTTCTCCGCGGGTAACCCGCCCCGGCCGCACGGGGACGCGCGCGCCCCGCATCCCAGAACGACGGCAACGGGTGACAGGCATGGGTATCGGCGTTAGGTGGCGACGGGCGACGGCGGCGGCCGTCGCCGCGGTCGTTTCGTGCGTCGGGGTCGGCGGCGCGGCCGCCGAGATGGTGTTCCACCGCGGCAATGACGGCGACTTGAGCTCGCTCGACCCGCACAAGATCACCGGCGACTGGGAAAATCGGATCATCGGTGATTTGTTCGAAGGCCTGATCACCGAAGACGCCCATGCGCGCCCGATCCCAGGTCAGGCCAAGTCTTGGGAGATCAGCGAGGACCGCCGGGTCTACACCTTCACCTTGCGCGAGGACGCGCGTTGGTCGAACGGCGACCAGGTCACCGCCTACGACTTCGAGTTCGCGTTCCAGCGCGCGCTCGACCCGCGCACCGGGGCGCAGTATGCCTCGCTGTTCTATCCGATCGCCGGGGCCGAGGAATTCAACAGCGGCCGCAGCCGGCACCGCTACGCGGTCGGGGTGAAGGCGCTCGGCCCCGTGACCTTGCTGGTGATCTTGAGCCACCCGACCGCGCATTTCCTGGCGCAGTTGAAGCATTTCTCGGCGTTCCCGGTGCCGCGCCGGCTGATTGCGCGCGCGGGCGACCGCTGGACCGATCCGCGGCAGTTCATCTCGAACGGCCCCTACCGACTGGCCGAGCGGGTGCCGCAATCCCGGGTCACGCTGGTCAAAAACCCGCACTATTACGACGCCGACGCGGTGCGGATCGACCGGGTGGTCTATCACACGATCGAAGACCCGGCCCAGGGCGTGCTGCGCTTTCGCGCCGGCGAGGTCGATCTGTTCCCCGATTTCCCGTCGAGCCAGTATCGCTGGCTCGCGGACAATCTGCCGGACCAGACCCGGGTCGCGCCGTTTCTCGGCACGTACTACTACACGCTCAACCTCAGCCGCCAGGCGCTGGCCGACGTGCGGGTGCGCCGGGCGTTGGCGCTGGTGATCGATCGCCGGATCATCACCGACCGCATCCGCGGCGTCGGCGAGGCGCCGGCGACCGGGCTGGTGCCGCCGGGCACCCGCGACTACGAGGCCGCCCGGGTCGATTTCGCCGACCGCCCGATGGCCGAGCGGATCGCCGAGGCGCAGGCGTTGATGGCCGCGGCCGGCTACAGCCGCGAGACCCCGCTCAGCGTCACGCTCAGCTTCAATGTCGGGGAGAACCACCGCAAGATCGCGATTGCGGCCGCGGCGATGTGGTCCGAACGTTTGCCGGTCACGGTCGAGCTGAAGAGCCAGGAGGTCGCGGTCCACTACCAAAACCTGCAGCAGCGCAGCTACGACATCGGCCGCGCCGGCTGGGTCGCAGACTACAACGACGCCCAGAGCTTCCTTTACCTCGGCGAATCCTCGGCCGGGCCGGTCAATTACGCGGGCTATCGCAACCCGGACTACGACTTGGTGATGGACGAAGCCGCGGCGGCCGGGCTCGACCGTGACCGCCGGGCAGGCCTCCTGCGCGACGCCGAGGCGATGCTGTTGCGCGATTTGCCGTACATCCCGCTGTACTATTATGTCTCGTTGAACCTGGTGTCGACCGCGCTCAAGGGCTATGAGGACAATGTCGAGGACATCCACCGCACCCGCTGGATGTGGCTCGAGCGGCCTTGACGCTGGCGGGTCAAAGGTCTCATACCAAATCCGATTGTTTGGTTCCGGTTATCCACGCCTGAAAAAACTGTTCACCGATCCTGTTGGGGCAATCGGCCGGCCCGGTCTGCCTGTTGGCATCGCCGGTGGGGGCCGATCGCCCCAACATCGGCGGTTCAGTTTGCGGCCCCGACCGACCGGCGTTGCTCCAACCAAACGGAACGGTCCAACCGGATGTCGTATGACATCCGTTTCGTGAAACTCCGATCACCAAGGCGGCGGCAGTCCTCGACCACGTTCTTGGTAACCGATGCGTTGACATACCCAGATTGCACGCGCCCCCGCGCGCACGCCGCCTCACGCGATCAACAGGCGGCGCGGCTGGCCGGTGCCGGCGCCGGAGTCGCGGTCGGCGAGCGGGATCGGGTAGGCGCCGGTGAAGCAGGCGTCGCAGTACTGCGGGCGCTCAGCGTCGCGGCCGGTCTCGCCGACCGCGCGGTAGAGGCCGTCGATCGAAATGAACGCCAAGCTGTCGGCGCAGATGTGTTGGCGCATTTGTTCGACCGACATCCGGTGCGCCAACAGCTTGTCCTCTTCCGGCGTGTCGATGCCGTAATAGCACGGGTGCATGGTCGGCGGGCTCGACACCCGCATGTGGACCTCGCGCGCGCCGGCGGCGCGCACCATCTCGACGATCTTCTTCGAGGTGGTGCCGCGCACGATCGAGTCATCGACCAAGACCAGCCGCTGGCCGTCGATCAGCCGGCGGTTGGCATTGTGCTTGAGCTTGACCCCGAGGTGGCGGATCCGCTCGGTCGGCTCGATGAAGGTGCGGCCGACATAGTGGTTGCGGATGATCCCGAGCTCGAAGGCAAACCGGCTCTCGGCGGCGTAGCCGATCGCCGCCGGCACGCCGCTGTCGGGCACCGGCACCACCAGGTCGGCCTCGGCCGGCGCTTCGCGCGCCAGCTCCATGCCGATCCGCCGGCGCTTGTCGTAGACCGAGCGGCCCTCGATCACGCTGTCGGGCCGCGCGAAATAGATATACTCGAAGATGCAAAAGCGCTGCGGCTGCGGCTGGAACGGGCGCAGGCTGTGGACCCCGGCGTCGTCGAGGATCACCAGTTCGCCCGGTGTGACGTCGCGCACCAACTCGGCGCCGATGATGTCGAGCGCGCAAGTTTCGCTCGCCAGAATATGGCTCCGGCCGAGCCGGCCGAGCACCAGCGGGCGCACTCCCCTCGGGTCACGCACCCCGATCACCGCGCCGTCGATCAGCGCGACCAGCGAATAGGCGCCGTCGACCTGGTGCAGCGCCTCGATCATCCGGTCGATCGGCGCGCGGCCGCGTGCGGTCGCCATCAGATGGACGATCACCTCGGTGTCGGTGGTCGATTGGAACAGGCAGCCGCGGCCGACCAGTTGGTTGCGCAACAGCTGGGCGTTGGTCAGGTTGCCGTTGTGGGCGAGCGCAAAGCCGCCGAACGCGAGCTCGGCAAACAAGGGCTGGATGTTGCGCGAGTTGGTCCGGCCGGTGGTCGCATAGCGGACATGGCCGATCGCGGCCCGGCCCGGCAGCTGCGCGATCACCGGGGCGGCGCTGAAATGGTCCGAGACTTGGCCGAGCCCGTGGTGCAGGTGGAAGGCGCCGCGGTTGGCCGACACGATGCCCGCCGCCTCCTGGCCG